>JBEKLB010000264.1:0-16974 GCA_050010415.1 Bryobacteraceae bacterium | reverse complement strand
ACGGTCGGCAAAATGAAGCAGTTTGCCACTTACTTTACGCATGGCGTCCGAAATGGGTCGAAGCTGCGCGTTGAGATTTATAAGACCGCCGATGCCGCCCAGATACTGGATCACGTGGATGCGTTCTTCGAACGCGAGTTGACCGGAGTTCCCGCCTGAAGAAGGTCTCTCTCATCACAGACGGGGCGTGCATCGGCAACCCCGGCCCTGGAGGATGGGCCTGCATTCTGCGCTTTGGCGACAAGACGCGCGAGATGTACGGATCGGAGCGCGAGACCACCAACAATCGCATGGAACTGCAGGCCGCGGTGGAAGGGCTGCGGGTGTTGAAGGAGGCCTGCGAAGTGGAGATCGTGACGGACTCGAATTACCTGAAGAACGGCATCACGAGCTGGATTCATAAGTGGAAGATGAACGGCTGGCGCACGGGCGATAAGAAGCCGGTGGCGAATCAGGATCTGTGGCACGAATTGGATGAACAGAATTCACGGCACAAGACCACTTGGTCCTGGACGAAAGGCCACGCTTCGCACGCCGATAACAATCGCTGCGATGAACTGGCGACGGCGGCCGCGCGCGGACAGTTGAACTCTCACTAGTCGCCAGTGAAGCGCGCGCACACGTGTGGAGCGTCGGAAGCAGCGATGACTGGACACCAGCGTTGACTTACTTCGACTTACTCGCTGGGCACTAAGTTGCACTGTCGTGTACATGCCCATCGCCAGGTCGCAAGCGTTTTCGCTCGGGCTGCACGTCCTGCTCATGCTGCTGTTGCTGGCTGCGGCGCGGACCATTCGAGATCCGCTGGAGCGAAGCACGGCCGTTCACGCTACGCCACTCACGTTCTTCCGGCCACCGAAAGGTCTGGAGTCGCGCAGTGGAGGAAGCAACCAAACTGTGCTTCCGGCCAAACCTGTGCTTCCTGCCAAATATGGATCGCCTCCGCCTACGGCGCCGCGGACGTTTATTCCGCCAACCTCTAGCGACCATCCCGCGCTCGCACTTCCCATCACTATCGCATTCGACATCCCCTTGGAGCCAACCGCCTCCAACAGCATCGGCGATCCTTTGAGCCGGTCGCCGAATGGCGGATTCGGCGCGAACGGAGTGGGCGGGATTGGAAACCATGGCTGTTGCCGGGGAATCGGCGAATCGCAATCGGGGCCGCCCGGATTGAGTGAAGTGCATCGCGAGCGCGGCGTGACGCCACCTCAACTGATCTACAAAGTCGAGCCAGATTTCTCAGAGGAGGCGCGCAAGGCGAAATACCAGGGCGTGGTGGTGCTGACCATCGAAGTGGCCCCAGCGGCAACGTTCGCAACGTTCACGTTCGCCAGAGCCTGGGCCTGGGGCTAGATGAAAAGGCCATCGAAGCGGTATCGCATTGGCGATTTCGTCCGGCCATCCTGAACGGCAAACCCGTCACCACGGAAGCGGTGGTCCAGGTGAACTTTCAATTGCTATGAGCCCATCGGTCTGCATGCAAAACATGCATGCAAGCGCGCTAATTGCTGCATAGACGGTTCGGCTCGATTCGGGCCATGCTGTATCAAGCTGTCGGCGGCGTTGCGTCCCCAGAGCTCGATTGTCCGGTTCACGCTCCCGGCCATCAGGCTATTGCAGCGCCGCCGCGCGCTACCTTCCGATCATTCCCGCGATCATTCCTTGGGACCGATGCCCAGCGCCTTCATCTTGCGATAAAGATTGCTGCGCTCCAGTCCCAGCAGTTCGGCGGTTTTGGTCACGTTCCCTTTGGTTTCGTCCAGGGTCTTGAGGATGTACTCGCGCTCGGCAGCGGCGCGAACTTCATGCAGACTACCCAAGCGGTCCGCGGCCCGCTCGAAGACCGCGCGCTTGCCGGGGATGAGGGGAATATGTCGCGCGTCGATGCGGACCTGGGGGCTCATGATCACGATGCGTTCCATCAGATTGCGCAGCTCGCGCACATTGCCCGGCCAGCGATGCTCCTTCAGCACCTCGTAGGCCTCCGGCGTCAATTCTTTGGGCCGGCGTCCGTAAGCGGTGGTGAATTCCTTCAGGAAATGTTCGGCTAGCAGGGGGATGTCTTCCACTCGCTCGCGCAGCGGCGGAACATAGAACGGAATCACGTTCAGCCGATAGAACAAGTCCTCGCGAAAATTTCCGCGCTCGATCTCTTCTTCCAAATTCTTATTGGTGGCCGCCACCACGCGCACATCCACCTGAATGGAAGTCTCCGCGCCCACCGGCTCGAAGCGCTGCTCTTCGAGCGATCGAAGCACCTTGGCCTGGGTCTTCAGGCTCATGTCGCCCACTTCGTCCAGGAACAGCGTCCCACCGTCGGCCTTCTGCAGTTTGCCGGTCTTGTCTTCGGTGGCGCCGGGAAAGCTGCCTTTGCGATGCCCGAACAGCTCGCTCTCGATGAGATCTTCCGGAATGGCGGCGCAATTTACTTCGATGAACGATTCGGCGCCGCGGGCGCTACTGTTGTGAATGGCGTGGGCCACCAATTCCTTGCCGCTGCCGCTTTCGCCGTAGATGAGCACCCGGCCGTTGGTGGCGGCCATCAGGGCCAGTTGCTGCCGCAGCGCCTTCATCGGAACGCTTTCGCCGATGATCTGCAACTCGCGCCGTCCGTCTTCCTTGAGGCGCTCTACTTCTAATTGGAGCTTGCGCTGCTGCAGCGCGTTTTTCACCACCACGGTTACTTTTTCGATGGTGAGGGGCTTCTCAAGAAAATCGAACGCGCCGAGCTTGGTGGCGCGGACGGCGGTCTCGATGGTCCCGTGGCCCGAGATAATCACGACCACCGGACGATTGGCGAAAGAGATTTCCTGTAAGCGGGCCAGCGTCTCCAATCCATCCATCCCCGGCAGCCAGACGTCCAGCAGGATCAGATCGTAGCTATCGTGGGCGATCTCGGCAAAACAGTCCTCGCCGGACGCCACGGTGTTGGTCTGGTACCCCTCGTCTTCCAGAACGCCCGCCAGCGACTGGCGGATCAAAGGCTCGTCATCGACAATCAGAATCCGCGCCGGCTTCACGAACGGATCTCCGTCGACGCGGCGGCTTCCACCGCCTTGGTTCTCGCTTCGGCGGCTTTCGCTTCCGCCTTGGCTTCCATCTCGGCGACGGTTCGGACCGGGAGCTCGATGATGAAACGAGCCCCAGTGGGCACGTTATCCTCCACGCGAGGCGTAGCTTCGTGATCGGCCAGGATGCGATTTACAATCGCAAGGCCCAGTCCAGTTCCCCGCCCCTTGGTCGAAAAGTACGGCAGGAAGAGCTTTTCCTTGTCTTCGCGCGATACTCCGCAGCCGGTATCGGCGACGATCAACTCCACCACGTCGGCTTCGGTGGAACGCGTCCCGATGTAGAGGCGCTTGACGAGCGAATCCTGCATGGCTTCCGCCGCGTTGTCCACCAGGTTCACCACTACGCGCTTGAATTGCTCGCGATCCACCTGCACCCAGGGCAGGTCCTGCTCCAGATCCTTCTCCACGCTGATCCCGTCCAGCCGCCCTTCGAACACCGCCAGAGCGTTGTCCACTATTTGATTCAAATCCGAAGGCACCGGCTGCGCAGCCGGGAAGCGCGTGAACTGGGAGAACTCATCCACTAGCGTGCGCACGCTTTCCACTTCACGCGCGATGGTGGCGGAGCATTCCTGCAGGATGCGGCGCGTATCATCGAACTGTGGGGGGAACTGTGCGGGGGTTTGCCCGGCACGCGCCAATTGGCGCCCGATACGGTCGGCACACAAGGCGATGGGCGTCAGCGGATTCTTAATCTCGTGCGCCACGCGCCGCGCTACCTCGTGCCAGGCAGCGGCTTTTTGCGCGCGCAACAGCTCACTGGTATCTTCGACCACCAGGACGAAACCGGAACTGCGGCGTTCATCGAGAGCGGCCACGGTGAGCGACAATTGCAGCACGCGCCGCTCGGCTTTGTACTCGATCTGGGTGCCCGCCACCGCCGTGCGGCGGGCGCGATTCATCAGGTAACGGATCTCGGCGGTGTCGTCGCGTGAGAACAGGTCGCTCAAGCGAGCCGCGCGCGCTACTTGCTCCTCCGGGAAAATTCCCATCAGCGCGCGGTTCACGCGCTGGATGCGTCCATCGGAAGTGAGCGAGATCACTCCGGTGGGAATGCTCTCGAGAATCGCTTCGGTGAAGCGGCGGCGCGCTTCCAGTTCCTTGCTGTTGGTTTCGAGCGCCTCCGTCATTTCATTGAACGCGCGCACCAGCGTAGCCATTTCGTCGATGGCGTCCACCCGCACCCGGTAGCTCAGATTGCCTTTGCGAATCTGCTCGGCGGCGCGCAGCAACGCAGTGATGGGTGTGCTGATTTGTGCGGCCATATAGCGCGCGATCCAGATGGCGAAAAATAGAATGAACAGTGTGATCAGGAAGAGCAGCAGCAGGTACTGGCGGCGGACGGCCTTCTTGTTCACCGATAGCCGATCGTAGTCGGCTACCTCGCGGCTGATCTCGCGCTGCTTCGCAGCTAGATCCAAAGGCATTCGCGCCGCAAGGATTAGCTTGCCTTCCTCCGTGCGGATGTTGGCGCTGTAGATCTGGCCTTGACCGGCTGCCGAAACCGAGCAGAGCATCCTGCGGCTACCGTCGGCGTGTTCCACTTCCGCCTTTTCGATCTGGTTCTCCTGGCAGAAGCGCTCATAGAAATCGGCACTCTGGGCTGGTTCGGAGGCCAGCCAGTGAGCGAGCGCGGTGAGTTTGTCTTCTTCCTCTTGATTGAGCGCCGCGGCGATTTGTACCAGATCGATATTGACGGTGGTGGCCGGCCGGCTGAACCATTTGTCTAAGTTCAGATTCAGCACCGAGACGCTCCACAGGACCAGGAAGAAGATAGGCAGCACAGTGAGCGCGAGCGCACCGCCGATGAGCTTGGACTTGATGTGAGAGCCGGGACGATTGGTTTGCCGCTCGATGTACAGCTTCACCACGCTGCGGAAGAGCATGAAGCCGAGCGTTACCGTCAAGATGAAGATCAGCGTGGAAACAGCCCAAAACAGGTAGGTCTGCTGGAGGGTGGAGGGCGCGGGAGCGAAAGCGCCGAGGTTGAACGAGCCCTGTGAGACGACGAGCGACACCAGGATGCTGAGCAGCACCACCGCCGACCCGAACATCACTCGCTTTCGCATGATCTAGAGCAAAGTGCCCTGTACGAATTATAAGGAGTTAGAGGTCCTTAGCGGGAGAGCAAAGATTTTGGATGCCTCCGCCGCATAGACCCACGTTCCGCTTGGTACTGTTCTTCCAATTATGGGAATTCCAATTGTGGAAATCAAGGAGGCCTTTACAAGAAAACATATTAGCTAAGCGCTTTATAAGATGCTAAGTCTATGTAAGGAAATAATCATTTTTATTATAGGATCGGCCCCTAAATTGGAACCGTGGGTGCATTGCAGGCCTCGAACCCGTTCGCCAGACGGCAACCGGAAAGGACAAAATGCGAAAACTCACTTCGATTTTTTGGGGAGCTTTGCTGCTCGCCATGGCATTGTCTTGGAATTTAGCGGCGCAGGAAACGGTGGCGCATATCCGTGGGACGGTAGCCGACCCTTCGGGAGCCGGAGTTCCTGGCGCCGAAGTCAAGGCGACGAATTTGCAGACCAAGGTCTCAGCCACCGTGCCATCCAAAGATGACGGCACGTTTGAGTTCCTGAGCCTCCCGCCCGGCACTTACGATGTAACGGTTACCAAGACCGGTTTCCGGACCTTGACGGACCACAACATCGCTCTGACGTTGAATCAGGTCTACAACCTCCCAATTGCGTTGGAAGTCGGCCAAGTGACTGAATCGGTGCAGGTGGAAGCTAACCCGACGCAGGTGGAAACCAGCACGACGCAATTGAGCACCATCATCGATTCCAAGCAAATTGTGGATCTGCCCCTCTTGGGAAGAAACTGGACTCAGCTCCAGCAGCTTGCTCCTGGCGTAGTGGGTGGTAGCGACCGTTTCGGCAGTGGGGGCAATTACTCGGCGAATGGCAGCGAGAGCCAGCAGAATTCGTTCCTCATCAATGGCGCCGACAGCATGGATCTTGCTCTTAACGCACCGCTGATCATTCCCAGCCCGGATGCCATCGATCAGTTCAACCTGATCGAGAGCACGATCAATCCCGAATACGGCCGGAACTCCGGCGGCATTCTGAACGCGATTATCAAATCTGGAACGAACCAATTCCGGGGCGACGCATTTGAGTTTTACCGCGACACATTCATGAACGCGCGGGACTTCTTTCAGTTGACCGCACCCGTCTTTCATCAGAATCAGTACGGAGGCACCTTCGGCGGACCGGTCATAAAAAATAAAACCTTCTTTTTCCTGTCCTACCAGGGAACGCGAAACCGGGCCCCGGACGCCAACGAAATATCAAATACGATGACGGTTTTCACTCAGGCTCAACGCGGTGGGCTTTTCCCGGATATCGCCTCCTCTGCCAACGTCTCGCCAATCCCTCTGATGGGCTCGAATGGCGCAACCTATGCGGCGGGAACCAAGTACAGCACGCTCTTTCCGAACGGCCAGATTCCAACCGCGGACTTCAACCCTCTTGCAGTCCAGCTGATGAACAAGTATATTCCGCTGCCGAATTTCGGCACCAGCCAGTATTCCTTCAATCCAATTGAGACGTCAGATCTCGAGCAAGGCATGGCGCGCATCGATCACACGTTCGGGAACAAGGACAGCCTGTGGGCCACTTTGTTTTTCGAGAACGACAGCGTGATCCACAACTTGTCATTCGAGCCCCAAGGCATCTCGCTGCCTGGTTTCGGCGAGACGGATGACGATCGAGAGAAGCAATTCATCGCACAAGAGACCCACACGTTTAATCCGACCACGCTGAACGAATTCCGCGTAGCGTTCATTCGATTCATTTTCCCCGGAGTTTCCCCCACAACCTCCGGCTCTCCCTCCTCCTTCGGTTTTAGCGGGATTACACCCCAGTTCGGCGGCGGCCAATCGAGCATGCCGTTTACCAGCCTGGCCGGGTACTTCAACCTGGGCTTCAGCCCGTATGGCCCTCAAACCAGGCGCGAGAACACTTACCAGCTGGATGACAACTTGTCAAAAGTGGTGGGAAACCACACGCTGAAATTCGGCTTTGACGGACGACGCTATGAAGTCGACCAAATCTACGCCGCTTTTAACAACGGCGATTATAGTTTCAATGGGGCCGGCCCATACAGTACGGGCGACCCGGGCGCGGATTTCCTGCTGGGGATCCCGGACTCGTTTGCTCAAGAGAGTGGAGGCGTCCAGACATTCCGCAGCTACGAGTACTACTTGTACGCGCAGGATAGCTGGAAAGTCACCAGCAAACTGACGTTCAACTATGGGGCGGGTTGGCAGATCGACACGCCGCTGGTGGATCACCGCTACGGCAATGAAGATATCAACTGCTTCATTCCGGGCGAACAGTCCAGCATCTTCCCAACCGCGCCGGCCGGCTTAGCATTTCCAGGCGATCCCGGGTGCACCTCGTCCGGGTATAAAACGCACTGGGATAACGTCGGTCCGCGCTTCGGGTTTGCCTATTCGCCGTTCAAGGATGGTAAGACGTCTATCCGCGGCGGTTTCGGGATCTACTTCAACCGCACGGAGGAAGAACTGGCCTTGCAGCAGCTCAGCGCCTCGCCCTTTTCAGTCACGAATCTCGGTGCGGGCGCCGTCGGCGGACAACCTGGCTATACAAATCCTTATGTGAATCTTCTGAATGGCCAGGTGGTCACCAGCCCGTTCCCGTACACTCCCCCGAAACCGGGATCGACCGTGAACTTCTCGGCGCTCGAACCACTGGAGTTCAACGCGATCAGCCCGAACTTTACCGATCCTTACGCGATGAACTTTAACTTCAATATTCAACACGAGCTACCTGGGGCGATGGTCCTGCAGGTGGGCTATGTAGGATCGCTAGGCAGGCACCTGGAGCTGAGCACGGAAGGCAATCCGATTTCACCGTCCGGCACGGCCGCGTGCGCCGCAAACCCGACCTGCGTCGCCGAGAACGTCGAGCAAGCTGTCGCTTTTCCGAGCCACTCGCTGTATGTTCCGGGTAATATCATCGACTCGGTCGGCCTCCAGGAGGCTGTGGGTACTTCCAACTACAATTCGATGCAGGTGCAGCTTAGGAAACGGCTTACCCACGGGCTGACGTTTCAGGCGTCTTACACCTGGAGCCACGCCCTTGGCAACACCGCGGGTTATGAAGGCAGCGGCGCCGGGCCCGGTGGATATATCCGCATCGACGATCCCTATAACTTCGCATTGGACTACGGCGACCTCAATTTCGATGCCCGGAATCGATTTGTAGTTAACTACAGCTACGAGCTTCCCATCCCGAAGTTCACTAACGCGTTTGGGAAATATCTTCTCGATGGTTGGCAGCTAACTGGTATCACCACCTTGCAGACTGGCTTTCCGGTTATCATCGGCGATTCGAACACCCTCTCGCTCGAGTGCCCCGGCCTGGCTGTTGTTTACTACGGCTGTTGGGACACCCCGAACGCCGTCAACTATCCGAACATCTACAATCCGCGCAACGCAACCCTTAGTTTCGGAAGCAATCCGGCTCAACCCAATTACTACTTCAACCCGAATGCGTTCGCGCAAGAGACGCCGGGGGTTCTAGGTAGCGAAGGCAGAGGTAACTTCCATGGGCCGGGGATCAACAACACCGATCTGACGCTTTTCAAAAATATCAGGTTCACCGAGTCGCGCTGGATACAGTTGCGTCTGGAGGCATACAATGTCTTCAATCATACGCAGTTCCTGTTTTCCAATTCCATCACCGCTTGGGAAGACTACAATGCGAGCAGCACCTTCGGCCGCGCAATTACTGCGTATCCGGGTCGCGTGCTGCAACTCGGCGCGAAGATCTACTTCTAGTTCTCACCAGACCGCTAAGGAAAAGGGAGCCTTCGGGCTCCCTTTTTTTCTTTGGATTCAGGCACTTCCAAGATAGCTCCCCCCTTCCATTTTCAGTAGCTTAGGCCTCCTGATCTACCAAAAGATATATTGCAGATTGTCCTAAAGATTATGCTATCCGGCTACTAGATTCCTGGTATATAATTAACGAGTTTGTTACCCCAGGCGATTGTAACATTTGGTAACGGGGACGCCGTTTGATCGGCGAGTATAGTCTGGTCGTTTTTTGCGGCTTCCCATAACCGGGGGAATGTCCGCGCATAGAGGAATAGGTGTACGCCGAACTGGTGTACCCAAATGAGGAGATCAAGGAAGAATGAGATACACATACAGATTTTTGGTCTTAGCGCTTTGCGTACTGGCTTGCCTGCAAGCGCAGGACATCACCAAGGGAGCGATTACCGGCATAGTTCGCGATGCGAGCGGCGCTGTTGTACCGGGCGCTACGGTTAAGCTGGAGTCGCCCTATGGCGATCGGACCACCACCACCAATGGCGGAGGCGCGTATACCTTCCCCGGCCTGGTGGTCGGGACTGGCTATAGCGTTACCGTGAACCAGGCTGGATTTTCCGCCGCGTCACAGCGGAATCTACAGGTGGGCATCAATCAAACCACTACCGCCGACATTAACCTGGAAGTCGGTACGGCCGCCCAGTCGGTAGACGTGACGGCGGCCAGCAATGCCATCGACACCACCTCCACCAGCATCGGCGCCAACTTCGACGAGGGGTTGTTCAAGAACGTCCCCGTCGGCCGAAACATTGCATCGGTTATGGCCATGGCTCCCGGAGTTGCCGACAGCGACGGCGCTGGCACCTCCAATCCTTCCATCAATGGCGCATCCGGCCTGGAAAACGAATACGTCATCAACGGCGCCAACGTTACCGACCCCGGCTTCGGTGGCTTCGGCACCTACAGCCGCGTGTACGGCTCCCTCGGCAACGGCATCAATTTCGACTTCATCCAGGAAGTCCAGGTGCAAACCGGTGGCTTTGAAGCGCAGTACGGCGAGGCGCTGGGCGGGATTGTGAACGTGGTTACCAAGAGCGGAACCAACCAGTTTCATGGCGACGTCTTCGGTTATTTCCAACCCCAGCAGTTTGAGGCCACGCGCACCAATGCCAATCCCCTGCTGGTAAGCAAGACAGATTATCTGGTCCATCAGTCATCCATTGACTACGGGGCAGACGCGGGCGGCCGCATTCTCAAGGACAAACTGTTCTGGTATGGCGGCTTCAATCCGCTGATCAACGGCACATATAAAGAAGCTGACCCCTTCTACGCGAACTACGCCTTGGGCGTTATCGACCGAAAGCTAACCACCTACGATTACACCGGCAAGCTCGATTGGAATCTCGGCACCAAGCATCAATTTGAAGGCTCCGTGTTCGGTGATCCGTCGAGCTCACCGATGACATTTAACTCGCCCCTCAGCACGGTTCCCGCCCCTGGTCCCGTCGATACCAGTGTCGAGAGCAAATTTAACTACGGCACTCGCACTTGGACCGGGCGATACAACGGAACTTTCACCCCGAACTGGGCGGTGACGGTGAACTACAGCAATTTCTACAACAGTTTCACCAACACGCCGCTCGAGAACGGATACCAAATTACCGACAACACCGCGGTGCAGGCCGGCACCGGCGGTGCAATCACTTATGGCGGCATCGGTTTCAATGAAGCCAGCGTGTCGAAGGTAAATCAGATGGCTGTTTCGAGCAACCACATCTTCCGCTTGTGGGGCGGCCATAACATCACCTACGGCTACCAGTTTGAAGACGATGTCTATAATGACATCTACCGATACACGGGCGCGCCCTTCCAGCTTCCCAATTTGCCTGAACTTGGTCCGGCAGCGGGGCAGACCGTCTCTGGCGCGGCGTTCACGCGCCAGTACCAGACCAATGCAGCCGGGCAGCCCGAATTAAACTTGCCCATCGTCCTGGTGTTTACGCGCGGCAACTATTCCCCGCCCACCGTTGCCACCGATACACGATACAACTCCGGCTATTTCCAGGACTCCTGGACGTTCGGTCGGCTGACCATCAAACCCGGTATTCGTTTCGAGGAACAAAGCCTGATCGGAGTGAATAATCATTATGATTTGACTCACAACTGGGCGCCGCGCATCGGGTTCATCCTGGATCCGTTCAACGATCGCAAGACCAAGATTTATGCCACCTGGGGCCGCTTCTTCGAGAAGGTTCCATTGGACATCGCGGTCCGTTCCTTGTCCGATGAGACCAGTATCACCGGAGCACTTTACACCGATCCCGGCCCGGGCCAGCAGCCGAATTTGTCGCCCAGCAACTACATTCCCGGCGGCAACATCGCCTTCCAGGGCGGAGCAGCCAACCTGGAGTCGGTCGCCGCTGGAACCGGCGCGCAGTACCAGGATGAAGTCGCGGCGGGTTACGAGCACGAATTCGCTCACAACCTGACGTTCACCGGCCGATTCGTTTATCGCGATCTTCGCCGGATCATCGAGGACATGTCGGGCATCAACGTCACCCAAGCTCTGGCAGGCGTGCCGCAGATTTATGTAATCGGCAACCCCTCCAAGACCTTGGACATCTTCCAGAACGTGTCCGCTTGCTCGAATCCCGGCGTAGGCAATTGCACCTCATCGGGCTACACGGCGTTTGCCAACGGAACCACGAATCCAATCGGCGCCGATGGTATCCCGGACGGCTTCCCGAATCCGTACCGTATCTATAAGTCCGGCGAGTTCATCGTCAGCAAACGCTTCTCGAATGTTCAGTTCTATGGCAGCTACGTGCTGTCGAAACTGGACGGCAACTACCAGGGCTCCTACCGCAGCGACAATGGGCAGAACGATCCCAACATCAGTTCTATGTTCGATTTCACCAACTCCGATGGCCGGCTGACCGGTCAGGATGTTCCCGGCCTTCTGGAAACCGATCGAACGAACCAATTCAAGCTGTTCGGCAACTATATGTGGCACAATTTCATGATCGGCGCGAGTTGGACCCCCACTTCCGGCACTCCGATTACCGATCTGTTGGATCACCCCGCTTATCTGAACGCAGGCGAGGTCCCGGTCTGCCCCAATCCGGCAGGAACGACGCAGCCATTGTCCACTACCTTGACAGCAACATCGTTCAGTTGCCCGGGAGGGCCGCGCGGCGCGCTGGGCCGTACCCCCTGGATTTTCCCCTTCAATCTGCACGGGGAGTACACCATAAAATTGGGCGAGAGAATGCGATTGAAGTTTGTCGCCGATCTGTTCAATTTGTTCGACGAGCAGAAGGTGACTCGCGTGAATCAGTTCGGTGAACAGGGCGGCAGCCCCGGCACGGCGGATCCGGATTTCCTGAAACCGGCTCTCGGCACGTTCGCCGATCCTTATCAGATTCCGTTCCAGGCCCGCCTGGCGGCTCGCTTCGAGTTCTAACCAAACTCGCTCCGTTATCCAAAAGGGGAGGTCTCGGGGGGGTAACTCCCGAGCCTTCCCTTTTTGCTTTGTAGGAGAATAGAAACAAGCACCATGCATCGAACTATCGTCGCCGTGATGGCGCTACTCTTCTCCCTCGATCTTTGCGCCGCCACCAAGAAACCTGAGCTGCCTGCGCAGTACAAGAAGTGGCTGACCCAGGATGTGGTCTACATCATCACCGATGAAGAGCGCAAGGCCTTCCTCGACCTCACCACCGATCCCGAGCGGGACAAGTATATCGAGACCTTCTGGGCCATCCGTAATCCGCTGCGCGACCCCGAACACAATCCATATAAAGAAGAGCATTACGCCCGGATTGAATACGCCAACTCGCACTTCAACCATGAATCCAGCACGCCCGGCTGGATGACCGATATGGGGCGGGCCTACATTCTATTTGGGCCGCCCACTTCACGACATCCTTTCGTCGGCTACGGCCAGATTTATCCCATGGAACTTTGGTTCTACGACAACAAGATCAACTCCACCGCGCTGCCCTCGTTCTTTTATCTGCTCTTCTACATCAGCGGCGACATTGGCGACTACAAGTTCTACCGTCCGTTCCTGGATGGACCTATGAAGCTGGTGCGGGGCTCACAGTTCAATTCCAATAAGGATGTATACAAGTTTCTGCAGCCCATGGGCGGCGACGTCGCGCACGCGATCATGTCACTGGTGCCGAGCGAACCCGTCGACACCACCAATTATCAGCCGGACATGTCCAGCGACATGCTGGTGGCGAGAATCGAGAACTTCGCCAACGTCCCGTCCAATGTCAGCAAGCTCCGCGAGATGCGGTCCCTGCACGCCAAAGTGGACTCGTACTTCCTGGTAAATCAAGACAAGCCGGTCGAGATCACTTCCCTGGTTCTGGCCGACCCCACCGGGAAATACTGGCTGGATTTTGGCGCTCTGATCGACGATCCCAAATTAGGGCAGCCCGATGGCTCCCAGTTGAAGCTCAATATCGGTTACCGTCTTACCACCGCATCCGGAGAAACGGTTCTCGAAAACTCGGAAGAGCGCGCGTTCACTGCGTTTGATGAAGGCGCCGCGGGCGAGAAGAAATTCGCGCCCTTCCAGGTGGCCGATCGTATACCCATCGAACCGGGAACCTACAAGCTGGCGGTGGAAGTCACTAACCGGCAAGCGCAGCAAACCTACAAAGGCGAGGCGGACGTGACGGTGGGCGCCACCAAGCAGATGTCGTTCGCCGGGCCTTTGGTAACAACGTCGGTGGAGCGCGTAGCGCGGCCGAATCCGTTTCAGCCGTTCGAATATTTTGGCATTCAATTCCATCCGGCCGCACGCCATGAGATCCATCACCCGGATCCGCTCCGGCTGTTGTTCGAATTGCACGAGCCGGCGGGCGCCACCGCCAATTACCAGATGGAGTACATCGTTACCCATTTGTTGGACAAAGAGGGACGCCGTGCCAGCACGGAAGACGTCGCGCAATCCGAGTTCAAGGACAGCCGTCTGCTGAAGTCCAAGACCATTGCCGTTAACGACCTGGAGAACGGCGATTATCGGCTCATCGTCAACCTGCGCGCGGCCGGTTCCAGTGAGGTTGTTGCGTCGGCCAACATGCCCTTGCGGATCGGGGCGGCCAAGAGCGACCTTCCACTGTATTTTCTGTCGAACAGCCAGGCTTTAGGACGACCGGGCGTGGCAGCTTATATGCGCGCTCTGGAAGCTATGTCACAAAAGGACGATTCAGCCGCTTCGGATTATTTCCGCCAGGCTCTGGATCAAAACCCCGCCAATACGTTTGCCGGCCAGTCTTTAGTGCAACTCTACTTCAACGAACGGAAGTATGGGCCAATCGCGGACCTATATAAGCGCCTCGGAATGGCCGCCTTCAAAACCTCGCCGGTGACGCTGGCCCAGATTGCACTGAGCTTCCGCCAGAGCGGCGATGCAGAGCAAGCGCGCAGCGTCATTGCGGCGGGCTTGGGGATCTACCCCGGAAACGCTACACTCTCCGCCCTGCAAAGTCGCGGCAAGTAACGGTTTGGTTTTGTAAATAATCGTTTAGCTATATCTTTCGGCCATATGGATAGCCGCAGCTAATTCCGCCTTCTTCTTCCAAATTCAGTAGCTAGAAAAATACCATTCCTGTTAAGATCTTTATATTCAATCGCCCCTTGAATGCCGGTTCCATGGCACAGTTCGTGCTAAGAACCGGCGGATAAACAGGAGCTTAGCCGTGAAAAGCTCGACAACCCAGGCAAGACGCGAAAGGAGAAAGAAGCATGAGCGCAACTTTGACTCGGATGATTACGGAGGCGGCGATGTCGCTGAGAAACTCCACCAAGACTACCGCAGTAGCATTGATCCTCTGCGTGTGTTTTTCTCTCCAGATCCTGGTCGGTCAGTCCACGACCACGGGTGGAATCGCGGGCACAGTGGAAGATCCTACTACCGCCGCAGTCACGGGCGCCACGGTTACCTTGCATAACCTGGATAACGGCAGCACCCAGACCGCAACCACCAACGACACCGGCGCCTATCAATTCGTTTTGCTGAAGCCGGGCAATTACACCGTGCAGGCAACCTTCACCGGTCTCGTTTCGGACGTGACTAGAATTAACGTTCTGATCGGCGCTGCGTTGAATGTGAACCTTGTGGCCAAGGTTCAATCGGTATCCCAGACAGTGGAGGTCACCGAAGCCCCCACCGCCGTGCAAGCCGAGACTGCGGACCTGACCACCACACTGAATACAACCCAGGTTATGGAAATGCCCTTGCCCGGCGGCGACTTAACCACGGTCGCGTTTACTATTCCGGGAATCACCATGAGCACGGGCGGCGGCTACGGAAATTTCAGCTCGCATGGGTTGCCTGGCACTTCAAACCTGTTCACTATGAATGGTGACGACTATAACGATCCCTATCTCAATCTGAACAATTCCGGGGCGAGCAACCTATTGCTGGGGCAGACCGAGGTAGCCGAAGCCACCGTGACGCAAAATGGCTACAGCGTGCAATACGGCCGCCAGTCTGGCGCACAGGTGAATTATGTCACCAAAGGCGGAACAAACGACTTCCACGCCGATCTGTTGTTCAACTTCAACAACCACCTGATGAACGCGAACGACTTTTTTGCGAATTCAACAGGCACGGCCAGGCCTTATGCTGTATCCAGGCAATGGGGCGCCGACATCGGCGGTCCAGTGATCAAGAACAAACTCTTCTTCTTTTCAGACTCCGAAGGGTTATACTATTCCCTGCCCGCCTACTCGACGGTAGTCATACCGACCCAACAGCTGCAGACGTACATTCTGGACACCGTGAATCCCGCTTCCGTTCCTATCTACCAGAAAGCATTTAGCGTGTACAATCTCGGATTTGCAAAAGGGGCACAGAACATTACCACCGGCAGCGGAGCGCTTCAGGACTCGACTGGAAATCTGGGATGTGGCGGCACTCCCGCGGCTGCCAATGGCTTAACGGGGATTGCAGCGCCCGGAGGCGGAACGTTTGGCGTGAATGTAGCCTGCGGCGCCGCCTATGGAGCGAGCGGCCTGAACACCAATAAAGAATGGCTCGAAACGCATCGCGCGGATTGGAACATCAGCGACAAGCAGAGGATCTTCTTCCGCTTCAAGGGCGATCACGGGTTCCAGCCAACTGGCACGAATTTGCTCACGCCCGCGCTGAACGAACAGAGTGTCCAACCGCAGTACGAGGGTCAGATCAACCACACCTACGTTGTCTCTCCCACTCAGGTGAACAATTTTATTATTTCCTTCCTGTGGTACAGCGCGATTTTCGGCCCAGCCAATGTCAGCACTGCCGAAAGCACTTTTCCCGCTTACTTCGGTATCTACGGCGCAGGCGGCGCCAACACCGGCGGATTCTACGCTATGGGCGATCTCTGGCAGTATTTCCCGCAAGGCCGCCACTCCGGCCAGGGGCAAATCGTCGACGATTATTCCTGGATCCACGGCAAGCACGCGTTTAAATTTGGCGTGAACTATCGCCGGAACCGAGTCAGTGATTATACCTACCAAGAGGGCCAGGTCGGCTCGTACTACTTTAACAACCTGGGAGACTTCGCAAGCGGAGTCACCAATCCGAACACCGGCAGCGAATACTATCAAGTTTTCGCCCCGCTGCAGGATGCGCACATCCGTTTCTACAACCTTGGCATCTATGCCCAGGACGAATGGAACGTGAAGCCGAATATTAAGATCACGCTCGGCCTCCGGATGGATCGGACGGCGAATCCAACCTGCCTGGACAATTGCTTCTCGAACCTCACCTCCCCGTTCGTCGGCAGCGGGTTCCAGACGGGAGCAAACATACCATATAACCAGTCCATTACCACAGGTGGCGCCCACCCCTACTACAGCATCGATCCCATCGTTCCGAATCCTCGTCTGGGCATCGTTTGGAGTCCCAAAGGCACCAGCGGCACCGTCATCCGGGGTGGAATCGGATTGTTCGCCGACTTGGCCCCCGGGGTTCTCGTGTCGGACGTGTTCACCAACGGTCCCTATCCGTTTACTACCAATATTGCGGACGGCTCTTTCGTAGGCGCTGCCACTTCGCCTGGAAGTTCGGCCTATGAAGCCCAG
>JBEKLB010000263.1:0-10293 GCA_050010415.1 Bryobacteraceae bacterium | reverse complement strand
TGGGTTGTGGCCGCGCGCAGCCGCCGGAACCAAGCCAGATCCGTCCCTTCGAGCATGCCTTCCTTATCGACATACGTGCAGAGGAAACCGCAACAAAACGGCTCCAACTGCCGGACAACTTCCTCGGCCGTGAAATTCGTCGCTTCCTGCCAACCGTGCGTCACCACCTTGCCGGCTTTCGAATCCAGCGCAATGATCAGCCGGTCCGGCCCTACGGCATCGGCTATCGCGGTGAGCTTTTCGCGATCGAACGCCGCTGTACCGACAATCACTCGATACGCTCCTTGCTCAATCAGCGCGCGTGCACGCTCCCGTGACCGAACACCGCCGCCCACGCGAGAGATGCACCGCGAAGCAACCAGCTCCACCAGCGCGTCGTTCGAGCCTTTGTTCATCGCCGCGTCGAGATCGATCACCTGTATCTGCGGAAAGGCCGCAAATCTGGTCAGCATTTCAAGCGGACCCTCCGCCTCCAGTGCTTTCTCCCGGCCCTGAATCAACTGGACTACCTTACCGCCCATTAGATCGATGCAAGGAATGATCACGGGTCTTGCCTCATACGGCGGGCCTCACCGGAACGTCATGCAGGCGCAGATAGTCTTTCAGGTCCTTCACCGTGTATGTACCGTAATGAAATATCGACGCTGCGAGCGCCGCGTCAGCCGATCCCGCGGTCAGCACCCGTTCAAAATCCTCCGGCTTCCCCGCCCCACCCGACGCGATCACCGGAATGTGCGTGGTTTCGGAGACCGCGTGCGTAAGATCGCAATCAAAGCCGGTTTGCACGCCATCGGTATCCATCGACGTGAGCAGAATTTCACCGGCTCCGAGCATCTCCCCTTCGAGCGCCCATTCCACGGCATCCATTCCTTCGTCATTTCGGCCGCCGCGCGTAAAGACGTTCCAGCTTTGGTTGGCATTCCGCCGCGCGTCGATAGCCAGGACGACAGCCTGCGCGCCGAACTCCTCGCTCAGCTCCGTGATCAGCTTCGGACGGCGCACCGCCGCGGTATTCACGCTCACCTTGTCGGCGCCCGACATCAGAATTTTGCGCGCATCGGCAATGGATCGAATGCCGCCCCCGACGGTGAGCGGGATGAAAACTTTGCGAGCCGTGCGGGCCACGACGTCAGCCATGATCTCGCGCGCGTCGCTGGAGGCGGTGATGTCGAGAAAGACCAGCTCATCCGCGCCTTGTCCGTTGTAGCGCTCGGCCAGTTGCACGGGATCGCCCGCATCGCGAAGACCGACGAAGTTCACACCCTTGACGACGCGTCCGCCGGTGACATCGAGACAAGGGATGATGCGCTTGGCGAGCATTACAATTCGACGAAATTACGCACGATCTGCAATCCGAGCGGCCCGGATTTCTCCGGGTGAAACTGGACGCCGAACATGTTTTCTGTTTCGAGCACCGCCGTATAAGGAACGGCGTACTCACAAGTGGCGGCCGTCGCGTCGTTCACGGGTGCGTAGTAGCTATGTGCGAAATATAGATAGGGATGCGAAGCCAGATTCCGGAGCAGCCTCGCGCCTGGTCTTTTCAAAGAGTCCGGCTCAATCTCGTTCCAACCCATATGAGGCACCCGCGCGGTAGCCGGAAAGCGGCGAATTTCGCCAGGAAACAGTCCCAGGCCGCGCTCTTGCGGCGCTTCTTCACTCGACTCAAACAAGGCCTGCAGGCCCAGACAAATACCGAGAAACGGCACACCAGCGCGAATTCGTTCCAACAACGCATCGCGCACCTGCATTCGATCGAGCGCGCGCATCATTTGCCCGAAGTGGCCCACGCCCGGCAAGACGATCTTGGTCGCATGGCCGAGCGCGGCGGCATCCCGCACCAGCTCGTATTGAGCGCCAATCTCAGATAAGGTGTTCTGAACAGATCGCAGATTCCCCGCACCGTAGTCCAGGATGGTAATCACAGCAGCCCCTTCGTCGACGGAAGTTGCTCTTTCAAGCGCGCGTCTTTGGAGCAGGCGTAACGCAACGCGCGCGCGAAGCATTTGAAGATCGCTTCAATCTTGTGATGGTTCGACCGGCCGTACAGCACCTTCACGTGGAGATTCGCGCCCGCATGGTTCACGAAGCCGCCAAAGAAATCCTCCACCAGTTCCGTCTGCAGATCGCCCACTAGCCGCACCTTCACTTTGTCTTCGTAGACCAGTGCCGACCGGCCGCCCAGATCCAGCGCCACTACGGCCAACGTCTCGTCCATGGTCATCACGAAGTAACCTGCGCGATTGATCCCCTTACGGTCACCCAGCGCCTTCGAGACCAGCTGCCCCAGCACAATGCCGACATCCTCCACCGTGTGGTGCTGGTCGACATCCAGATCACCCGTCGCTTGCAATTTGAGATCGAATCCACCATGCTTCGTAAACAGCTCCAGCATGTGATCGAAGAATCGAATGCCGGTGGAAATATCGTAACGGCCACGGCCTTCGATCTTCAGCGACCCTTTTATCTGCGTCTCTTTTGTATCTCTTTGGACGCTAGCCGATCTCATTAATATCCTCGATCACTTGAATCGCGCCCTCCAGCCGCAGCAGATCCACTAACTCTGCGCGGCGCGGGCTATGGCGCGCGGCAATGCCGATGAAGGGCACATAAGCGGCCTTCGCGCAGCGGGCGTCATCCACCGTGTCGCCGATGTAGAGCAGCTTTTTCCCGGGATGCAAGGCCGAAATCTTCAGCAGACCATCGGGCGCTGGCTTTTCACACTCCACATCGTTGGCGGAAACCAGCAGGAACCGGTCGCGGACGCCCTCACGCTTGAGCGTGATTTCAGCCTCCTCCGTGGTGCGCCCGGTGAAAATGGCGAACTCAAAGCGTTTTCCAAGGCGATCAAGGAACCCGTCGCGCGGCAGCCAGCGCTCGCGGTGGATCATGCCCTGATCGAGAAAGAGATAGTTGAAGTAATCGACGATCGTCGCGTAGGGAACGTCAACGCCCAGGTCAAGGCAGATTTTTTGCGACAGCAGCCAGTCGTTATTCCAGCCACCTTGGTTCTTGTAGTCCTGGATAGAATCGCGCGAAATGGTCTGCGCCGTGAAATGTTCCACCGTCTTCACCACTGTTTCGCGATACGATTCCGTGACGTCCACCAGCACGCCATCCATATCGAACACCAGCATCTGAGACAAACCGCTCACCAGATTTGCTCCAACTCAGCCAGGAAGCGCCGGATCTGATCGCGCGTTCCCACCGTCACCCGGACGCAGCCGGGGATCTCATAACTGCGATCCCGCACCAGAACGCCTCGGCGGCGCAGTTCATCGCGAACCGCAATCGCTCGCTTCCCCGCCTCGAATAGCACGAAGTTCGCCCTGCTTTCGTAATACGGCACGCCTAGCTTTTCCAAGCCCACATACAGTAGTTCGCGCGCAGCCAGCACTTCGGTAACGTACTTCTCGATGTAGGCTCTGTCCTGGATCGCTGCGTGAGCCGCCAGCGTCGCGAGCGTATTCACGCTGTAAGGCGATTGCGCCTTGTGCAGAAACTCAACGTTACCGGACTGCGAGAACAGGCAGCCCAGTCGCATGGCCGCCATGCCGTAAACCTTCGAGAACGTCCGGCTGACGAACAAATTCGGATAGTCGTTGAGCAATGGCAGCGCGGTAATCCCCGAGAATTCGTAGTATGCCTCGTCGATCAGGACAGCCGCATTCGTCGCCTTTTCGAGGATTCGCTCCAAGCCCGCGCGCGAGGTTCCAGTGCCGGTGGGATTATTTGGGTTCGCAATCAGAACGGCGCGCGTGGAAGACCCAATCGCGTCCAGCAACTCTTCCAGCGGAAATGCCAGCTTTTGCGCCCGATAAGGTATCTCCCGGATGCCGGCGCCCGCCACTTCGGAATAGAAACGATACATGGCGTAGGATGGCTGCAGCAAATGCACCTCACCGCCATCGTCGATGTAGGTATTGATCAGGACCTGGATGGCTTCGTCAGTTCCATTGGTGAGGATGAAATCGTCGGGCTCCACGCCGAAGAACTCCGCGAGCTCCTGCTTGATCTGGCCATATTCCGGATAGATTGCAAGGCCGGCCTCGCTCAGGTGTTCCCGTAGATATTCGATCACCTTGGGCGACGCGCCTACCGTGTTCTCATTGAAATCCAAGCGCAGCTTCCCGGCGCGGCCACCCGTTGGCGGAGAATACGGAGCCATATTGAGCACCGCTTCGCGCGGTTGTAAAACACCGGGCGGCAGATCGATTCGTTTACTGGCCAATACGCACCTCACTATTGAGACGAACCTCAATTGATCGGGCATGCGCTTCCAGCCCTTCCGCGCGTGCCAGCGTAGTGATCGCGGGTGCAAGATTCCGCAAACTAGCGCGCGTCAATTCCTGGACCGAGATCACCTTCACAAAATCGGTCGATGACAATCCGCCTCGAATTCGCGCCGCCCCCGAAGTGGGCAACACGTGATTTGGCCCGGTGGCATAATCGCCCGCGGCCTCGGGACTGCTGGGTCCAATGAAGATGCTGCCGGCATGTTGAATCTTCGGAAGCAGAGCGGCATCGTAAATCGCGAGGTGCTCCGGCGCAAGCTGGTTGGATGCCTCCACGGCCGCGTCCACCGAAGGGCACAGGATCACGGCGCTGTTGTTCCGAATGGCCTCGCAAGCCACAGGCGCGGTGGCGAGCGATTCCAGTTGTCGCGCTACCTCCAGCACCACTTGCTCTGCAAGTGAACGCGAGGTCGTCAGCAGAATGGAGGACGCCTCCACATCATGCTCCGCCTGCGCCAGCATGTCGGCCGCAATGTAGCGCGGGTCCGCATCCTCGGCGATGATGACGATTTCAGTGGGGCCGGCGACAAAATCGATGCCAACCTCGCCCGCCAGCAGTTTCTTCGCGGCAGCCACGTAGATGTTGCCGGGGCCAACGATGCGATCTACCTTCGGAACCGTAGCCGTACCGAAGGCCAGCGCCGCAATCGCCTGCGCGCCTCCGATGCGGAAAATATTTTCAATTCCCAGGAACTTCGCCGCCGCCAGGATCTCCGTGCTCGGATGCGGCGACGTGACGCATATCGTCCGGACACACGCCACCTGCGCGGGAATCACGGTCATCAACAATGTAGATGGCAGCGGATAACGGCCGGCCGGAATGTATGCGCCCATCGATTCCAACGGACGCACGATGGATCCTAAGCGCCGTCCATCGGGAAACTCAGTCCAGGTGTCGCGCGGGAGCTGCAGCGCCGCGTATTCGCGCACGTTCTTCGCAGCGGTCTCGAGCGCCGACTGAAATTGAGCAGAAACGGGAGCGCCCGAGGTAGGAACAATCAAGCCACCTTCCAAACCGTCGAACTTGCGCGCATATTCGAGCACCGCTTCATCGCCACGCGCTCGGACCGCTTCCAGGATCGGCGCCACGACAGCTTCGGCCTCCGAGAGGCGCACCGCTTTGCGCGTCACGAATCCTTTCGCTTCGTTCAATGGGACGATTCTAAGCATTGTTTAACAGGCTTACATCACAATCTTGTTCAACGGATACTCCACAATTCCCTGCCCGCCCGCTTCCTTCAAGCGCGGAATAATGTTGCGCACCGTGATCTCTTCCAGAATCGTATGCACCGCCACCCACTCGTTGTCGCTGAGATTGGAAATCGTCGGCTTCTTGAGCGCCGGCAGAATACCCAGGATCGCGGGCAAACATTCCTTGCGAACGTTCAACATCAATCCCACCCGGCCCAGAGCGTTAATCGCGCCATCCAGCAACAGATGAATATCCTCCAATTTTCGGCGCTTCGCGGCGTCCTTCCAGGAGTCGATATTGGCGATCAGCTGCGTGTTCGATTCCAGCACCGTTTCCACAATGCGCAGTTTGTTGGCGCGCAATGACGACCCGGTCTCCGTCACTTCCACGATCGCGTCGGCCAGCACGGGCGGCTTCACCTCCGTTGCGCCCCAACTGAACTCCACCTTGGCCTGCACGCCGTTCTTCGCCAGATATCGCCGCGTGGTGGCGACAAGTTCCGTGGCGATGATTTTCCCCTCCAGATCCTTCACGCTTTGGAAGGGCGATGCCTCAGGCACGGCCAGCACCCAGCGCACTTTGCCGAAGCTCTGCTTGGCGTAGATCAAGTCAGCCACTGGGTGGACGTTGGCCTCGCTCTCTTCAATCCAGTCGCGGCCTGTGAGCCCCGCGTCCAGCACGCCGTCCTCCACATAGCGCGCCATCTCCTGCGCGCGGATCATCATGCATTCGATTTCGGGATCGTCAATGGCCGGAAAATAGGAACGAGAGCTGGTGGTGATATTGAAACCCGCGCGTCGAAAGAGATCGATGGTGGCGTTTTCGAGGCTGCCCTTGGGAATGCCGAGCTTCAGTTTCACGATCTGCTCCCGTACACAGCGTCCGGATCGTAGGCGCGCGGCTCAGATTCCTTCCATTCGCCGCTCTCGAGTTTGCGAAAGAAGCAACTTTGGTAACCCTCGTGGCAAACGCCCGGGCCGAGCGCTTCCACCTGGATGAGCAGGGCGTCCCGATCGCAGTCGGTCGAAATACTCTTGACCACCAGCTTGTGCCCGGACGATTCGCCTTTGAGCCAAAGTTTGTTGCGCGACCGGCTGAAAAACGTGGCGTATCCGGATTCCACGGTCTTGCGGAACGACTCTTCGTTCATAAAGCCGACCATGAGCACGCGGCCCGTGGCGTGATCCTGAATGACGGCCGTGATCAGACCGTTGAGTTTGCTGAAATCGAGTTTGCTGGAGTCGAGATTCATGTGTACATACCAATAAAAAAGCCCGCCAAGCGATTCGGCGGGCGGCTGGTCACTTCAGAAATTCGTTAGATTGCCGCCGATCGCCAGACGTGCCGATGATGGTGGTGATGGGCGGAATGCATGAAGAAACAGTATAGCAAATTGGCAATTGGGGATTGGCGCCGCGCTGTTCGGGCCGTAATCCGTCCCTAAGAGGTGGGCGCGTACGTGGCTTACGCTCTCCCCAGCCACTAGAAATTTCTAGCGGGCGGCCTGCTGGCTATCCTCGAAGCTCTTCACGAACTTCAACATCGCTGCGCGTTCGTCGGCGTCCAGCTTGCCGTCGCCATTCTTGTCGAACATCTTGAACACTTGCGTGATTCTCTGGGAGGCTTCGGCCGAAAGCGACTCGTCGGACAGATCCTGCAGCGTTTCCACCTGGGTCAGAACCTGCTCTACATACTGCCGCCTGACATCGCGCTGCAGCTCGGGAATGTCCGCTCGCGATGGAAGCACGATCGACAGGAAAACCAAGGCCATTTCGTCCCTGGTCTGTTCGCCCCAGTGAATACGAACCGGCGGACGCGCCGGATTGTGCGGATTGTTCTCCGAATTATCGTACGTATATTCCAGATCGATGCGCGTTCCCTTGGGCAGATCGAGCGGAGTGCGATAACGGTATGCATTCTGCCAGTTGAAGTCCCAATCCTTGATCCAGATCAATGGCTTGGTGGAACCATCCGGAAACGTCGCGGTCACCTTCATGTCCTTGCAGAGGTAATGCGCGTGCGGAGTGAGACCCGAGAGTTGAACATCGCGCGGCAAAGTCACCGATGCCTTCGCAACGTAGTGTGAGTCTCCCGGCGCCATATCCAAGTGATGATCGAACAGCATGATCGACGTGCGGCCTTTGCTGGGCGGGCCGGAAAAGCTGAGGCCCAACGACGATTGATCCTGCTCGGCCTTGCCGGAGGGATGGTAATGGATTTGAATCACCACATCGGTACCCTTGCGCAGCGGCTGCGAAAGCTCTGGGTCGTGCGGCGGCGGCGTCAATCCGGGCGCCCATCCACCGAGCGACCCTGTCACCGGAACTCCCGGCCCTCCGAAACACGGATAGCTTCCATCGGGGCTGGCGGCAGCCCTTTCTTTCGCTCTTCCGCTCGCATCCAAATAAACCAGAGCGTGGTGCACAATGAGCCGGTTGCCGGGACGAAATTCAATGCCGTCGACATATACATCGTGATCCTGGCCGGTCGGTAGCACAAAGCATCGATATTGATCCGGTCCATCGGCCGGCAGCGAATATTTCACCGGGATGGTGAGCACTTGATCCGGCTGGCCGCCTTGCCAACCGTCGGCGAACTTCGGCGGCTGCGGTTTGGAGCTCGGGTCGCCCTCGGGCGCGCCGGCTTTGGCCCATTCTTTGATGATGGCGATCTGAGCATCGGTCAGACGGCGTTCCCCAGCAAAATCACCGTATCCGGGCACCGCCTTCCAGGGCGGCATGAAGCGGCCGGAGACCGCGCCCGAAATCAGCGCCGCTCGCTTCGCTGCATCCTGATAGGTGAGCAAAGAAAATGGCGCAACCTCACCTGGGCGATGGCAGGTGGCGCAGTTGGCGTAAAGAATCGGCGCAATGTCCTTGTTGAAGGTGGGCGCCGCCGCGCTGGCGGCGATCGGCAACGCTAACAACAAGACACTGGAAAAATGTTTCATAATGCTGGAATCCTTATTTGACCAGATTGATCGCGCATCCGAAGGCCTGGGTCCTGGGATGAGGAACCGGCTTGCCGGCCAGCACGGCATCCAAAGCTTCCCGCAGATCGAACTTGGTTGGTTCCGGTCTTCGTATGTTGAAATCTTCCACCCGATTGTCGATACGGCCAAGATAGAGCAATGTCCCATCCGGCGTGAGCACGGCGGCCGACGGAATCGCCGTGGCGCCGGTCATCTTCGCCAGCACTTGGTGGGGGTCGAAGAGCACGGGAAAGGAAAATTCGTAATCCTTGGCGTGCTGCACAACGTCGGCGGCGGCAATGGTGGTGTCCGCCTGCACCGCGAAGAACGCCACGCCTCGCGATTCATAGTCGCGGCGCGTTCGATTCATTTCTGGAACGTCATTGTTGCTCAAAGGGCAATCCGTCGTCGTGAAGAATACGACAATCGCCTTCTTTCCGTTCCATTCTTCGGGAGAGTGAACCACATTGCGGGTGTCGCGTAGGGCGAACTGGGGCCTCTGCGCGCCTACAGCGCCGGCGCACAAAATCGCGCCAGCCAGTAAAACTCGAAGCATTATGCTTCTATTTTAGTTGGTTTTCAGTTCCGCGTACAATTGCCGCACAAAGCGCTCCGACGTGGTGGATGCGTTGGGGATGGAATCGTAGTCCGACGTCGGTTTGGCCGCCACCACTTCATCCGCCGTCTTGCCTTGTTGAACCAGCGCGGCCACCTTGTCGCGAATGGCGAGAATCATGTCGCGATGCGCGATCAGCGCGGCTCGATCGACGGTTGGTCCGTGACCGGGGATGATCTTGGTGTGCGGACCCGCCATGCCGATGGGGAAATAATCGCCGGTCATCAGCACATCGTTGTTCGGGAAATAGACCAGCGTGTCGCCATCGGTATGCGCGCGATGGATTGGAACCAGATGTACGTCTTCACCGTCCATATGGATCGTCACAGGGCCGTCGTAAGTCACTACCGGCAGCGCCGCGGCAGGAGCAGCCACGCCAGGAGCGTTGTTGGGACCGGGCGCTGGATGAGCCAGCCGCCAGCGCAGTTCGTCACGTGAAAAGATGGTCACGCCCATCTTGGCGAAGTTCTCGTTGCCGCCGGTGTGATCGCCATGTACATGCGTATTCACCATGAACCGGATCGGCTTGTCGGAAATCTGATGGATGGCCGCGGCAATCTTCTGCGACAACGGCGCGAACTGCGAATCCACCATGAAGATTCCATCCGGTCCCACGAGCACGCCGATGGTGCCCCCCTGGCCGTCGAGCGTGTAGAAGCTGTTGGTCACCTTGGTGGTCTTGATTTCCACTTTGCTGAAATCGGGTTGCGGAGCTTGCGCATAAACGGTGGTGGCGAGCACCGCGAATGAAAGGGCAAACAGGGTGGTTTTCATCGGCTATTAGTCTATATCAAACCTGCGTGCCCCAGCGCTATCCAAGCCTCCAGCTAAGATTAAGTTGAACTAAGCCGCTCTGAGAATACCTGGGATGATGCGGATCCACGCAGTTCGAGGCGCTACGCTGATGATGGCTCTAGCCCTGCACTCGGCTGCGCTGCTGCCTGCCCAACAGAAACCCGACATCAGTGTCGACGTCGACCTGGTCACCCTGGCCTGCTCCGTCACCGACCATGGCGTGCCCGTGAGAGGTCTCAAACGGGAGGATTTCGACGTTCGCGACAACGGCCAGCCACGCGAAATCGCTAATTTCTGGCAGGAGTCCGACCTGCCGCTCACCATCGCCTTCGTCGCCGACGTCAGCGGTAGCCAGGCCGGATTCATCAAGAGCCATCGCGAAGCCGTTGCCCAGTTCTTCAAGCAAGTGATGGGCCCGCGGGAT
>JBEKLB010000262.1:0-15889 GCA_050010415.1 Bryobacteraceae bacterium | reverse complement strand
ATCTCTTTTCGGACCGATTCAAATGCTCCAACGCCCACCCGCATGGCCAGGGTTTTGTCTTCGCGCAAAATACCGAGCAGCAGTTCCTCGCACGAAATGTGCGTGGAACCGAACATACTGGCTTCGTAGCGCGCAAAAAAGATAGATCGCCGCGCGTGTTCGGTGAAGCGTTCAAACAAAGGGAAAGCCTTTGTCTATTATCCCGCCGATTTGAACCGCCGGGGACGAGTTAATTCGCTCTACCCGCCAGCACAGCGTCGTCGATGGCTTCAAAGACCTCGTCCGGTTGAATCGGCTTGCTGATATAAGCGTTCATCCCGGCGCTCAGGCACTTGTCGCGATCGCCCTGCATGGCATGCGCGGTCATGGCGATAATGGGCGTCCGCACACCTCGCTCACGCAGCAGGCGCGTGGCCTCCAGCCCGTCCATCTCCGGCATCTGCACGTCCATCAGGATGACGTCGAACTTGTGGTGTGCGGCTTCGTCCAACGCCACGCGTCCATCGCCCGCCACGGTTACCTGGTGCCCGTGTCCTTCGAGCAATCGCACCATCAGGAACTGGTTCACGCGATTGTCTTCGGCGAGCAAGATGGATAGCTGGCCCGCGCTTCGATTTTCTCGCCCCGGTGCCGAGCCCGGCGCGGCTCGATCGCTCTGCCCGGCCGAAACCGGACAATCGATATTGAATGAAAACGTGCTGCCCTCGCCCAGCGCGCTTTGAACGGTGATGCCGCCGCCAATCATTTCAGCCAGGTTGGAGCAGATGGCGAGACCCAGCCCGGTGCCGCCGTAGCGCCGCGTTACCGATCCGTCTGCCTGGCGGAACGGCTCAAAGATCAGCTTCTGCTGATCGTTCGAGAGTCCGATGCCGGTGTCTTTCACTCTGAACCGGACCACTGCCCGGCCGCCGCTCTGGCGTTCGAGCGCCGCTTCCACCCGTACCGATCCTCGGGCGGTGAACTTCACCGCGTTGTTCACCAGGTTCACCAGCACTTGACGCAGCCGGCTGGGATCGCCCTCCAGCCTTTCCGGGACGTCGGGGTCCACCAATACCGAAAGCTCCAATCCCTTTTCGCGCGCCATGAATTCCAGTGTCTTCACGCCCTGCATCACGCATTCCCGCACTGAAAATGGAATGGATTCCAGTTCCATGCGGCCAGCCTCGATTTTCGAGAAATCGAGAATATCGTTCAGCAATCCTAGCAACGAATCGGCCGATGTCTTTGCGATGCGCAGATACTCGCGCTGATCGTGGTCGAGCTCGGTGTTGAGCACCAGACCCATCATCCCCAGCACGCCATTCATGGGCGTACGGATTTCGTGGCTCATGTTGGCCAGAAACTCGCTCTTGGCCCGGCTGGCTTCTTCGGCGCGTGACTTCGCCTCGGCCAGTTCCGCGGTGCGCTCCCGCACCTTGCGATCCAGATCGTCCAGCAAGTCTGCCAAATCGCGGTTCAAGCGTTCACGATCGGACAGTGCCGCGCGCAGCTGGGCGTAGGACTCATTCAGCCGCACCGACATCCGCCCGAAATCCTCCACCAGGTGCGCTACTTCAGCGGGCGCTTGCTGAGGCAACTCGATTTTTCCGGGCGCGTCGTCCTGCACTGAAAACTGGCGCACCCGGTTCACCAGGTTTTCGAGCGGCGACGTCACGCCGGAATCCGCCGCCCGCGCCAGCAGCAGCGACAGCCCGATGGCTCCCAGCAGCCACGCCACCGTCATGGCGTAATAGCGCTCGGTCTGCACATGCAGCCGCGACAGCGGTTGCTCAATCAGCACCCTCCAACCGGTGAGCGCGCTCACGGTATGGCTCGCCAGATACCGCGCCTTGTGCTGCCGCGCATCGGTATGATCCACCAGGAACGCCCCCTGGTGCGCTTCGGCGCCCTTTACCAATGGCGAACCTAGCATCGACTCGAGCGGCCGGTAAGCTGCGCCATGGTTCGAATAGATCACGCGGTCATGCTGATCTAAGATGAATATCCCCGCCTGGTCCAGTGTTCGAAACATTCCTGGCGATTGGTCGAAAGCCGACAAATCCAGCATGCCCGCAACCACTCCGAACAGTTCGCCACGTGGCGTGAAGATCGGCGCCGTGACGGCCACTGTGGGCTGCCGGTCCACACGGCTGACAAAGACATCTGAGATCACCGGCTGCCGGAGCGCCTTGGTGCGCTGGAAATACTCACGATCCCGCATGGTGGCGCTGTCGGGCACCGCGTCGCCAGGCTTGTTGCTGAGCACCTTTCCCAGGCCAGGTACTTCCTCGGGATCCACCGCGATCGGGAACCCATCTGCGTTGGCGATGGTAATAGATCGAAATCCGGTGTAAACCTGCCGCGTCTGCTGCAGCCATCCATGGAGCGCGTCCAAATCGAAGCGGCCCTGCCGGGTGATGGAGCGAGCGAGTTCCCGCACCGCCAGTTGATGCAGCCGGGTATGATCTTCCAGATCCTCCCGGATGGCGGTCACCGCCTCCTGCATCCTTTGGCCCGCCTCATGCTCCTGGCGCTCGGCGTAGTTTTCGCCGTTGACGATATTCAGCAGCAGCAGAGGCACGGTAGCCACCAGCAAAAACCCGTGCGATAGATACGCGCGCAGCGATTTGCGACGCACCGGCCCCAGGCCATTTGAAAGCCCCTGGCCCCATAACCGCTGCAGCGCCGGAATGCTGATCGCGAGCTCCGCGATCATCACGTTCAGCAGCCCGTTCACCGGGTGCTTCACCACCATCACCCAGTTGTAGGGCGATGGATAATTCAAGAGCACAATGTAGATGAAGGCCGCTAACGGCGTCCCAAGTACCAGCCAATAAAGAAGATCCGCCAACGTGGGGTGCATCCGCCGCCTGGCGAGCCAGCCCACCGTCAGAGCTTCGGCCACCGCGATGAATGCCGTCTCCGGATGGCCCCATAGGAGCGCGCAAGGGACCACCGTGATCAGCGCGGCCAGGGCGCCGTACCAGGGACCATAAAGCAGCGCCGCCATCAGGTAGAAAATGCCCCCGAACAGCAGCGCGGCGCCGGTGAAAATGGTCAGCCGAGGCTGATTGACCAGAATGCCCAGAAGCCCGAACGCAAGGGTAACCGCTAAGCTGCGGTTCAGCTTTAAGGGCATAGCTACCTGTTTGTCGTCTGAAGTACTATCCTACTTTAGGATCTGCACCTTAGGCCGATCAGTCAGAACTACTGGCCTTTGCCGGTCCCCTTTTGCTTTTGCAAAGCATCCCCTTTTCGCAAAGCGTCGATCGCATCGAGATGCCTGGAATCGCGCTCGTTCTCCGTGCAGACGTACTCAATCAGGTCACCACTGGCCAGCAGAGGCGTGATCTCGGTGACCTTCCAGGGGCGGGTGTACATGACGGGGTCCTCAATGGTGATCTCCCATTTGAGATGCCCGAAGTCCGGCCGCGAATAGCGCTCGACGACGTGCAGCTGATCCGAGCTTGGATGTCCGGCCAAATCGAGCCAGGTTTTGCCGTTGAAACCCACGGTGTCCACAACTAATTGGTCGCCTTCCCAATGGCCAATCGAATCGCCCCACCAGGAAGGATTCAGATCTTTGGGGTGCTCCTTGCGATCCAGAAAAATCTGGCGGAAGCTATGCAGGTTGCCCTCAAACAGAATCACCACCAGGTTGGGTTGCTGGATGATCTTGGATGGATATGGGTCGCGCCGAGGCGTACCCGTGGGAAGGCAGCGCGCTTCCGGATCCTCCACTCCGTCGTTGGCCTGCCGCTCTTTGAAGAGCTTTTCGCCTAACGGGGTCATGGGCACTTCGCCGACGTCGTAATCCTTGGCGATGTCGGAAGTGTACCCGGCATAGCCCCAGGCGGCGCCGAGATCAGGCTTGCCGTCGACGGTGCGAGGCGCTGGGGTGGTGGGCGCTTGGGCGATGGGGCGCGGATGCCGCTTGGCTTTGGGGATGGTGCTCTCGGCTGGAAACTGCCCGGCTGCGGGAACGGACAGACACAACAGCGCCGCCGCAGCCAGCTTGGAACCGGCAAGCTTGATTTTCAGGCGCAAATTATTTCGGATGGTTCGTCTCCGTCGCTGCGTCTTCGCGGCGAGCGCCCGCGAGAATGTCAGCTAAGCCGTAATTGCCTTCGTGGCAGGCATACTCGTAGATGGCCTTCTTCGCGGACCGCAGCGGGATTTTAGCAGTCCACGGTTTGGTCCACGCTCCGGGGTCGTCGATGGTAATTTCCCACTGCAGGATGTCTGGAGAGCTGCGCGTGAAGCGCTCGACGACATGCAGCTTTTCGGTGGAAACGGTCCGGAACGCCCCAGGCTTAAAGTTGGTGGAATCGACAACCAGTGTGTCGCCTTCCCAATGCCCGCGCGCGTCGCCCATCCAAGTCTGGATGGTCGAAGGCAGATGCGGACCGCCATTCAGCGGAATCACGCGAGAATCGTGAATCATTTCCGTCACCATGGCTACGGAATTAGGGGTCTGAACAATCTGACGATAGCTCTGGTATCCAGCCGTCATCTGAGGCGAGCCATATGTAATGCAACGCTCGCTCAACGATCGGTCTTCCGGACCAGCCGCCGGACGTCCGATGAATGATATGGAAGCTTGTTGTTTTTGCGCCTCGGGCGTCATGGGCGGCAGACGGCCATCCGGCGGGTCGGTAATCAAAGAAGTTCGATTGTCCCAATCCCTTTCGACCGTCCAGACGGAACTGTAGTCGCCGGTGTCACCGTCGACGCTCTTGAAGCCCGATTTCGTTCCTTTGACATTCTCCAGCACGCTCTCGAAGACACTGTCGCCAAAAGCGGCGTCTGAATTTCCATCCTTGAACAGCTCCGCCGCTTTCGCCTTGAGCGCCGCTACTTCCTGCTCGGTCAGGAATTCGCGCCCCGCCAGGATCTTGGGGCGTTCGAGCGGCGTGGCGGTATTGTTGGCCCACACGCCTTGCAGATCCGGCTTGCCATCCGCGGTCCGTGGCACCGTCCAGGTCTGCGTTGCAGTCCTAGCGGGTTTGGCATTAAGCGACTGAGCGATGGCTTGTCCCGGAAGCAACGATAGAACGCCGGCAGCCATCGCCAGGAAAGTGAGATTTCGAAAACGCATCTCGACCTCCAATCGTTATCAAGTATATGCGCTAAAGGGCGCGATGGGTAGGGCCGGCATCCTTCAGGAGCTGGTTATGCGGCAGTTCGTTATGGATCTGTGGCGCGCGCTGAGTGCCGGGCTGTTTGCTGGGCTGTTGGTCGAACCTGGCTGTGAACCAGAACGTCGAGCCTTCGCCCAGCTTGCTATTCGCTCCTATTTCGCCGTCCATCTGATGGACCAACGCTTTGGAGATCGCAAGTCCAAGCCCGGTTCCCCCGTATTTGCGAGTGCTGGAGCCGTCCGCCTGGGTGAAGGGCGAAAAGAGCTTCTTGAGCGTCTCAGGAGCGATCCCGATCCCTTTATCCTGGATCTCAAATCGGATCTGAACCGAGGATTCGTCGTCACCAAGCACCAAAACCCTTACTGAAATCGAGCCTTCGTTGGAGAACTTCGCCGCATTCCCCACCAGATTGAGGAGCACCTGGCGTAAACGTCCCGGATCGCCCCGCAGACCCAGGGGGACATTCCCGTCCACCTGAAGCTTAAGCTCCAATCCCCGGCGAGCGGCCTCGGCCGCCACAATGCGGACGACGTCGTCAATCACGGCGTCCAACTGGAAATCGATGGTTTCGAAATGGAGCTTCCCGGCCTCGATCTTGGAGATATCGAGGATGTCCTCAATGATTCTCATCTGAGCTTCGGCGCTGCTGAGGATGGTTTCCGCAAAATCGCGTTGTTCTGGATCCAACTGGCTATCGAGCAGAAGAATGGCCATGCCGATCACGCCATTCATGGGAGTGCGGATCTCGTGGCTCATGTTCGCCAGGAATTGGGATTTGGCCCGGGATGCCTCGAGCGCGGCATCGCGTGCTTTGGCAAGCTCCGCCGAAACACCGGCCCACTCGTTTGCCCGCCGCTCGGCATGCCGCCGCAGCAGCCATAAATAGACCAGCGTTCCGGCTACCAGGGAAGCCAGCACGCTGAGCAGAATCGCGCGGTAAGGCGGCAACGGGATGAATTGAAAATCCACTGGATCTCGAGGATAAATCCGAACAATTGCTATGGAGCCGGCATTGGCGCTTCGCAGTGCGAGGACACCGGTGATCCTGGCCCGGCCGCCTTCCACGCATTGCGCCAGAATTTCCTTCGTCAAAGGCACTTCCACGGGCATTGACACCCCGATGCTGCCGGAACGATCCAGCAGCCGGATGGATAGCGAGTTTCCCAGAGGCAGAATATTCCCTTCAATGCTCACCAGCCTGCCGGCGTAACGTCCCGAAAGAGCCTCGGCGACTTCCAGGCGTATCGGCGAGGGCGGTGCGGTAGAGCCAGTGCGTTCGGCGTCCGCGACCAGAATTTGATCCGTTCCCAATTGGCGCCTGAGGCTGCCGATTACTCTAAGAATGTCGCCTCTTCTGAAACGTCCGCTGGTCAGCTTACCGTTGGTGCTGATCAGAGATATGCCGGCGTTTGAATCCTGAAAAAAGGCCAGGATGTCGCCGTCGGTATCGGAGATCGGTTCGGAAGTAAGAACGCCGACTAATTGAACGGTCTGTCCGGACCCATTTCCGCGGTCATTTCCGCGGTCATTTTCGCGCTCGAGGGACGACAAAGCTTCCTGCACCGGGATGGCGGAGGCATGCTTGGAATCGGCGGATTGACTGAATGCGAGGGGCGCGACAGCGAATGAGAGGACAATTAAACAAAATGGTGCCAGGAGCCCGCAGTTCGGCCAGATGGCCGGACCCGCGCACATAGCGGGCGCATATGCAGGGTTTTTCTCGATCATTCTTATCGATCTGGTGGCCGCCCGGGCTAGCACCTTGATGACAAATTGACTACGAATTAGGATCGTCTATTTATAAGATTTCCTTTAGCAAAGTGCTGCTGCGATCAGGGGCCGAAGCCGCGGTTCATGTCCCAGAGAGGATAATGCGGAAGCGCGCCGAGGGGATCGCGGATAAATAGAGCGGTTTGTGCCACGCGATCGCGCAGGCGCTGCTTTGCCGCGGCTCCGACATCGCGGCGTCCAAGTGCCGGAGCCTGCGTTCCGAAACGTACCGTACCTTCGGGTGGGACGAAGCCTTCGGCAATCAGAAGCCGCTCTCCGCTGCGCGGCACAAACAGGTCGGACAGAGACTCGCGAAGGCGACGGATCTTTGGCTTTCCGAAGCGCGTCTCCCAGCGCTTTTCGACGGCGGATGTGACGTTGTAATAATTTTTACGCGCTAGCAGGCCGAGCGGAGACAGGCGAACCAGCTTGCCGCGGCGCGGCGGCGGGGCAGATTGCACGACTATGAAAGGTTTGATCTGCCATCCGATGCCGCAGGTCTCGGGAGAACAACCGGTCAGATGCGGGATCTCGCTTTCGGGAATCGGTTGATCGCTGAGTACACGCAAAGTGTTCGCGCACAACCACAACGGCACGCGCGATTCGCGCTCGAACTCCACGGTGAAGGCGAGCAGCAGTTGCGAGAGCAGCGCGGGCAAGGGCAGCGGAACGGCGTCATGTGTCGAGCGCGTTTTGTACGTCACGTCCAGTTCCCATTGGCCGGTTATGCCATGGGGAAGGTCGACCTCCAGCTGGGCGGCGATGTCTTCGAGCGAGAGGCGGAGTGTTCCGATGTCGTCCGAGCCGAAGCGCGCCAGCCAGCGGCTTTCGATTTCATCGAACAGCGGCGTCCAGATTTCGATGGCCCGGCGGCCTTTTGCGGTCAGGCGAACCATCCAGCCGGAGCGGATGCCGCGACCACTGCCCCAGCCGTCGCGCAAAAGGCGGCCGCCGAGCCGGCGGGGCCGGGTAACGATGGGGCGTTCGTCCGCCGGATCGGCTTCGAGCGTGATAAAACTCCAGCGCTCCAGGCAGCCCAGTTCGAACTTCACACCCTTCTCCGAACGCAGGGATTGAGCAGCCAGATTGCGTACAGACACGTTGCCCACAGACGGGCTGGCATCCGCGAGGAAGCGCATCAGGGTGGACCAAATCACAACGGATAGCGACGCACCCGCGTAACCCGACTCGCGCATCCGTTTTTCGAATTCGTCGTCGAGTTCGAGCGTGAAGGCGACCAGCACCTGTGACAGCAAGGCAGACAGCGGGCGGGTGGTTTCCGCGGGCATGCTCAACCAGTTTATCGGGGCCAGCAGCGCCCTCGTCGATCGCTATTGATTTCCACTCTCGTTGGTGCGTGGAACGGCGCGTGCCAACTGGGTCAGCATCGCATTCATGTCCGCTTGTATGCCTACGAACTTATTTTCAAGGAACTGCACGTCGCGCAGATCGAACGATGCTCCCTGAGGCACGGATGTGCCCGCCTGAACTGACCTCGCGAGCCCGGCCAGATCCCGGATCGGCATTTCCTTTCCGGCGGTATTTCGGAACTTCAGGGTAGGCATCGTATCTATTACCGTTTCGATGAGCTTGACGGTTGTATCGATCCCACCGGCCAACTTGGCCATTCGCCACATTGTCTCGAAGCCCTGTTCCACGTGTTGAGCCTAGCATGCGTTGAATTGCTCAGCGTCGCGAAGTTATGACTAGGGCGATCAGGGAAGCTAGGCGGCGGCGCCTGGGGAACCATCACAGCCCAGGGGTTGCTCGATGCCGCGGCCCTTCAACTTCAGAAGATTGCCGAGCAGTGACTCCGGTCTTAAGCGAATTGACCGCTCAAGATGGCCCACGCGGCCAGGGCGCCATTGTAGCTGGTGTAGAGTCCATAGGCCGTGTAGATCGCCTCTCCCCAATGGCCCTGGAAAAGGTTAGGCAGTGCGGCATTCTGAATCGGATCGGATATGTTGCGGACGGAGCCAAAAGGGGTCTTCCCATTAGCTGCCAAGGCGATGACGGCATCATCCATCTCCACGCATGCAAAACTGGCCAGCTTGCCGGAGGTGTTGGCCACGACGAATGACTTGGCGGTCACGAGCGCGGTTCCTGCCTTGGTGAGATTGTTGATAGCCGGCGCAGGCGCGCCCATGTTGAGACTGTCGGGATCGAGTTGATTCAAAGAGTACTTCGATTGATAAAAAGTGTTGAATTGCTTGGCGATCGACTTCACATCCGCCGCGGTGGTCGGCACTGGGAACAGCAGGTTACTGAACGCTTTCGCACCCAGGATGGTCCAAACCGGACTCCATTGGCTCGCGAAACTGGGCCAACTGCTGTGCGGCTGATTGCTTTCATAGAGAACGTCGGCACGAACTACGTTCTCATGCAAGCGACCTTCCATGTCCATTTGCGAGTGTTCGATAGCGATTGAGCGAGGAATCGACGATCTATGACATCACAGTGTGGTCTTAGATTCGACAGGTCAAGGAACCGGGGCTTGCCTCATCGAGATTTGCCGGTTGCAGTACAATCGGAAGTCATGAAATCGAGCCAATGGTCTATGTGGATCCTAAGCGCGGCAATCGGACCTGCTACACTATTTGCGCAGGCGCAACCTCCGGCCAATGCAGGCCAGGCGCCCGCCAAAACCGTCTACACGGGCCCGACGCCAAAGGCCATCAACTGGCCCTCACCTACGCTTGCAGACGGACCCATCCCGCTCGAAACCGGCATCGAACGAAACCTCCGCATGGTCGTCACCAAAGGACTTGTTCAGCCCTTTAGCATGGCCTTCCTTCCCGACGGCGGCATCCTCATCACGGAGCGCCCGGGCCGTCTCCGTTTGGTCCGCAATGGCGCGCTGCAGGCCGAGCCCATCGCCGGTCTGCCCACCATTTATGCCAAGGGCCTGGGCGGGTTGCTGGACATCGCGCTGCACCCGCATTTCGCGGAAAACTCGCTGATCTATTTCACCTATCAAAAACCGCCGACGGCCCGCAACGCTAATCAAAATGACACAACACCCAACGCGCCCGGCACACTCACGCTGGCGCGCGGACGCTGGACTGGAACGGCCATCACTGGGTTTGAAGATCTCTTTACCGCGGTCGAGGCCAACGCGGGGTCACGGATCCTATTTGGCCGCGACGGCATGCTCTATATGTCTGTAGCCTCGGGCGATCCGCCCCAAGCCTACCGCGCTCAGGATCCCAACGAGCTTTCCGGCAAAATCCTGCGGCTGCGCGACGACGGCAAAGTGCCGCCGGACAATCCCTTCGTCGGTCGTGCTGGATATCGTCCGGAAATCTACACCCTGGGCCATCGCGTGCCGCTGGGGCTCGCCATCAATCCTGCCACCGGCGATATCTGGGAATGTGAAAACGGACCGAACGGTGGCGACGAAGTGAATATCCTCGCTCCCGGCAAGAATTACGGTTGGCCCGAGGTGAGCTACGGCCGCTACTACGGCGGTCCCCGTGTTTCGACCAATCCTTATCGCGAGGGCATGGAGCCGCCGGTCATTTACTGGGTGCCTGCCATTGCCGTATCCGGCCTCACCTTCTATACTGGCGATCGTTTCCCGAACTGGAAGAACAATCTCTTCATTGGCGGCATGCGCCAGGGCGAGGTGCCGCGCTCAGGCCATCTGGAGCGCCTCGATTTCAACAACGAATGGGAGGAGTTGCATCGCGAAGGCATGCTGCGCGATTTGCAACAGCGAATTCGCGATGTGCGTCAGGGGCCGGACGGCCTGCTGTACCTGCTCACTGCTGAAAACGATGGCGCACTCATTCGGATCGAGCCGGCGAAGTAATCAATGTTTTTCAAGTACGGTAGTCCACCCTTGGGGCTGGCCTTTTTCGTCCATGCCACTCCAGACGGTGGTTTCCGTCTTGCCATCCTCGGAAATAGCGTTTTTCGTGGTGAGAATGACTTGGCCGTTTTTCTTTCCCGTAGCTTCTATGTGGCGGGCGTCAATTCGTTTGACAGACACCGCGTCTAAGATGGGGCTGCCGGTAACCTTGTAGTACTGGCCATCGAACCTGGCTGAAAATGTGACGTGGGTCGGCTGCCCATCGGGACCGATTCCGTCGGCGGTATAACCGTACATCCCGTCCCCTTGAGAGGTCCACATGACAGTTGAATTCTCTGGCTTCGGCCGGACGCCGTACTGGGATCTTTCCGTATTCATCTTCCATACGCCCAGGCGCGGGTCGGCAGGTTGTGGTTGCATATATGCTCCTTAAACTGACAATTCCATTTCGACTTTCGTGACCGGCGTTCAGCATACACCTGAAATTCGTTGTCGAAGATCGGAACAGTTGACTTCCTCCCCATTTCCGAACTATACCTAGTCTAGAAAGGTATTCTAGACATGGTAGATTCTCAGAATTCTGAATTGCTGCCTGGGACCCTGTACATGATGATCCTGCGGAGCCTCAACCCGGGCCCGCTGCACGGGTACGCCATCGCCAGGCGCATTCGGGACTGGTCCAAAGGCGACCTGCAGATCGAAGACGGCTCGCTCTACCCGGCACTGAACCGCATGCTGCAAAAAGGCTGGCTGAAGGCGGAATGGGGTGTGACGGATAACAACCGCCGCGCGCGCTTCTACCGGCTCACTCCGGCCGGGCGCAAGCGGCTGGAAGCGGAATCCACAGCTTTCAACAAAATGATTCGAGCCATCCAGTTGGTGATGCGGACGTCGTAAAGCGCTTATGCCGTGGCGAAATCTTTGGCGTCGTAAAGAGGCGGACCGTGAATGGCGCGAGGAAATGGAAGCGCACATTGAAATGGCCACCGAGGCATTCCTGGCACAAGGCTTGGAGCCGGAACAAGCCCGCGCGGCGGCGCTGAAACAAGCCGGCAATCTGATCGCGCGGCGAGAGGAGATTTACCAGATGAACGGAATCGGTTGGCTGGATTCGCTGGGCAGTGATCTTCGCTACGCGTTGCGCGGGCTGCGGCACCAGCCGACATTCACCGCTACGGCTCTGCTGACGCTCGCTTTGGGAATCGGCGCAAACACCGCGATCTTTGGCGTGATCGACAGCATATTGATCCGGCCGCTCGCGTATCCGCACGCAGACGCCTTGGTCGGCGTATGGCATACGGCGCCCGGTTTTGGGAGTTTCGGCGAGAACCTGGAGTGTACTCCGTCAATGTATTTCACCTATCGCGACGAGAACCGAACGTTTGAGCACTTCGGCGTGTGGGGCTCGAGCGGCGCCAGCGTGACCGGGACTGGGGAGCCTGAGCTGCCTCGGGCCCTCATGGTTACTTATGGCGTGCTCGATACCTTGGGCGTAGAGCCACTGCTGGGCCGCTGGTTTTCGCAGGCCGACGATACGCCAGGCACGGGGGAGACTGTAATCCTCACCTACGGCTATTGGCAGCGGCGCTTTGGGGGCGATCCTTCCATCATTGGGCGGACGCTGACCATCAATTCGAAGCCAATCACGGTAATCGGCGTGATGCCCGCGCATTTTCGTTTTGGGCGCGATCCGGACCTGATTCTGCCTTGGAGGTTCGACCGCTCGCAAGTCTTTTTGGGCGATTTCAGCTACCAAGGGATTGCGCGACTCAAGCCCGGCGCGACGATCGCCGAAGCCAATGCGGATCAGGCTCGCATGTTGAGAATTTGGTTGCGCGCCTGGCCAACCACTCCGGGATTTCCGCTGTCTCTATTTCAGAACGCGAACGTTGGGCCCAAGATCCAGCCGCTGAAACAAGAAGTGGTGGGAGACATCGGCGCGGCGCTCTGGGTGGTGATGGGGACGTTGCTCCTGGTTCTCTTGATCGCCTGCGCGAATGTCGCGAATCTGTTGCTGGTGCGCGGCGAGAGCCGTCAGCAGGAACTCGCGATTCGGGCCGCATTGGGCGCCGGGTGGGGCCGGATCGCTCGAGAGATGCTCATCGAAAGCCTGACGCTGGGAATGATTGGCGGCGGTTTGGGGCTGGGCCTGGCGTATGCGGCATTGCGTATTTTGGTGGCGAAAGGTCCGGCCACGCTGCCGCGGCTGGCCGAAATCCGAATCGATCCGCTGGTTCTCGCGTTCGCGCTGGGTGTGTCGTTGCTCTCAGGTGTGCTATTCGGGCTCATCCCCGTCTTTAAGTACGCAGGACCCCGCGTGGCGAACGCGCTGCGGGGAGCCGGCCGCACCTTCAGCCAGGGCCGGGAACGACATCGTGCGCGCAACACGCTGGTGGTGGTGCAGATGGCGCTGGCGCTGGTGTTATTGATCTGCTCCGGCCTCATGATTCGCACGTTTCAGCACATGCGCAACGTTCACGCAGGTTTCACGCACCCCGAGGAGATCCAGGTGCTGCACGCTTTTACCCCGTCGGCAATGGCGAATCAGCCCGAGCGCGTGATGCGAATGAACCAGGAGATTATGGACAAGCTTGCGGCCATTCCAGGCGTCACGTCGGTTGGCCTTGCAGGTGCCGCACCTTTGGAACCGTACTTCACCCCCAACAACCCGGTCTATGCCGAGGACAAGCCCGTTGCAACGGGCCAGGTGGCTGCGGCCCGGCGATTCCGCATGGTGGCACCCGGTTTCTTCAAGACCATGGGAACCCGCGTGGTGGCGGGACGGGATTTCACCTGGACCGATCTATATGAAAAACGGCATGTCGCCATGGTGTCCGACAATCTGGCGCGGGAGTTCTGGGGCGATCCGCGCGCTGCTCTCGGCAAGCGGATTCGGGTAGGCACCACCGACGCATGGCGCGAGATTGTGGGCGTTGTCGAGGATGTCTACGATAATGGCGTGCAAGTGAAGCCGCCCACCATGGCATACTGGCCGGCCCTGATGGACGGCTGGCTCTTTGGCGACCCGCACGGATTCGTGGTCGGCGTAGGCATGTTCGGCATCCGCTCCAACCGCGCGGGGACGGAGGGCTTGCTCGCGGAGGCGCGGAGAATCATCTGGTCCATCAATGGAAGGCAGCCGGTGTTTCTGGCCAGCACGCTCGAGGAGCTTCTGGATCAATCCATGGCACGGACTTCGTTCACGCTGGTGATGCTGGCGATTGCGGGAGGGATGGCGCTGGTGCTCGGCATCGTGGGGATCTACGGCGTGATCGCCTATGCGGTCTCGCAGAGAACCCGCGAGATCGGCATCCGCATAGCGCTGGGCGCGCAGCCGGCCAGCCTGTTGAGGATGTACGTGCGCCACGGGCTACTGCTGGCAGGGATTGGAGCCATCCTGGGTCTGGCGGCTGCCGCCGGACTCACTCGTCTGATGTCGTCTCTCTTGTTCGGTGTTAATGCGCTCGACCCGTTGACGTATGCTGCCGTCTCGGCATTGCTGATAGCCGCTGCCGTGCTGGCCAGCTATCTTCCCGCGCGCCGAGCCATGGCCATTGATCCAATGGAAGCACTGCGAGCGGAATAGGTGGATCATCTCTTCAATGCCGGCAGCAGGGGCTCGCGGCCCGGCGGAAGGTGCTGATCGACGGCATTCATCATGAAGCCTGCCCTGAAGTATTCGCCCATGATCATCATGAGCTGGACGGTACGCTGGCGCCCGAAGAGGCTCACCATTTTTTCCCAAAGTTCACTGCTGACCCGGTGTTCGCGAAACAGCTTGCGCCCGAAAGTGATCAGCGTAGCGTCTTTCTCGGATAGGGACGCCGCGTCCCGGTCGTACTTGACGACGTCGATGACCGATTGCTCCAAGCCCTGGCGACGGCCGGCCAGTTCGTGCGCGGTCCATTCGTACTGTTGGTCGATTTCCCTGGCGATGATCAGCACCGCGAGCTGAAAGTAGCGAGGACCTACCGGGCTTTTCGCGCCGGTGGGAATGCCGAGATCGACCTCTCTCGGGCTGTAGATCGAAACATGGTTCGGTCCCGGCCCGGGCGTGTAGTTGGTCCGCGCGGCGAGAAGACGCTTCCCCTCTTCGTCCAAGTCTGCCGGGGTGACCGGTGGGAGCCGCGACAAGGTCACCGGGTTGATGTCGGGTGGGAGCGGATTCTTCTCCTCGGAGCTCTTGTCTTGAGGGACCAGCGGAAGAGCAAGCAGCAAAAACAAACACAAGCGGATCATCATCATCTCCCTTAACGGCTGCCGGCGGCAGGCTGGCCCACGATTTTCAAAAACTCGTCGTTGGTCCCGACGCGCCCGTGAATGGGCACGTGCCGCGCTACGTCCAGTTTCTGCTTCCGCATATTCTGATAGAGCGTCCGCATCCCGGCAGTTGGAGCGGGCGTTGCCGCGCCGGGCGCCGGCGGTGAGTAGAGGTCAGCATTGATCAGGATTCTTTCCTTCGGAAGATAGGCCATCAGCATGTCGGCGCTGTGGTTACCTTGCGCGTAGGACTGATCTTCCAACTCGTAGGCCATATCCTGCACGTGAAAGATTTCCATAATTCGTTGGCCATCGGTGACGGCGTATCGGTCGGCGCCGCCGCCTGGGCCGCCCAGCTGGCTCGAGACCGTCTCGATGGGAGCAGGACGCCGGCTGATCATGTACATCGGGCTGAAGAGAGCCATGCGGTCCGGCTGCAATTCGCGAGCCGCCGGATAGAACATGATGTCGAGGTAATACTGTTTGTTGGATTCATGTGTGATCACCATCGTGCCCTGGGAAAGATAGGTCCGAAGGCCGCCCGCGTGATCGAAATGATGGTGAGTATTCACGACATATTTGATCGGCTTATTGGGGAGCAGCCGGTTGGCTTCCTCAATGACCGCAAGAGAGCGGGTTTCGTTGTTGGGCGCTTCGACGACAGCCGCGAAGTCGTTGAATTCAACCAGCACGCTGTTGTGAGTGCCGCCGCCCAACAACCACAGACCATCGCCGAGTTTTTGGCTCTCCACTTTGACCGGCGCCAGGGACGCCGTGCGCACTACGTCCGGTACGGGCATGGTCGGCACCGCTACGTTGGCCTTCACATCGGTGATGCTGTATTCGTAGTAATTGTGGGCGGGATTCAAGCGCGGATCGCCCTGGTGAACATGCAACAGGGTCGGAAACTGGACGCCGTCGAAATTCT
>JBEKLB010000261.1:0-9442 GCA_050010415.1 Bryobacteraceae bacterium | reverse complement strand
TGGCTGGATCCATATGATAGCTGCGCCGGTCGCCGAATTGGGGCGTGGATTCTGCTGCTTCGAGAAACGGCCCGTAAAAGACAGAAGCGTATTTGGCGGCTTAAGAAACGACAGGAGTGTTGCTGAACCCGGCCGCATCCAGCGCGCTGCGAATGGCAGAGACGCGGCCATCCATCATGTCGCTGGGAGCCACGATATCCGCGCCGGCGCGGGCATGAGACACCGCCGCTTTCGCCAGCCACTCGAGCGTCGGATCGTTTTGCACTTCGCCATCCACCACCAATCCGCAGTGGCCGTGGCTGGTGTACTCGCAATTGCAAACGTCGGTCATGACGAGCAGCTTGGGGACTTCCCGTTTGAGCGCTCGAACGCCCTGCTGGATGATGCCATCCTCGGCGTAAGCGCCCGACGCCATCTCATCCTTCGTTTCGGGAATCCCAAACAGAATGACGCCGCCGATGCCGAGCGAGTGGGCCTCAGCACACTCGACCACCAGACGATCCACCGAAAGTTGCGCGTGCCCCGGCATGGAGCTGATCTCGCGCCGGACGCCTTCGCCTGGGCAGATGAAAAGTGGCAGGATGAAATCGGCCGGATCGAGCAGAGTTTCGCGCACCAGGTTACGGAGCGCTTCGGTGGCCCGAAGGCGGCGCATTCTGTGAATGGGGAACGCCATTCGGGGTCAGCCTTCCTGAATGGTGACGGATTTCAATTGATCGCCCTGTTGGACTTTGTCCACCACGTCCTGGCCGCTGGTTACCTGACCGAAGACCGTATGCTTCCCGTCCAACCAGTCCGTCGCGATGTGGGTGATGAAGAACTGGCTGCCATTGGTGTTGGGGCCCGCATTGGCCATGGAAAGCGAGCCGATCTTGTGGCGATTGGGATTGCCCTTGGTCTCGTCCTCGAACTTATAGCCGGGGCCGCCGCGGCCGCTAGCCGTCGGGTCGCCGCCTTGAACCATGAAATCCTTGATGACGCGATGGAATTGCGTCCCGTCATAGAAGCCTTCGCGGGCGAGGAACACAAAATTGTTCACCGTCTTGGGCGCGTCTTTCGCAAAAAGATCGACAACGATCTTGCCCTTCGATGTTTCGAACGTGGCCGTGTACTTGGCGGCGGGATCGATCGACATGGACGGCGGTGCTGAGTATTGTTTGGACATACTTTTAGTTTAGCTAGCCGGAGCAGGGGTCCGGACCGCCCCAAGTCAGGTTAGAGGCGGAGGTCGCGGCCGGTCATCTCCTTGGGCTGCTTTTCGTCCAGGAAGCCGAGCACGGTGGGCGAGATGTCCTGCAGCGCTCCGCTCGAGCGCAGCATGACGCGCGATTCGCTTACTAAGATGAACGGCACCGGATTGGTGGTGTGGTAAGTGTGCGGACCTTTCGTAACGGGGTCGATCATCATCTCGGCGTTGCCATGGTCGGCGGTGATCATCCAGGTTCCGCCGGAGCGTTGCAGCGCGGCGTAGATCTGGCCGAGCCCCGCGTCCACGGCTTCGACCGCTAGTATGGTTGGCGCCATCTTTCCGGAATGTCCTACCATGTCGGCATTCGCGTAGTTCATAACGATTACGTCGAATTCCTTTTGTTCGATGGCTCTCACCACGACCTCGGTGATGCCTTGCGCGCTCATCTCGGGCTTCAAGTCGTAGGTTGCAACTTTCGGCGACGCCACCAGCTCGCGGCTCTCGCCAGGATAGGGTTTTTCGTTGCCGCCGTTGAAAAAATACGTCACATGGGCGTACTTTTCAGTTTCAGCCACGCGCAGATTCTTCCAGTTCAACTGCGCCATCACGTCGGCCAGGATGTTGTTGGGATGCTCGCGCGGGAGCACAAAAGGAACCTGGAAGCTCTTGTCGTACTCGGTCATCGTGGTGAAATGCAGATTCTTGGGAGCGTCCGTGCGCGACGGTTTTTCAAGGGTCGGATCGGTCAGGGCCATGGTCATTTCGCGCCCGCGATCGGCGCGGTAATTGAAAAAGATGCAAGCGTCGTCGGAGCGGATGAGACCAACCGGCCGCTTGTTCGCCTCGACGATCGTCACCGGCTCGACGAACTCATCGGTGACGCCGCGCTCGTAGGAACGCTTCATGGCCGCCACGGGATCGTCGGATTGTTCGCCGTTCCCGAGCACCATGGCGTTGAACGCGCGCTCCACGCGATCCCAACGCTTGTCGCGATCCATGGCGTAGTAGCGGCCCGAGACTGAGGCGATTTTACCCGCACCAATCTGCCGCATTTCTTTCTGTATCTGCTCGATAAAACCGGCTCCGCTTTCGGGCGGCGTGTCGCGGCCATCCATGAAGCAGTGCACAAACACATGCTCCACCTCTTGCTTCTTAGACATTTCGAGCAGCGCGTAGAGATGCGTGAGCAGTGAGTGGACGCCACCATCGCTGCAAAGGCCCATCAAATGCAGGCGATGCGACTTGGCGTGCTGCATGGATTCCAGCAGCACTGGATTGTTGAAGAACTCGCCGGAGGCGATCATCCGTTCGATGCGCGTGACATCCATATAGATGACGCGGCCGGCGCCGATGTTCAAATGACCCACTTCGCTGTTGCCCATTTGTCCGGCCGGCAGCCCGACGGAGGGGCCGGAGGTTTGGACCAAGGTGTTGGGGAACTTGCGGAGCAGCGAATCGTAAGTGGGCTTGCGCGCGGCGGCGATGGCGTTGCCTTCCATGGCGGAGGAAAAACCCCAACCATCCAGGATGGTCAGAACCAGCGGTTTCTTGGAGGCGGCCATTATTGATGGAACGCCTTCCGGCCAGCGAACTTGGCATCGCTCGCCAGTTCCTCTTCGATGCGCAGGAGCTGGTTGTATTTCGCGATGCGGTCGGTACGGCTGGCGGATCCGGTCTTAATCTGACCGGCGCGCGTGGCCACCACGAAATCGGCGATGAAGGCGTCTTCGGTTTCGCCGGAACGATGCGAGACGATGTTGGTGTAGTTGGCAGCGGCGGCCATCTGCATCGCCTCCAGGGTTTCCGAGACCGTTCCGATCTGGTTCACCTTGATCAGGATGGAATTAGCAATTCCTTTTTCGATGCCCTTGGCCAGCAGCTCGGTATTGGTGACGAAGATGTCGTCGCCCACCAGCTGTATCTTGGAGCCCAGCGCCGAGGTGAGCGCGTGCCAGCCGTCCCAATCGTCCTCGGCCATGCCGTCTTCGAGCGAAATGATGGGGTACTGCTCCACCCACTTGGTCCAGAACTTCACCATTTCGTCGGAGGTGTACTCGCTCTTGTCGGACTTTTTGAAAACATACTTGCCCTTCGACTTGTCGTAGAACTCGCTGGCTGCTGGATCCAGCGCGATGCTGATTTGGGAGCCGGGTTCGTAGCCGGCTTTGGTGATGGCTTCTAGCACCACTTCAAGCGCTTCTTCGTTCGATTTCAGGTTGGGAGCAAATCCACCTTCGTCGCCGACCGCGGTGGAGTAACCGCGCTTCTTGAGTACGCCTTTCAGAGTGTGGAACACTTCGACGCCCATGCGGAGCGCTTTGGAAAATTTGTTCGCGCCGTGCGGGACGATCATGAACTCCTGCGGGTCCACTGAATTGTCGGCATGCGCTCCACCATTGAGTATGTTCATCATCGGCACGGGGAGCAGATTCGCTCCCACACCGCCTAAGTATCGATAGAGCGGGGTTTGCTGGGACTGTGCGGCGGCACGCGCGACGGCCATGGAAACAGCGAGGATGGCATTGGCTCCCAGCTTGGCTTTATTGGGCGTGCCATCCAGCTCAATCATCTTGTGATCGATGGCGCCCTGCTCTTCAGCCTGCATCCCCGTGACGGCGGGCGCAATGGTCTCGACGATATTCGCAACGGCTTTGCGCGTCCCTTTGCCTAGGTAACGCTTGGAATCGTTATCGCGAAGCTCGACGGCTTCATGCTCGCCGGTGGATGCGCCGGAAGGAACAGCGGCGCGGCCCAGGGAACCATCGGCAAGATAGACATCCGCTTCGACGGTGGGATTGCCTCGCGAGTCGAGAATCTCGCGGCCAAGAACCTTGACGATTTCCATACCCTTACATCATGCGGGACGGGTGCGTGGGTTGTCCAACGGAAGGATTGGAGATTGGCTATTGCCGCGGAGGATTTTGGAGAACTTGAAGAACCAAAGCGGAGGCGGCCTGAGGAGAATGAAAGACGCGCTCGGTAGCTTTGACAAAGTCGGCTGGCTTGGCCTTGGAAATCGATACGAATATTTGCGGATTCAAATCGGTCAGTGGAAACCACGAACTTTGCACCTGGACCATGATTCGATGTCCGCGCAGAAAGGTATGGTTCATGTCGGGCATGGAGAAGTGAATCGGAGTCACCTGATCCGGCTGCAAAGCTTCCGGGTTTGAGAACGAGTTCCGGAACCGCGCGCGCATCGGCTCACCTCGGACTAGTTGCTGATATCCCGGCGAGGGCGCGCCGGCGGGATATTCATCGTTGCCGGTATAATCATCGATGAGCTTCACGTCAAAATCGGAATCCGTGCCACTACTGGAGACTTCGAGGCGCACGGTTACCGGGCCCGCGACGGTGACATCCCGATCGAGCGGATCCGTTCGGTAGGTGAGGACGTCGGAACGGCCGGCCGCGAACCTCTGATCGCCGTACATGTATTCCGACGACAGCCCGGTGGACGGATGCTCGACATAGGGGACCGGCCTGGCCGGGTCGCTCACGTATTCATCGTATGCACCCTCATGCTCGGAGGGCGGATCGAACGCGAGTTTTCCATTGGCCCGCAAGAAGAGGCTCGTCGGCTGCGCACTGGCGGGCGGCCAGGGTTCATAGCGCCGCCATTGGTTGGTTCCGGTTTCAAACGCAAGCGCACCCGGGAGGTCTGGAGCCGGCGCATCTTTCAGATAGCGCTCAAAGAAAGGAAAAAGAAGCACGGCGCAATGAATCTTGTGGAAATGCTCCGAGATGTCTCGCGCTTTCCAGTATTCATCGAAAGTGTCGTGCTGGATGTTCTCGTCGAGCAACGGATTGCGGGCGAGGGTTGCGATTCTATCCAGGCTGGGCCCACGGGTGAGGAAGAATTGGTATCCGTCGGAGGTTCCGTAATCGAAGTAACGGCCGATCTTTGAAGACGGGAGCTCGGGTCCAGCGGCGCGAGGCTTGAAAAAGTTGGAGTACGTGAGGAACTGCTCCGCGAGTCATGAAGGCGCCATTGTGGTAGGAGTCGTCCCCCAGAAACAAAGTGGTCATGGGAGCTTGAGGCGAAGCGGCCTTGATAGCAGGATGCGAATCGATAATGGAAGCCGACGTGTAAAAGCCTGGATAAGACATGCCCCAGATGCCGACCTTGCCATTATTGGACCGCACGTTCTTCAGCAGCCACTCGACGGTGTCGAACATGTCGGTGCTCTCGTCGGTCTGAACCGGCGCGGGACGTTCGATGTGGGGACGCATCTCGACAAAGCCGCCTTCGGATTGAAAGCGCCCGCGCACGTCCTGGAACACGCTGGACCAGGAACGGGTAAGCCTTCGCTGTGTCCCTGGGGATGTAAACCTCGGTGAAGAGCTTCACACCGTCGCGCAAGAGCGCAATTGCCAGACGCACTCTAACGAATCTCATGAGCTTAGATATTAGTTGAGCCCAACGCGGCGGACCAGGTCCACAAATCGAGGATCGGCGCGGATTGGGTCGAAGTAAGGATGTACTTTGAGGAATTGCAGAATATTCGACTGCTCCTTATAGGCTTGCTCCAGCCAGGCGAAAGCTTGGTCGGTTTCGCCCAGTCCCAAATAAGCGTTCACAAACGCTGCCGCGGGAACGTACCCTGCCTTCTTGCGTTTTTGCAGTTCCGTTAGGAGCCGAAGAGCGTCCGCGCGGCGGCCGGCGTGAGCGTAGGCGCGAATCAGCACGCCGATGGCGGCCGGGCTCCCATTCGAAACAGAGATGGCTTTTTCCAGAACGGGTATAGCTTCCGCAGGTTGATTGTTGGCCACCAGCGCGAATCCAAGATAGGAAAGCGCAGTTGTTTCATTGGGGTCTACCGCCAGTGCGCTGTGCAGCTCGTGGATGGCCTGGTCGAAGCGATGAGACTGAAACAGAATCCAGGCAATGTTAGCGCCGGAGATTGAAATCGGATCGAGTTCCCTTCCGCGCTGTTCCCAAGTCATAGCCTCGTCTGTACGGCCCTGGGACAACAGCCAAAACGCAAGTCCGGCATGAGCATCAGCGTTGTTGGGGCTCAATTGGAGGGCGCGTCTATATTCCGCTTCGGCGTCGGCCCAGTGAAACTGTTCCTGCAGCACGTCAGCCAGCAGGACATGGGCTTCCACAAAATCCGGGTCGAGTACCAGCGCCTTGCGGGCTGCGCTGGCTGCTTTGGGGCGCATCTCCTCAGGAGGAGCTCCGACGGAAACCGTCCCGAGGTCGTTGTACGCAACTCCCAGGCCGACATACGCCGGCGCGAACGTGGGGTCCAACTGGATGGCGCGATCGAAATAGGCGATGCTTTCCTCGACGGCCGCACGGGTGTTGCTTGTATCGTAAACAAAGCGGCCTTTCAGATAGCTCTCATAGACCTCGGGCGCGACGGAACGCGCCGCCGTCAACCGTGCGTGTTCCTCCCCGGTAACCGTGACTTGGACTTTTTCAGCAATGGATTGCGCCAGTTCGGCCTGAACGGCAAAAACGTCCTTCAGCTCTCGATCGTAGGTTTCCGACCAGAAGTGGGTGTCGGTGGCGCCCCGAATCAACTGGGCCGTGACGCGAATCCGATTGCCCTCTCGCATTACAGAACCTTCCACGATGGCATCCACGCGCAACATTTTGGCGATCTCGGGCACGGAGAGCTGCGGATTCTTGAAGCGCATGACTGAGGTGCGGGAAATAACGCGCAGACCGTGCATGCTGGCCAGGCGTCCGATCAGCGCTTCGGTCATCCCGTCGCTCAAGTATTCCTGGGTTGGATCTCCGGACAGGTTCTTTAAAGGCAGCACCGCCAAAGAGCTGATTTTGGGTTGCTCCGCATCGCGTGTGCGGCCATGGGACAGAGCGTAAGCGGCGGCGAGCAGGCCGAGTACCGCAACCCCCGTTAAAGCGAGCCAGGTCGGGAACCGCCGTGTCACTTTAATTCGGCCGGCGCCTTCCGCTTCCACCGGCCCGGGTTTTAGTTCTTTGTCCCTCTCGTCTGGCTCGTCGCCCAGCTCTTGCCGGCGGCTTTTGAGCCAGGCATCCAGCTCTTGGGGGAGAGCGTAAACAGAGCCACGCTTGTCATGCAGGTGACGATGGACCGGCATGGCTTCCCGCTTCTCCCAACGCTGGACGGTGGTTACGTCCCGGCCGAGGTATGCCGCGATTGCCTTCCACGAATCCAGCCGGTCTTCAGACGGTTTGTCGGACGTAGGCGTCTCTGGGGATGGTTCACCCATGTGGCGAAACAGGTCCACCCGATTGTAACGCCGCAGCGGGATGACTGCAAAAGACGGCATTTGACGGTAAACATGCGGTTCGGCGCATTGCCGTTTGAGTTAGCCCGGCAAGTTGGCCCATCCTGTACCTTCGTTTCCGGGAGACTCGGACGACGAAAATACGATTTTGAATTTTGGAGGCTCATATGATGAAGAACAAAACTGGCTGGTGCGCGGTCTGGGGTAGCGTGGTCCTGATGGGGTCCGCGGCTACCGGCCTTCTGGCACAGACTCCGACGCCCACTCAGTTCAGCGGGATGATTAACGATTACACGCCCTCAACCAGCATGCCAGCCGGTCCGTGGGAAATGCGCGGGCCGTGGAGTTTGACCCTCAACACAACCTCTGGCACGGCGGATTTTGAGGCGACCCTGACGATGGAATTGTCCGACTATACACGGACCCCTTCGAATATAGACGCGACGACGGGCGCAAGCTCTCGAATGCAGCACACTCACCTGATCCAAATCCAAGGCGGCGCCGTCACGCAAATTGCGACGGGCGGGTTCGAAGTTAGCGGCCCTGCCACCATTACGAAGGATGGGAGCCCAGCGCCTTTCGCGGCGTCTACATTGTCGGTCGACATCCTGGGAGGGACAAGCCTCGAGTTTTCGAACATCACGTTGCAATTCGCGGGTGGGGCAACCGGTCATTTCGGGTCCCAGTTGATCCACGGCGTGGTGGGCAGCCCGATCACGTCCACCGGGCCCGGCACGGTGGCGACACCAGGCACCACAACGGCCGTGGTGACACCTCTCAGTTTGACGACCAGCCAGCCCTCGGTGGTGCTGGACGCCAGCGGATCGACCAGCGCTTCCGGAAAGCTACAGTATCTGTTCGAGGTGGTAGCGGGCGGAAACCAAGCGGCCATACTGCAGTCGCCATCCAACCCCAAGGCGACGGTGGACTTTGTAAGCGGACCGGGACTGTATCAGATTCAAGTGGTGGTGACGGACGCGAGTGGCGGCACTTCGACGAGTCCCGTGAGCATGTTGACGTACCAGCCATAAGCATTGCCGTCGGCGATCTCAAAGATGGTTTCCAGGCACTTGCTCAGAGTGCGATTCTGCCCGGTGGCAGGTTGAGTTGGGAGCGGGGTGGCCGTGATAGAAGGCTGGATTTTGGCGAATCAGAAGCCGCGCGTGGCGCTCGACTTGCTGTTTTGAAAAAACGAAGCCAGGTTGTTCTGAAAAAAGCTCAGCGGGATCCCAGGGAAGTCCTTTGGGCTGGCGGCGTATGAGGAGTTCGGCAGCATTCCGAAGTTCGCGGTTTTCCTCGCGGCGGCGCTCAGATTGGATCTCGCGCAGTTGTTCCAGGGACTTTTGGAACTGGCGGGAGAGTCGTTGGCCGTGCAGACCGAGGGTGGCGAGGGCGCGGTGGGCGTCGATGATGTCGAAGGTGGCTTCCTGCTCGGGATCGGCAGGCGGGAGGGCGCGTGCGAGAGCGCCGGCTTCGAGCAGCGGAATGCGATTGAGCCGCCAGGAAGTGTCAATGAGTTCCTGGACGAGCTGAGATTCAGTGGGTGTCGCAGGCTTGTATTCGTCGAAGAAGCGCAGGCGGTGGTCCTGGTAGGCAGCGCGGTCTTCGGTGGGGAGGACGGGGGAGGCGGCGGTCAGACCGTGGCTGAGGGCGTTGCGCGAGGAGCGCTGCTTCCCGGCGGCGGTGCGAGGGCCGGTGGAGCGTTGGGCGTTTTCGCGATTGATGGAGGCGCGGCGCTCATACCAACGAAGGACCGGGTCAGTTGTGATGGTGGCCGCGATAGATTCGGGTGCTGAAGACATGATTAGTTACCTTGGTCACCGGATAACACCGTGAGGAGTGATTTCGCGCGCCGGGTTGTTTGATGTTGTTGAGCGGCAGGGAACAATTGATGGGCCAGTCGGGTGACTAGGGGGCTGGTGACTGGTCAATCCAGGATTGGGGGTTGGCCGTTCTCGTCAAGTTGACGCGACGGCGACTTCACGGGACCGATACTTTCGCCGCCCGTGGATTCTCCGAGTGGCCGATTTT
>JBEKLB010000260.1:0-9512 GCA_050010415.1 Bryobacteraceae bacterium | reverse complement strand
CACGCAAGATATTCGATGGGTTGAGCAGAAGTTTCCAGGCGTCCGCTGCCGAGCCATCGCCGCACAGTTCACCAACGACGGCATTATCGCCCTATTCGAATTGAGGTTAAAGGGGCAGGAAATCAGAGTCGTTGACGAGCGGCATTATCAGCTGGTGCCCGCCGAAGAACTCGACAAAGATGCGATTCGAAGTTATAGGGAGTGAAATACAGTCGACATGTGAAGGGATCTTCGGGAGGTAGAGGGAATTTTTCGGGTGGCGCCAGATGCGTCATCGAGCGCTTATCAATTGCTTGTTAATTATGCCGAGGTCGCGATGTGGGCGACCGTACGGGAACGGGATGAGACCTGCACCAACACCGAATGTGCTGAGCACCGCGGAGCCCGCACGAGTGGACGACGTACTCTGCAATGTCCTGACGGCCTCGAAAGCAGACACGGATAAGGAAGTAACGGGCCGTATGGACTGGCGATTTTTGGGCGTTAAGCTTATTTCAGCCGGCAGCGCGGTAGTCGACTTGTCGCCTGAATCGGTAACCTTGTTTGCGATTCCGGCCGTATTGTCCGCGGCCTTCCTGGCAATCGCTGCCCATCTGGGCGCTTTCAGCTTTCCGCTAGCGGCCTTGATCCTGGTCTATACGTTCCTGCCCATGGCTGTCGCGTATCTTGCTCGCCTCGCCCCGCCGCCCACGTGGCTCGACTTTGTCATCATCGCGCTGCTGTGGTTTCCTCTCGAATTCTCCCTCGGCTACCAATGGATACCGAAGCCAGCACAGAGCACGCTACATTTGACGGCTTATGCGGTGGCTATCTTACTTGCCCTCTCGATATTTCTGCTGTACCGGCGGCTCAGCGGGATGAAAATCAATCTGCCGCGATCATGGCGCGACTTGGTCAACTTACTGCTCGGCTTCGTTGCTTGCGCGCCGGTTCTCATCGCGCTGGGACGCGCCATCGGCTTCCTGCCGCCCTTTCACTGGCCTGCGCAACCTTCAGCGGCGCGCATTGGAACCGAGTATCTGATCATCCTCGCCATCACGGCGCTGCCGGAAGAAATCCTCTTTCGGGGACTCATCCAGAATTGCATTGCTCAGCGCTTTGGGCCCAGCACCACAACACTGCTGATCTCCGCGTTCATCTTCGGATGCGCGCATCTCGACAACGGGCCCGGTCCGCTGCCGAATTGGCGTTACATGATCCTGGCGACCATCGCGGGTGTAGCCTACGGCAAGGTTTTCGAGAAAAGCTCCAGCATATTCGCATCCGCCGGATTGCACGCCCTGGTCGACACCGTCAAACACGCCTGCTTCTGAGCGGCTGCACCAAGCTTTCCAGATATGCCGCCGCTGCTGGATCGCCTTCTCGCGGCGCCCAGGGAGCGAAGTCTTTGTCGGTCGCCGCTGAGTACGGACCCGGCTTCACTTCGTAACAGACCGCGTACTCCGACAGCGGTGTCAGCGTGTGCCACACGCCCGGCGTCAGGTCGATCCCGATGGGGTCGTCACCCAGGATTTCCGTGCGCGTCACGTGGCCTGCGTCATCGAAGATAAGGAACGCAATCTCACCCTCCAAAACTACGAAAGATTCCGCCTTGGGTGGATTCAGGTGCCGGTGCGGAGCGATATAGGTTCCCTTCGCCATCACATTCAAGAAGCGATGCGGATTGTCTTCCATGGACGCATGAAAATTGTGATTGATGCGACGCCTGGGCGCCGCGCGCGCCCGTTGGATCAGATCGTCCACCAACGCTCGATTCAAGGTCTGAACATTCAGCTCCATCTTAGATACCAATATCCTCGTTCCACAGGGACGGGTTCGCTTGAATGAAGTCTGTCATCATTTGGATACACTCCTCATCCTGCAGCACTTCCACTTGAATGCCCTGGCTACGCATGTAATCCTCCGCGCCAAGAAAAGTTTTGTTCTCACCCACCACCACGCGCGGGATCTTATACAGGACGATGGCGCCGCTGCACATGGGGCAAGGCGAGAGCGTCGAATAAATGGTGCTGGCCCGATAAATCCTGGCCGGCAGGCGGCCGGCATTGCGCAGACAATTCATCTCGCCATGGTCGATGGCGCTTCCGGTCTGCACGCGGCAGTTGTGACCTTGCCCGATGATCCGGCCGTCATGCACCAGCACCGAGCCGATGGGAATGCCGCCTTCGGACAAGCTCTTGCGCGCCTGATCCAGCGCCGCGCGTAAGTAGGCGTCTGAGGTGGACGTCATATCGTGGTAATCATGCCGTGGCCGTCAGTGAAAGCCGACGGCAAACAGGATAACATTAGGAATGCCCGCCTCCGCAGTCGAGCCCAAATTCCATACTTCCGGCCTCATCCGGCTCACGCGGCCCCAAATGTTCGCAACCATGATGGGGTTGATGCTATCGGTGTTGCTGGCCGCGCTCGATCAGACCATCGTTGGCACCGCCGAGCCGCGCATCATCGCCCAGCTTTCCGGATTCGACCGCTATCCATGGGTGTCCACCACGTACCTGCTCACCTCCACGCTGGCGGTCCCCATCTTCGCCAAGTTATCCGACATGTACGGCCGAAAATGGTTTTTCCTGGGCGGCGCCACCATGTTTGTGTTCACCTCCGCGCTGTGCGGCGCATCGGGGACCTTCACATTTTTGCGCCTCGATGGCATGAACCAGCTCATCCTGTTTCGCGGACTGCAGGGCATTGGCGCAGGAATGATGATGGGCCTGGCGTTCATCATCATCGGCGATGTATTTTCGCCGGCCGAGCGCGGCAAGTACCAAGGCTTCTTCGCGGCTTCCTGGGGACTGGCGTCCATATTCGGCCCTACGCTCGGAGGCTGGCTCACCGATCACGTCTCCTGGCGCGCGGCTTTCTATGTGAACCTTCCGGTGGGCCTGCTCGCGATCGCCGCGATTTATTTCCAGTTTCCCGATTTGCATCCGCAGGGCGTGAAGCGGCGTCTGGATTGGTCGGGATTGATCTCGCTGATTCTTTGCATCGTGCCGCTGCTGCTGGCTCTCACTTGGGTGACCGATTACGGCTGGAGCTCCACGCGCGTGGAATCGTTGCTCGCCTTCTCCGCCGTGATGCTGGCCGTGTTTTTGCGCGCCGAGAGCAAGGCCATTGAACCGCTGATTCCGCTATCGCTGTTCCGCAATCCGATCATCAGTCTGTGCTCGATTTGCGTGTTCCTGCTTGGCATGGGAATGTTCGGCGTCATCATTTATCTGCCCCTGTTCATGCAGGGTGTGCTGGGCGTTTCGGCCACGCAGTCCGGCAGTCTGCTTACCCCGCTGATGATGGGTGCGGTGGTGGGGAGCATCGTCACCGGGCAGCTCAATCTGCGCCTGGGAAGTTATAAGATTGCCGCGGTCTCGGGCTCCGTGCTGGTTGCGATCGGCATGATCCTGTTTGCCCGCATGGGCGTCGCTACCCAGCGCGCCGACGTGATTCTCGCGATGATCATCGCGGGCACCGGCATGGGCCTGTTGCAGCCCGTCTACACAGTCGCGGTCCAGAATGTGGCGCCCCGCAGCCAGATGGGCGCGGCCACGGCCTCTACCGCGTTCTTTCGATCCATCGGAAGCACCATGGGAGTGGCGGTTTTTGGCAGCGTGCTGCTCACCAGCTATCATCACGATCTGACGATGGGAATTCCGGCCGGCACGCCGCCCGAAGCTTTGAAATTGTTTTCGAACCCATTGCTATTGGGCCAATTGCGCCCGCAGTTGGACGCCATGTTCGGGCATTCCGCGAGCGGACTTCAGCTTCTGCGGCTGCTGATGGCGAACGTGCGTACCGGGCTGCTGCATGGCCTGCAGAGCATTTTCTTCGCGAGCGCCGTCATCATGACGCTGGCCATCGGTCTGCACCTGATGTTGCGCGACGTGCCGCTCCGCCGCCATCACGCGCCCGAGCCCGAAGTACCGGTCTAAAACCAGCCGCCACCCTAGAGAGCGTTTTCCGTTATTCAGAAAGGACTCATATGAAACAAGTAGCGTTAGGTTCGCTTGGACTCAAAGTTTCCCGCATGGGTTTGGGATGCATGGGCATGTCGGAATTTTACGGCAAGACCGACGACGCAGAATCCATCGCCACCATTCGACTGTCGCTCGATCGGGGAATGAACTTCCTGGACACCGCGGACATGTACGGAATAGGCAAGAATGAGGCGCTGGTGGGCCAGGCGATTCGAGGCCGCCGCCAGGAAGTGGTGCTCGCCACCAAGTTCGGCAACCAGCGATCGCCCGATGGAAAATTCCTGGGCGTAAGCGGCCGTCCCGAATATGTTCGCGCCTGCTGCGAAGCTTCGCTCCAGCGGTTGAACGTAGATATGATCGATCTTTATTACCAGCATCGCGTGGATACCAAGACGCCCATCGAAGACACCGTGGGCGCCATGGCGGATCTGGTCAAGGAAGGGAAGGTGCGCTATCTGGGGCTTTCCGAAGCGGCCTGTGCCACCATCCGGCGCGCCCATCGCGTGCATCCCATCAGCGCACTGCAAACCGAATATTCGCTTTGGACTCGGGACCCGGAGGAAGACATCCTGGCCACCGTCCGCGAACTCGGCATCGGCTTTGTCGCCTACAGTCCGCTCGGCCGCGGCTTTCTCACCGGCCAATTCCAACGTCCCGAGGACATTCCCGAAGACGACTTCCGCCGTTTTCAGCCGCGTTTCCAGGGTGACAATTTCCACAAAAATCTCGATCTGGTTCGGCATATCGAAGCGCTGGCTCGCGCCAAAGGTGCGACACCCGCGCAGATCGCGCTGGCCTGGGTGATGGCGCAGGGCGAAGATGTCGTTCCGATTCCTGGCACCAAGAAGCTGTCGCGTCTGGAGGAGAATCTCAAGGCGCTGGATGTCGCGCTCACTCCTTCCGAGCTGGAGGAGATCGATCGAGTGCTTCCCAAAGGCTGTACGGCCGGAACTCGCTATCCAGAGCAGCACATGAGCGCTGTAAACCGGTAGGCGCGGCCAGGGTCCAACGCTATAATCGTCAAGTATTCTTCATGCGAACCATTCGTCGTATCGCCGTACTGGGCGCGGGCACCATGGGTTCCCGTATCGCCGCGCATTTTGCGAATGCGGGTATTCCTTCGCTGTTGCTGGATGTCCCTGGCCAGCCCAACCGCAACGCGGCCGCGCTGCAGGGCCTGCAGAACGCCGTGAAGTCGCGCCCCGCCGCATTCTTCGCCGATGACCTGGGGCCGCTGGTCGAAACCGGCAATTTCGAAGACGATCTCGATAAGCTTGCGACCTGCGACTGGATTATCGAAGCCATTGTTGAAAACCTGGATGCGAAGCGCGCTCTGTGGCAGAAGGTGGACGCCGCGCGAAAGCTCGGCACCATTCTTTCAACCAATACCAGCGGCATCCCGCTCGGGAAAATCTCCGCGGGTTTTTCACCCGAGTTTCGCCGCCACTTTCTCGGCACGCACTTCTTCAATCCGCCGCGTTATCTCCATTTGATGGAGCTGATACCGGGGCCGGAGACCGATCCGCGCATTCTTGCAGAGGTGGAACAATTCGCCGACCGCCGCTTGGGCAAAGGCGTGGTTCGCACCAAGGACACTCCCAACTTTATCGCCAATCGCATTGGCGGTTTTCTGGGCGGAACGGTCGGCAAGGCGATGCTGGAAGCCGATTTCACCATCGAGGAAGTGGACGCACTCACCGGCGCTCTGATTGGCGTCCCGAAGAGCGCCAGCTTCCGTTTGCTCGATCTGGTTGGCCTGGATGTCTGGGCGTTCGTTGGAAGCAACCTTTATGAGCTTGTTCCCAATGATCCGTGGCGCGATCGTTTTCTGCCGCTCGATTTCCAGAAGAAGATGATTGAGCGCAAGTGGCTGGGCGACAAGACCGGCCAGGGCTTCTACAAACGCGTAGGCAAGGATCGTGAGATTCACGCGCTCAACTGGAAGACGCTCGAATATCAGCCGCAGCAAAAGCCGCGCTTCCCCTCCGTCGACGCCGCGCGCAACATTGAGGATCTGGGTGAGCGTGTGCGTACCCTGTTCCGCTCAGACGACCGCGCAGGCCGGTTCCTGTGGAAGGTCTTGAGCGATTATTTTCTCTACTGCGCGGAGATGATCCCTGAAATTTCGGATCGCATGGTCGAAATCGACCGCGCCATGCGTTGGGGCTACGGCCACGCGCTTGGTCCGTTCGAGCTGTGGGATGCCATTGGTTTTCTCGAAGTGGTCTCGCGGCTCGAAATAGAAAAACGCGTGTTGCCCGGCAATATCAAAGACGCACTCGCGCGCGGCACCATCGCCCTCTATCGTCCGCCTGAGCCGCTCGGCCGTCCCACTATGGAATATTTCGATTTCCGTTCCAATAGCCACCAGCCGATCGAACCTCGGCCCGGCATTCTGACATTGCGGGATCGCAAGCACACTAATGGCGTGGTGTTTGAGAATGCCGGTGCGTCGCTGATCGATTTAGGCGACGGCGTGTTGTGCGTCGAGTTTCATAGCAAGCTGAATACCCTGGGCGAAGACAACGTCGCGATGCTGCACGCCGGCCTGGAAGAGACCAATCGCAATTTCGAAGCGATGATCGTCGCCAACGAAGGGGAAGCGTTCAGCGCCGGGGCCAATCTGATGCTGGTGCTGCTGGCCGCGCAAGAAGGCGAATGGGACGAGCTGAACTTCGCCGTCCAGCGATTCCAACAAACCAACATGGCGTTGAAGTACGCGGCCAAGCCCGTGGTGGCGGCGCCGTTCTCGCGCACGCTAGGCGGCGGCTGCGAAATCGTATTGCATTCCACGCGCGCGCAAGCGTCAGCCGAAACATACATGGGGTTGGTCGAAATGGCCGTGGGGGTGATCCCGGCCGGCGGCGGCTGCAAGGAACTGCTGGTGCGTTTAAAGGATCCATTGCGAATTTTCGAGACCATTGGTTACGCGAAAGTCTCAACCAGTGCCGCCGAGGCGCAGAAGCTGGGATTGCTGCATCGCTCGGATGCCATTTCGATGAATCCTGAGCGCCTCCTCTTCGACGCCAAAGCGCTGGCGCTCTCGCTGGTTGCGAACTACGCGCCCGGCACGCCGCGCACGGACATAAAGGTAGCGGGCGAAAGCGCCTACTCGATGATGAAGCTGGGCGCATGGTCCGCCCGGCAGGGCCACTTTATCAGTGATTACGATATGATCGTGGCCGAGAAGCTCGCGCACATCCTGAGTGGCGGCCGGCTCTCCGGTGAACAGACCGTCTCCGAGCAGTACCTGCTCGATCTGGAGCGGGAAGCGTTCTTGAGCCTGTGCGGCAACCCGAAGACGCAGGAGCGCATGCAGTATATGCTGAAGACGGGTAAGCCACTCCGAAACTGATCTTGAGATAAATCATGGAAGCTGTAATTTTAGATTGTTTGCGAACGCCGGTCGGCAAAGCGCCCAAAGGTAGTTTACGCAACAGCCGCCCCGACGATCTGGCGGCGCTGGTCATCCGGCGGCTGCTCGAAAAACATCCGGCCATCGCGCCGGAGGAAATCGACGACGTAATCCTGGGCTGCGCAATGCCGGAAGCTGAATCCGGCATGAACGTCGCACGCATCGCCGCCCTCCGCGCGGGTTTGCCGGACTCAGTGCCCGGCATCACCATCAACCGTTTTTGTTCCTCCGGCCTGCAGGCTATCGCCATGGCTGCCGACCGTATTCGTTCCGGCAGCGCACAGATCATCATCGCTGGCGGAGCTGAATCGCTCAGCATGATTCCGATGGCGGGCAACAAATTCTCGCCCAATCCCTGGATGGTGGATCATCTGCCGCAGATCTACATGGGCATGGGGCTCACCGCCGAGCAGGTGCAGCACAAGTACGGCATTAGCCGGGAGGACGCGGATCAATTCGCCTATCGCAGCCACCAGCATGCTTTGCACGCGCAGACCGCGGGCAAGTTCGATGGCGAGTTGGTGCCTGTCCCTATCGAGTCAACCACGCTCGATAACGGATCGCCGAAGCGTCACACGGCTATGTTTACGAAGGACGAAGGCCCACGCGCCGACACGTCCATGGAAGCTCTCGCAAAATTGAAGCCCGTGTTTCAATCCGACGGTACCGTGACGGCCGGCAATTCCTCGCAAACCAGCGATGGAGCGGCCGCGGCGATTGTGATGTCGGAGAAGAAAGCCACCGAGCTCGGTCTGAAGCCCATGGCGCGCTTCGTCAGCTTCGCCGTGGCGGGAGTTCCGCCGGAGATCATGGGCATCGGGCCGGTGGTCGCCATCCCCAAAGCGCTGGCGCTCGCCGGCTTGAAGACCGAAGATATCGGAGTCATTGAACTGAACGAAGCCTTCGCGGTCCAGGCCCTGGCTGTGATTCGCAAGGCGGGTCTGGATCTCGACCGGGTGAATCCCAACGGTGGCGCCATCGCGCTGGGCCATCCGCTGGGCTGCACGGGCGCGAAACTCACCGCCACCATCCTGCGCGAAATGCATCGCAAAGACACTCGCTACGGCATGGTGACCATGTGTGTTGGCGGGGGCCAGGGCGCTGCCGGCATTTTCGAAAATCTCATAAGGAATAATTCCGATGGCATCCTCGACAATCTCTCCCACGAAGCATAAGGGCGGCTCGTTCCTCATCGAGCCTACGCTGCCCTCGGAGGTCTTCACCCCCGAAGACTTCACGGACGAACACCGGGCTATCGCCCGCACCACGGAAGAGTTCTGGACCAAGGAAATCGCGCCCAACGTGGAAGCCATCCAGCACCAGGAGCCGGGTGTCGCCGTGGCGGTGCTGCGCAAGGCCGGCGAGATCGGCTTGACGTCGGTGCATCTCCCGGAGAAATACGGCGGGATGGAAATGGATCTCACCTCCGCCATGCTGGTGGGCGAGGGCGTCTCGAAAGACGGCTCCTACGCTGCCTGGCACGGGGGACAGACCGGCATCGGCGCGCTTCCCTTATTGCTCTTCGGAACCGAGGAACAGAAGCAGCGCTATCTTCCCCGGGTAGCGAGCGCGGAATTGGTAGCCGCCTACGCGCTTAGCGAACCGCAGGCCGGATCGGACGCGTTGGCCGCGCGCACTCGCGCCGATTTGAGCCCGGATGGCAAGCACTATATTCTCAACGGCCAAAAAATGTGGATCACCAATGGCGGTGCGGCCGATTTCTACACTATTTTTGCGAAAGTGGACGGCGAGAAGTTCACCGCATTTCTGGTCGAGCGCAAGTTCCCGGGCGTCAATCCGGGCGCGGAAGAAAAGAAGATGGGCATCAAGGGAAGCTCCACCACGCCCATCTTTTTGGACAACGTAAAGGTGCCGGTGGAAAATGTTCTGGGCGAGATCGGCCGCGGACATATCATCGCGTTCAATATCCTCAACATCGGCCGGCTGAAGCTGGGCGCATTCGCCTGCGGAGGCGCCAAGGAGGTGCTGCGCGTTTCGCTCAACTACGCCAAGGAGCGCAAGGCTTTCGGCAAGTCCATCGCCGAGTTCGGCATGATTCAGCACAAGCTGGCGGAAATGGCTATCCGGATCTTCGCCACCGAGTCGGCCACCTATCGCGTGGTGGGGCTTAT
>JBEKLB010000259.1:0-9524 GCA_050010415.1 Bryobacteraceae bacterium | reverse complement strand
CGAGCATTCGCGAAAACTGCTCAACCTTGAGCCTGCCACGGCGGAAGTGGTCGCCATGTTGTTGCAAATCGCCGGCACTCGCAACGTTTTGGAGATCGGGACCTCGAATGGGTACAGCACCATTTGGCTGGCAGCAACCATTGGGCCGTTGGGCGGACGCGTCACCAGTATCGACAAAAGTCCTCAGAAACACGCCATGGCGCGGGAAAATCTGGCTGCGGTGGATTTGCTGCGCCATGTCGATCTGCTGCTTGGCGACGCGACGGAGATTGCGGCGCGTCTCACCGGTCCGTTCGATTGCCTGTTCTTCGATGCGGACCGCATCAGCGCTCCGAAACAGCTGCAACGATTGTTACCGAAGCTATCGCTGCCTGGATTGCTGCTGGCCGACAATGCGATTTCACATCCCGATCAGATCGCTGGTTATCTCGCTCGGATTGAGGAGATGGAGCGCATCTCGCATACCATCATCCCGGTGGGAAAAGGTCTGAGCGTCGCTTACCTGCCGCGCCCGTAAACCAAGTCCGTAACCTACTGAGACCTACCGCAGCAATGCCAGCGCCAGCTCGTCGATCGCCTTCGTCACGCCCGGGCCAGGTTCTTCGAAATTGTTCACCAGCAGCGAGAACGCGACACGGCCATAAGCCGGCGTATCGGCATAACCCGATAGCGTCTTCACGTGATCGAGCGTTCCTGTTTTAGCGCGGATGACGCGGGCTTCCGGATGCCCCGCGAAGCGCGAGCCCAGCGTTCCATCCTCGCCACCGATCGGCAGCAGACTGAGCCACTCGTCGCGATGGGGCGACTGGTTCATGTGTGCCAGCAGTTTGGTGATGGCCGCGGGCGAGACCAGGGTGTCGCGCGACAGGCCGGAGCCGTCGGTGAATTGATACTCGTCATGCGAGATGCCGGCGCTAGCTAGAAATTCATCCATGGCCGCGAGCCCGGATTCTCGACTGCCCGAGCGTCCCGACGCCACCGCCACCTCGCGCAGAAACATTTCCGCATGCAGGTTTTGGCTGACTTTGTCTACTACTTGCAGCAGATCGAACAGCGGCGGCGAGCGGTGCTCCGCCAGTATGCTGCCCGGTGGCGAAGGAGACGGCGTTGTTTCGTCCGGGAAGCGATGCCGGGCTAGCGCGTCGCCACGAATCGATATCCCGCGACCGAGCAGCGACGCTCGCAGAACTTCCGCTGCGTAGAGGGCCGGATCTCCGACCGCGAGCTCTTGCACGTATCCGGCGTCGCTCTTCGGAATGGCGCCCCAGACATGCAGCTCACTGCCCGAGGCGCTGCGATAGAACTCGATTTTGCGAGCGCCTCGATCCGTAGTCAGCACGCGATTATCAATCACGAAGTTCTCAATCGGCGGCGTCAGCGAAATGCGCGCCAAGTCCCCGGCGTGCGCACCCGGCCGCAGCGTGAGCGCGAAGGTATTGTCGTGGAGGATGAGAGCGCTCACCGGCGCGCCGTATTCTCGCGTGGCGCTGTCGGAAGACCATGGACCGGGCTGCGGTTCCCAAACATAGCGGCTGTCGTCACCAACGATATTGCCTTCCACCCGCTTCAAGCCGCGGGCCACAAGCTGATCGGCAATCTCATCCATCGCGCGAAGCGAATAGACCGCTAGCGGGGCGGCGTGACTGCGGTAAGGATACTCGCGCCCCGACAAGCTGGGATCGCCTCCACCCACCAGTTCGAGATCCCCCTGCAACGCACCGTCGGCATCAATGGGAACTTCAGCGCCGATTTGAGTGGATAGCCAATACTCGCTCCCCAGCTTAGAGAGCGCCAGGGCCGTGGTAAACAATTTCATGTTGGACGCAGGCACGAACAGCCGCTCCGAATTGTGCGCGTAGAGCACGCGACCATCGCTGAGACGTACCACGCGCATCCCAACAAAGGCGTGCGATAGGACGCCTGTAGTGTCAATGATTTGATCCAGCCGCGACCCTAAATCGGCCGCGCTAAGCGGGATGGCCAACAACAATGCCAGGAACGCGCGCATTCATTGTCATTTTAGAGCGAACTCGTGAGAACCAGCTTGCGAACGGTGGATTCCACCGGTTTACTCGCTGGCTTCTTCTGCCCGTCATCGTCGTATTGATCCCAGCCGGTGTTAGCGATGAAGTAAAACGTGTCGCCGACCATGGTTCCATGTGTTGGTTCGCCCAACTCCGGCGTGTTGGCCTCCAGCACTTCCTGTTTGTGGAGGTCGAGCGAGAATCGCATGATGCGAGGCGGAGAGGTTCCGTTCTCGACGGCGATGAACGAGTCGCGATAAATATACAACCCGTCGATGCCGCTCAGCGCAATATCGTCCGCCGGTTTCAACCAGGTCACGTGGCGGGTGGAGAGCGTCATGGCCGCGATGCCGCGCACGTAATCCGGCACGTAGAGCGTCTTCTCGTCGGCGGAAAGCGCCGGAGTTTGTGGCGAAGGAAATTCGCCGGGAACATCCAGCCGCTCCAGTTCCTTGGCGCCCTGCCGCAAACGGAGAACGGCCCCGTGAATTCCCTCCGACACGTAGATTTCACCGGAACGGCTGATGGTCATGTCGCCGAGCAGGCCTTTGACGGGCGACTCGATGCGTTGCTTTAGCTGGCCAGAATCCAGGTCGAATGCGAGCAGAGCAGTCTTGTCCACATCTGTCTTCTTGCACCGCGCACAGTGCGCCACCCAGCCCGTTGCGGCCCACAGGATACGGCGTTGGGAGTCCACGCGCAGCGCCAGCACGGGCCAGTCCGTCACTGCAAAATTCCGGCCGTCGTTTCGAATGATCTTCGCCCTGCGGACGCTCGCGAGAAAAAAGTGCTGCGTAACGGCGTCGAAAGCGATGTCCTCGGGAATCAGATCGGGTTCAGCCAGCGGGAAGGCTGGAGCGGAATGGCTCACCGGCTTCTTGTTGCCGGCAGTTTGCTTGAGGATAGCGGCGAACTCGATCGATTTACGCAGGGGCGAGAGATCCGCATCCGCGGCAAAATCGTAGGTCAAACCCATCGAGGCGAGATTTCGCAGCTCCGCGAGCGCGGCCAGAGCATCTCCCAGCGCCGCGTCCGACGCAGCCAGGTTATAAACGATTTGCGGATTTCCTGGCATCAGCGGTTTCAATTCCCGCAACGTCTCGCGCAGCTTGGCGTAATCTTTTGCTTTGATGGCCTGCCCGGCCGCCCGGTTCAGAACAGCCCAGCGCGGTTCTGGCGCCGCAGCCAAAAGAAGAAAGGCGAGAACGGCGAGAAAGCCGATGCGGATCATGCTTTCTCTACGGCGCGGCGCCCGGGTCACGATCCGGCTCGCGTGATCTCGGACAGGCTGCTCAGCTTGGCTTCGAGCATGATCAGGAGCAGCAGCAGGAACACCATGAAAGTGCCGAGCAACGGCAGAATCATGACGGCCTGAATCCCCCAGGCTTCCGCGAAGTAGCCGAGCAACCAGGGCGCCAGGAATCCGCCGGTCATTGCCAGCGAGAACAGGCCGTTGTAGAAGCCCGGATGGTAATAGGGAAAGCGGCCCGCGATCTTCTCCACCACCAGCGGATAAATGGATGCGAAGCCGGCGCCCACGAATAGAACGCCCATGAGCGCGCCGAACAGATTGTTGGTGGACGCGAGCGCTATCATGCCGAGCATCGCCGACAGGATAGAGCCACCCAGCAGGAGAGCCCGGTTCGCGCGCTTCAGGATAAATTGCGACCTCAGGAGCACTTGCGAAATGATGCGCCCCACCAGCAGCGACGCCCAGTAAAGAGCCAGCAGCAGCAAGGAATCGTTAGGGCTGATTCCCAGCCTGCGAATCAGAAACAGCGGCAGCCATCCCGCCATGGACCATTCGTTCCCAAATTGGAAGAACAGCAGCAAGCTGAACAGAACGGCCCCTGGATTCCGAAAATCGCGCCACACCTGGGAGAGCGGCAGTGTTTGAACCACGGGATGGCCGGAGAAATTGCCCTTGTAGCACACCACTGCATACAGGCCTGGGATGGCGGCAATCAAAATGAGAATACTGGGAACGGTGTAAACGTAGTATGTGCCGGCTACCATCAGGGCCGTAAGTAAGCTACCCGATCCGAATAACAGGCCGGCGAAATTCACAGTGGCGGCGCGATCGATTTGATAAATCGGAGAGATGGCATGGAATACGCCCGCGTTGAGCAATCCCGTGCTGAATCCAATGCAGAGTACGCCGCCTAAGCGCCATGCCGCGGCAGCCGGCGGCGAAGAAAGCGCCAGGAAGAGGAACCCGCCACAGGCCAGCAGGTTCGCCAGAACCAAAACGAACTTCAGCCCTCGGCGGGGAAGCAGAAAATGCGCCGCGAGCACCGACAAAAGCAGACCAAACGCCAAGCTTAGGAAATAGTCGCCTACTTCGGTGAAGCTGGGCCGCAGGTGGTAGCCCCAGGCGGGCAAGATAGCGCCCAGGAACGACATAAGTATTCCCGAGACCAGGAAAGCGGCCATGGAGCGCCAAGCGTCACGCGCAGCCGACTTTTCGCCGTCCGGGTCAAGCTGCAACTGAGCAACGCTCGACATCCAGAGGCCATTGTACCGCCAGTCCTACTGATTCCCGTAGGCCCATGCGGTCGATATCTTCCAGAAATAGGAATCGGCGCACCGTTCAGACCCGAGTTATGAACTACTTAACACATTGTCGGCATGGCGTACCAATTGCACTTTGTGGCTTTAGGGTTGTTCTTCAGGCCACGGGAGTTGCCTCTTGGTTTTCGTCAATGCCCCGCGATGAAAAGCGGGGCATTTTTGCGGGCCTGACAACAGATAGTACTTCCGCCTCCAGCCGTTTCTAGATGTTGTATGCCTCTAGAAAGTGTTTGACAGATTTCCATCTCAGTTTTATGATGGTCTCATCACTGAGAAAGGAGGTGGTCCAGTCTAACATGGGTATATGTAGTGACTGTAGAATCAATTCGCGCGAGGTGGCCGACTGTTAAAGTCGACCTGTTGAACGTTCAGGTTTCGTTCAGTGGACGAAGCCGCTGCTCCTGTGGACCGGCCGCTTCCCTGCGCGAAAGACAGTAACGTACCCCCGCATCCTCCTGTCAAGGTGATGCGGGGGTTTGTATTTTCAAAGGTACTTGACGGGTGCGGTACACTGAAAGTTCGAAAGGATTCTGCTCGAATGAAAGCCGCTATTCACCCCGCCTACGAAGAGATTAATGTCGTCTGCGCGTGCGGGCACACCTTCAAGACCCGATCCACGCACAAGGGCGACATCCGCGTGGAAATCTGCTCCAGTTGCCACCCTTTCTTCACTGGCCGTCAGAAACTAGTGGACACCGAAGGACGCGTCGACCGCTTCCAGAAGAAAATGGCCAAATCGAAAGATTTGAAGGATAAGAAGGAACTGAAAGACAGCAAGAAGCAGCCCGTCGGAGTACGCTAACCGGCGGCACGCGAGAGCGCGCTACGGTTTCTTCTGATTCTGCTCTTTCGCTCTAGCTTCGCGCTCGGCGTGCAGCTTTTCGTATTTGGGAAGCTGCTCACCAGTCAACATTTTTCTTATTCGGGCGATGTGTTCGTCGCGGATCTCGCCGATTTCCTGGTTCTCGCGTTCGCGCGCATCGTGGAACTTGGCTTCCGTGTCATCCAGGATCGCCTTTAGCTCGACAACCTGATCAGGCGTAAGGTCCAGACGAGCTTTACTCTCGTCCATATAGGGTTTTCGCCAATCGCCTCGTGGAACTGGACCATTTACGGTACGCGCAATTGGTGGATTATAGGTGCGGTAGCCGAGCGCTCCTACCACTGCTCCGCTCGCGAAGACGAGCAGAAAATACAGTATGATCTTCCGCGTCATCTTCCGTTCGGTTCAGTATAGTCGACCGGGATGCCTACCGTGGAGAGGTTCTCGGTAGGGTTGGCGTCTGCCAGCACGTCGACATAATTGGCGCTCACGGCGGACCGGTCCGCGACGGGGATTTGCAGAGCGATTCCCAATAGTAGGCAGATGGCTGCGGCGGCGACGACAAACACCTGTGTTAGCTTCTTCAACCGCACGAGGAAGAACTGCCGGGCCTCGATCTTCCGCCACAGTTCAGGCATGAAGTTGACACCCGCCTCGGGGTCCGGCACGGAAGTCCGGTAGCTAGCGAACAGTTGGTCAAGCTCTGTATTCTGTTCCATGCGCGTCTCGGCGCCTCCTCGCTATTCTCGACTATTCTAACCCCAAACCTAGCCCTATTGTTCTCCGGGCTTTGCGCCCTTGCCCTTGCGGGAGGCTTGATACGCGTTCAGAACCCTCTGACGCGCCCGGAACAGCCGAACCTTTAATGCATTTTCATTCACTGAATAAATCTTTTCAAGCTCTTTCAGCGACAGCCCTTCCACTTCTTTCAGCGTCAGCAGAATTCGATCCTGCTCCGAAACCGATTGCAGCAGCGAATCCACCAATTCCTTGACTTGCTTTTGACGCTGTTCCTCGCCAGAGGCCTTCCCTCCGGCTGCCGCGTCCGCCATCATCACCTGCTGCTCACTCAGGTCCGACATCCTGGCTTCATTGCGCCGGCGCTGCTTTCGCAGATAGTCATACGAAGCATTCACCGTCAGCCGGTACAACCATGGCTCAAATACTTCCGGCGTCCTGAGTTGATCGAGCGAATAGTAAAGCCTCAGAAAAACTTCCTGGGCTACGTCCTCCACATCTTCCGGCCGCCCGATCAACCGGGCGATCGTGCCAAGAATTCTCTTCCTGTATGCAACCACCACTTGGTTGAACGCGGCATCATCGCCCTTCTGGGCTCTCTGAATCAGCTCAAATTCAACCAGCATGCAGGCCCTAGAGAAGCCAGTAGCCTGCTTAAAAATAGAGGCGTACCAGCAAATTGTTAGGTTACAAGGGGTTGGAGCGGAAAGCAAAGGATTTCGCAATACTGAATACTCCCAAAGTCGGTAGAGGAGGCAGGGTAAGGCGATTTCAGCCGGATCAATGGCTTGGGACGAGTACTATTGGCTTATCGACATCCGTCAGGGTGGGACTTGGGAAACGATCACCAGAGCAGAACCACACAGTGAGCCCAAGAGGCGACCCCCACAAAGATGAACGCATTCGTCCAGTCATGGATATTGATCGGTACGAAACAAAGAAGCAATCCAAGCGTGAAAGAGGCCCCAGCTGCACGAAGCCGTTTACTTCGGGTAAAGTTTCTGGCCCAGGCGATCATTCCACCGAAACTAGCGAGGATACCGCAAAGCAAAAGGGGGAAAGAAGAGTACTCCAAGACTCTGAACAGCAAATCCTGAGTGGAGTAAAAGCTATGCCGCTCGATCCAGAAGGTCGCAAGTATCGCCACGCCAGTGAAAAAAAATTCCCCAAAGGGTAATCAGCTTCGACGGCGGCCAAGCGAGCACCCCAACAGTTTAGCTCTCCGAGGTCGGCATCGCGGATCAAAGCTGATCCCATGCTAAAATCGCTTTGTCTCCCCCCGACACTGCGTCGCTTCGCAGATTAGCAAGATGGATTTTCTGAAGGGTCTCAATCCGCAACAACAGGCCGCCGTGTCTCACGTCGAAGGTCCGCTCTTATTGCTGGCCGGCGCCGGCAGCGGCAAGACGCGTGTGATCACGCATCGCATGGCGCACCTGATGCAGGAGCATCGCGTCCCCGGTCCCTGCATCTTGGCCGTGACGTTTACCAACAAAGCCTCGGAAGAAATGCGCACGCGGGTGAACAACCTGATTGGCAGCGTGGGTCGCGACGGCCCGTTGGTCTCCACTTTTCACTCTTTTTGCGTGCGATTGCTACGCCGTGACGGCGCCAGCCTGGCTGAAATCCGCAACGGATTCACGCGCCAATTCACCATCTACGATGATGACGATCAGGTGGCCCTGATCAAGTCTATCTTTCGCGGCATGAACCTCGACGAAAAGTTCATGCAGTATCGCGCCATGACTTCCTGGATCAGCCACAAGAAGAGCCGTAAGGAAACGCCTGAAGAGGTGTACGGAAAATCCACCGATCAGAAAACATCGCAGCTGGCTTCCATCTACGAGAAATATGAAGGCCGCCTGCGCCAGGCCAATGCGCTCGATTTTGACGACCTGCTGCTCGAAACGGTGCGCCTGCTGGCTCATGATGCCAATCTGCGCCTGCAGATCAATCGCCGCTTCGAATTCGTGATGATTGACGAATACCAGGACACCAATCGCAGCCAGTACGAACTGATGCGCCTGCTCACCGAAGCGCACAAAAATATCTGCGTGGTGGGCGATGAGGATCAGTCCATTTATGGCTGGCGCGGCGCCGATATCCGCAACATCCTGGACTTCGAGCGTGATTTCCCGAACGCCGCGGTGATCCGCCTGGAGCAGAATTACCGCTCGACCAAGAATATTCTGGAAGCGGCTAGCGCAGTGGTGGCCAATAACACCGAGCGCAAAGGCAAGTGGCTGTGGACCGAATCCGGCGCCGGCGAAAAGATCGGCCGGTTCGAAGCTTTCGATGGCGAGCAGGAAGCGCTGTTCATTGCCGACACCATCGACAAGCTGCTGACGGCCACCCCGGGCGATCGCGTGGCTGTGCTTTATCGCACCAACTTCCAATCGCGACAGATCGAGGAAGCACTGCGGCGCTACAACCGTGAATACATCGTCCTGGGCGGATTCAGCTTCTATCAGCGCGCCGAAGTGAAGGACGCGCTGGCTTATTTGAAAGCCGTGATTAGCCCGCAGGATTCGGTCAGCCTGCTGCGCATCATCAACACTCCCGCGCGCGGCATCGGCAAGAGCACCATCGAGCAGATCGAGCAATTTGGATTGGAGCACGAGTTAAGCGTATGGTCGGCGATCGGCCGCATGATCGAGGAAAATCAGTTTGCGGGACGCGCCGAATCGGCCCTGCGGATATTTAAAGCCATAATGGAAGAGCTAGGCGCCTCGGCGAACGAAGGAAAAGTAGACGATCTGCTACGGCAAATCCTGGAACGAACAGGGTACGCGAGGATGCTGCAGTCCGACAACGATCCAGAAGCGGAATCGCGCCTGGGCAATTTGAACGAACTGGTGAATGCGGCGTCGGAAGCGGCCGAGCGCGGCGAGACCATCGCCGAATTTTTGGATCACGCGGCTCTGGTCTCGGATTCCGATGGTTTAGACGAACGCGCCCCGGTCTCGCTGCTGACCCTGCACAACGCCAAAGGGCTCGAATTCCCGATCGTGTTCCTGGCCGGGATGGAAGAGGGGCTCTTCCCGCATGTTCGCTCACTCGATTCGAAGGCGGCCATGGAAGAGGAACGGCGTCTGTGCTACGTCGGCATGACGCGCTCTGAGAAACGGCTGTTCCTGACCTCGGCGCGTTATCGACGGCGTTTTGGCGGTGGCCAGCAGGAAGCTACCACCCCTTCGCGATTCCTGCGCGAGGTGCCGAAAACTCTAGTGGAAGATCTCGGCCAGGCGCGCCAACGCAGTCCGCAATATGAGGCGCGTGAGACCTCCAGGCCCAATCTCTTCACTGGCAAAACGTACAACTCCGTCGACAACATCCAGCAGTTCTTCCAGGATCGGAACAAGGGTACT
>JBEKLB010000258.1:0-11363 GCA_050010415.1 Bryobacteraceae bacterium | reverse complement strand
CTTGCAATCTGGTCGTCGGTTCGGCTGGGTGTGTTCATACTCTTCATGGCGCCAACCGTTATCACGTAAGGATCGTTGCCAGGGGCGGTGATGGTGCCGTAGCCATTCTCACCGTACGTGTTGTCCCGGCCGTTGTTGCCCGCCGCCACTACCACCACGATGCCCGCCTTCCAGGCAGCTTCCACCGCCTGACACAAGGGGTCCGTCGTATAGCTCTGCGTCACCGGACGGCCAAGTGAAAGATTGATCACGCGGATGTTATAAGTGCTTTTCAGCGCGATTGCTTCTTGGATCGCGGCGATCACGGCGCTATCGGTACCGTTGCCATCTTGATCCAGTACGCGAAGATTGATTCTCTTGGCCTGATTTGCGATCCCGGTGAAAGTTCTACCACCGATGGTGGTCTTCGGAACACCGAGAATTCCAATGACGTGAGTGCCGTGACCATATTGGTCTGCCGTGCTGGTGTTGCCCGGCACGAAGCTTTGCGAGTAAACTGTCGCGTACGAGTATTCGGCTGCAATGCCGCTGTCGATGACTGCAATGCCAATTCCGTTGCCTGAAAGGCCGATGTTCCATGCGGCCGCGGCATTCACGGCTCCGGCGGTATTATCCAGGGCGCCCATCACGGGATTGTCGCGCGAGATATATTCCACTTCGGGATCGTTAGCGATTTCGCTCAGATGCGAAACGGGTATGCTGCTGTAGGCACCCGCGCGCACCAGTGTCAATGCGTGTCGAAGCTGACCGCCGTGGTTTTTCCTCATCCGTTCGAACTGACTGGGCCCGGGCGCCTGTTTGTACTGCACAATGACGTCGACCGTGGAATTTTGGTCGGCATGTTCGAACTCGGGCGACAATTTCGGGGACGCTCCGAAGGCCAAGGATGAAACGAACATCAAGGACAGAACCCTACTCTTCATGTTGCTTTGAAATGCATGCTCAATACCAACCGCCGCACGACTGCAACTTAATGATTCTACAAAGCAGGCTGGCGAATACCGAACGGCCGGCAAGACAGGATGTCCCGGCCGTCAAGACAAAGTGTCTTGACCAGTGGTGTTGTCCCCGGTAGAAGATCGGTGAATCGGAGATAAGGCGGCGCGCTTCTACGCCGTCACCTTTCCCGCCGTGTCCAGTTTGACCACCTTGGAATTAACGGTGATCGCATCCGGGCCAACAGCAGGGGCGTCGTTTTCCATCCCTAAGGCTTGAACAGCCCCACTCGATCCGGCGGCTTCTAGTTTCTGCTTTTTTCGCCGATTCAATCCAACATATCCACTCGTTGCGTGCGAGCGGCGTGATATCCTCCCATGTTGTTAAGGCTTGCGGGTCGGATGTAAGTGCTTTTCTTAGATCTCCGGGCACTTCGTGTACCACACCGCCAGAAGTCTTTTTTTGCGACATGGATAAGCTCCCCTTTCGTAAGCCTCAGCGGCGCGAGGACTGACAGCCCACCTCCAGGCTCTTACATTCCTATTCCGAGCCGATGAGAAATATGGGAGCGCATGATCATTCCTCGCCGCAGCTGAGCGAACACGCTCCAGGCCTGGGCTCGTTCGACAGCTGCTTGAGAGGATAACCATGTTTGCCAACCTTGAAACCAAATCGACGCCCCAAATTAGCTGGGAGCAGCGTCTGCTGAAAAACGGCGGGCAGTCGAAGGCGGCCCTCAGGCCCGAATATCAAGAACTTAAGTTTAAGCTGCATCGCAAGTTGGTCGACAAGATCAATCTGGAGGTGCTGGCCGCCACTGACAATCAGCACGTGCGCAGTGAGGTGCGCCAAGCATTAATCTCTCTGATTGATGCAGAGGCCACTCTGCTCAGTTTGCTCAGTTCGCCCGAAAAACAGCAGATCTGCGAAGAAGTCCTGGACGAAGTGTTCGGGCTAGGCCCTCTGGAACCACTACTTCTGGATCCCAGCATCTCCGACATCCTGGTGAACACACACAAGCAGGTTTACGTTGAGCGCAAAGGCTTGTTAGAGCTGACTTCGGTAACATTCCGCGATAGCCAGCACTTGCTGCGGATCATCGACAAAATCGTTTCGCAAGTGGGACGGCGTGTGGATGAGTCCTCCCCCATGGTGGATGCCCGTCTTCCGGACGGCTCGCGCGTCAACGCGATCATTCCGCCGCTTGCGGTGGACGGCCCCCTACTCTCGATCCGCCGTTTCAGCACGGACAAAATGATGCCGCGTGACCTGGTGAACAAACTTGCATTGACCTCGGGAATGATGGAGCTTCTCGAAGCGGCCGTGAAGGCCAAGTTGAACATCATTATCTCGGGCGGCACGGGCGCCGGAAAAACCACGCTGCTGAACGCGTTGTCGGCGTTCATTTCGCCCAAAGAGCGCATCGTCACCATCGAAGACGCGGCCGAGTTGCAGTTGAAACAACCGCACGTCGTGCGTCTGGAAACCCGTCCTCCGAACATCGAAGGCAACGGCGCGGTGCGCCAGCGCGAATTGCTCGTCAACTGCCTCCGTATGCGTCCGGACCGTATCGTGGTCGGCGAGGTCCGCGGCGGAGAAGCTTTGGATATGCTCCAGGCCATGAACACGGGACACGACGGATCGCTGACCACCGTCCACGCCAACAGTCCCAGGGACGCCATATCCAGACTGGAAGTGATGATCTCGATGGCCACTTCCAACATGCAGCCTGTTTCTATCCGGCAGCAGATCGCCAGCGCCGTTCATCTTTTGGTGCAGGTCTCTCGCATGAGCGACGGTTCGCGCCGCGTGGTTAATCTGACCGAAGTCACCGGGATGGAAGGCGATGTCATAACACTGCAAGATGTTTTCGTCTTCGAAAAGCGCGGCCTGAATCCTGACGGCCGGGTAGTCGGCCGTTTTGCCGCTACAGGTATCCGGCCCAAGTTTACCGAGAAGCTGTTGGCTGCCGGAATTCGTATGCGACCGGATTTATTTGACGAAATCGTCGAGGTCTGACGCAGGACCCTATCCCATCGGGAATGAACTTGACTACATCCGGCGTTGGGCGTCAGTGGGGTGACCAACGGCCGACCACGACCCACTGGCGTCTTGGCTCCATCGCGCTGGTAAACTATAAGCGGGGAAAGCATCTAATAAGCGATGGCAACGCCCACCCGCGTACAAACTCCAGTGGATGCAACACTCTCGCACGAGCAGCTGGTGCGGGCCTATCGGGTAATGTACATGGCCCGGCGGCTGGACGATCGCGAGATCCTGCTCAAGCGGCAGAACCGCATCTACTTTCAGATCAGCGGCGCAGGGCATGAGGCGGTGCAGGCAGCGGCGGGGCTGGCTTTTCGGCCAGCGCACGATTGGTTCTATCTTTACTATCGGGACCGCGCCCTGGCGCTGGCGCTGGGTGTAACCGCCGAGCAAATGCTGCTGGCCGCGGTGGGAGCGGGCGACGATCCGGCTTCCGGCGGCCGCCAGATGCCGTCCCATTGGACGGATGCGGCGCTGCACATCGCCTCGCGCTCATCGGCCACCGGAACCCAGTATCTGCAAGCCGCCGGCTGCGCGCAGGCCTACCGTTATGTCGATCCCGATTCCGACGAAGTGACGCTGGTTTCGAGCGGCGAAGGCGCCACCAGCGAAGGCGAATTCTGGGAAGCGATGAATGCGGCCAGCCTGGAGAATCTGCCCCTGGTATTCCTGATCGAAGACAACGGCTACGCCATCTCGGTACCGGTGGAAAAGCAGACTGCGGGCGGCAATGTATCCCAGCTAGTGTCCGGATTCCCGAACTTGAAGCGCATCGAAGTGGACGGGACGGACTTCAACGCATCCTACCGGGCGCTGAGCGACGCCGCCGAATATGCGCGTGCCCGGAAGGGCCCGGCGCTGGTGCATGCGATGGTGACGCGTCCTTACTCGCATTCCCTTTCCGACGTCGAGCGCGACTACAAGACCAAGTCCGAGCGCGAAGCCGAGGAGGCGCGCGATCCGCTGCTGCGGTTCCCGGAATGGCTGATCTCGGAAGGCATTCTCGACCGGCAGGCGCTGCAAATTATCGTGCACGAAGTGGATCAGGAGATCCAGCAAGCCACCGATCGCGTTTTGCGCGCGGATCCTCCCGCTAAGGGTTCAGCGCTGCAATATCTTTATTCCGACCAAATCGACCCGGCCTCGTCGGATTTTGCCGCTGACCCGCGGTTCAGCGGCGACTCGCGCACCATGCTGGATGAAATCAATCTCACCATGCATGAAGAGATGCGGCGAAACTCGCGGATCGTCGTGTTTGGCGAAGACGTGGCGGATTGCAGCCGGGAAGCGAACCTGAGGGAAGTGAAAGGCAAGGGCGGAGTCTTCAAGGCGACGGCCGGGCTGCAAATCAAGTACGGCGGCGATCGCTGCTTCAATAGCCCGCTAGCCGAAGCTGGGATCATCGGCCGCGCCATCGGGCTGGCGGAGCGCGGGCTAAAGCCGGTGGTCGAGATCCAGTTCTTCGACTATATTTGGCCGGCGATGATGCAGTTGCGCGCCGAATTGGCGACGTTGCGCTGGAGGTCGCACAATGCGTTCAGCGCGCCGGTGGTGGTTCGCGTCGCGATCGGCGGCTATCTCAGCGGCGGAGCGATTTATCACAGCCAATGCGGCGAGGTAATCTTCACGCACATCCCGGGACTGCGCGTGGTCATGCCATCCAACGCTCTGGACGCCTGTGGACTATTGCGAACCGCAATGCGCTGCGACGATCCGGTGTTGTTCCTGGAACATAAGAAGCTGTATCGCGAGCTCTATAATCGTTCGCAACATCCGGGCCCGGATTACACCATTCCCTTCGGTAAAGCCAGCGTGGTGAAGAGCGGACAAAGCTTGACCGTGATTACCTACGGCGCGGTGGTGCAAAAGATGTTGCAGGCGGCCTTGCAGGTGGAGCAGCGCAATCCCGACAAGAGCATCGAGGTGATCGACCTGCGTACGCTTTCGCCCTACGATTGGGAAGCCATCCGCACATCGGTGGAAAAGACCAATCGAGTGATGGTGGCGCACGAAGATTGCCTCTCGTGGGGCTACGGCGCGGAAATCGCCGCACGCATCGCGAACGAGCTGTTTGACCGCCTGGATGCTCCGGTGGGACGTGTGGGCGCGCTCGATACCTGGGTGGGCTACAATCCTCAGCTGGAGAACGAAATCCTGCCGCAGGTGGAGAATCTGGCAGCCGAAGCCGAGCGTCTGCTGCAGTTCTGATCGCGTTAATCTGTGTTTATCTGCGGCTATTGAGATCAATCCGCGTGAGCGTTGGTATCGCGGCTGCGATGGCTGCGGCGCCAGCATTCGCCCAGTTCCCCACTTTCGCCAGCGATATCGCGCCGCTGGTGTATGAAAAATGCGCGTCCTGTCACCGTCCCGGGTCAACTGCGCCGTTCTCTCTGCTTACTTATGATGACGTCAAGAAACGCGCGGCCCAGATAGCAGCGGCGACACGCGCGGGCTATATGCCACCGCAGCTGCCCGAGCCGGGCTATGGCGATTTCGCCGGTGACCCGCGCCTGACTCAAGATCAGATCGCTACCATCGCCGCCTGGGCCAGCAACGGCGCTCCCGAAGGTACCGTCGACGATATCCCTCCTCCGCCGACCTTTCCCGAAGGATGGCAGCTTGGGAAGCCTGACCTGGTGTTGGAAGCGGGAAGCTCGTTCCAATTGCCCGCGGCAGGTCCCGACCTATATTGGAACGTCATTTTCACACCGAATGTGACCACGCGTCGCTGGGTGCGCGCCATCGAGATCCGTCCCGGCCAGCCGCGCCTGGTGCATCATGCCAACCTGTTGGTGGACCGCGCTGGATCGGCGCACCTGCACGAAGCGTCGCCAGGCAAGGGATTTCCGGGCATGGACCTGGTAATCGGCCGCAGCCCTTTCGATCCAGACGGCAATTTTCTGTTTTGGAAGCCTGGTGCGGCTCCGCACATCGAGCCTGACGGGTTTGCGTGGCGGCTGGACCCCGGCAACGAGCTGGTGCTCAATATGCATCTCCAGCCGTCGGGCAAGAAGGAAGAAGTACGGCCCTCGATCGGTCTTTACTTTACCGATCAGCCGCGGACCAAGTTCCCACTGCTGGTCCAACTCGAAAACGATCAGGCGCTCGATATCCCGGCCGGCGCGAGCGACTTCACTATTTCAGACGATTTCCGCCTGCCGATGGACGCCGAAGTTCTGGCGATCTATCCGCACGCACATTATCTCGGGAAGCTGCTCGAAGCCTGGGCTACTTTGCCGGACGGTTCGCGAAAATGGCTGGTACGCATTCCCGCTTGGGACCCCAACTGGCAAGCGGTCTTTTATTACCGCGAGCCCGTGTTCCTGCCGAAAGATTCCGTGATCCACATGCGGTACCACTACGACAACTCGGCCGCCAATCCGCGCAACCCGAACCATCCTCCGAAGCGCGTGCTGGCGGGCAACCAGGCCACCGACGAGATGGGACACCTGTGGCTGCAGATGCTGCCGCGCGGAGGAGGCGACCATCGTCGCGAGCTCCAGGAAGCGGTGCTGCAGCATCGTGTGGACAAGAATCCCAACGATGTTGTAGCCCACATGAACCTGGGTGCGATCCTACTCTCGCGCTTGAACCCGCAGGCGGCCGTGAGCGAGTTGCAGGCGGCGGCGCGCGTGGAACCGAACCGGCCGGAAGTCTGCAATATGCTAGGCCTTGCGCTGGCCCAATTGAATCGGAACGCGGAAGCCATCACGCAGTTTCAGCGGGCATTGCGGGCCCGTCCGGACTACGCTAGTGCACGCTTCAACCTGGCAACGGCCTTGGCCAAGGCGGGGCGAACCGATGAAGCCATCGCGAACCTGCGCCAAATCCTGGCCGCCAATCCCAACGACGCCTATGCCAAGCAGCGGCTTTCCGCATTAGAGTCCGCTCGCCATCCCGCCCCCAATCCGTAGGCTAAGTGCCTGATTCCCCAATCCCTAACGCCTAATCCCCAATCCCATCCCGCCGGTTTACTGAACAAAATGCCGGTTTCTGCCGTATACTCGGGCATAAGCATATGAGTTTCCTTTCCAAGCAGTTCATCGATGTTATCCAATGGACCGAACCGGAAGACGGAATCCTGGCCTACCGTTACCCCATGGAGGACATGGAGATCCAGAACGGCGGCAAGCTCACGGTGCGCGATTCCCAACTGGCCGTGTTCGTCAACGAGGGGCGAGTGGCCGACGTCTTCGCGCCTGGCCTCTACACCCTGAGCACAAACACGTTGCCGATTCTGACGTACCTCATGAATTGGGATAAGGCGTTTAAGTCCCCGTTCAAATCGGACGTCTATTACTTCTCCACGCGCCTGCAGACGGACCAGCGCTGGGGCACAGCCACACCGATCACCATCCGTGATAAGGAATTCGGGGCCATCCGCGTGCGCGGCTATGGCATCTACGCATACAAGATCGCCGATCCCAAGCTGTTTTACCAAAAGATCAGCGGCACCCGCGATCTTTATCAGGTCTCCGATCTCGAAGGCCAGCTACGGAACACCATCGTCGCGCGCATGACCGATAGCTTCGCGCAAAGCTCCGTGCCCTTCCTCGATATGGCTGCCAACCAGGCGGCCCTGGGGCAGAAGATTGTCGAGATGCTGAAGCCATCCTTCGGCGAATTGGGCCTTTCGCTCGAAACGTTCGTGGTGGAAAATATCTCGCTCCCCGACGAGCTGCAGAAAATGCTGGATCAGCGTATCAGCATGAACATGCTCGGCGACATGAATAAGTACACGCAATTCCAGGTGGCGCAGTCCCTGCCTATCGCGGCCGCGAACGAGGGCGGAGGAGGCGTGGCAGGTATCGGCGTCGGGCTTGGCGCCGGCCTCACCATGGCGAACAGTATGATGAACGCCATGAAACCGGGCGAACAACCGCCGCCACAGGCAGGTGGTCCAGCCGCGAGTGCGGGCCCCGTGGCGCCGGCCGCTCCGGCTACCGACACCAAGTTCTGTACCAATTGCGGGAACAAAATCCCGCGTGCCTCGAAGTTCTGTCCGGAGTGCGGCACGGCCCAATAAGAGCCTATGAACGGTCTGGAGTGGATCGTGGAGGCGCACGGTTGCGACGTCGCGGCGCTGATAGACCAAGACCGCCTGGAGGAACTGTTCCGCCTGATCGTGGCTGCCATGGATCTCCATCCGCTGGGCAAAACGAGCTGGCATCAATTCCCCAACACCGGCGGCATCACCGGTGTCAGCCTGCTCACCGAATCGCATCTCGCCTGCCATACGTTCCCGGAGTACTCTTCGCTGTGTCTGAACGTGTTCTGCTGCCGCCCCCGTCAGACTGCGGATTTTGAAGCGCTCTTAAAAGTCGGCTTTACTCCCGCGCGCGTCTCCGTGCGTCAAGTGGAGCGACCATATCATTTATGAACTCCCCGGTATGAGCTCCCCGGCCGCGAACTGCCCCAATTGCGGCGCGCCGGTGAAGTTTCTCTGGTCGAGCGCGGTGCAGACCACCTGCGAATTCTGCCATTCGATTCTCGTCCGCACTGACGTTGACTTGAAGAAAGTGGGCGAAGTGGCCGACCTTCCTGCCGACGCTTCGCCCATTCAAATCGGAACCGAGGGCGCTTATCAGAACAGAAGCTTCGTCGTCGTCGGCCGCATCATGTACGAATACGAACAGGGCGGGTGGAACGAATGGCACATCGTTTATAACGATGGATTGAGCGGCTGGCTGGCGGACGCGCAACTGGAATACGATCTTTCCTGGCTGGCAAAGCCAGGCGGTCTCTTGCCGCTACAACCATTAAAGGGCCTCAAGGTTCAATTAGACAATTCGACCTTTCAAGTCACGTCTGTCACCAAGGCGCACTACAAAGGCGTGCAAGGGGAACTACCTTTCCAGTATTGGGATAAATCCGATCTGCTGTTCGCCGATCTGAGAACCACGAGCGGCGAATTTGCAACCATCGACTACAGCGAGAATCCGCCGCTGCTGTTTCTCGGCCGGGCGGTTGAGTTCGACGATCTGCATCTGAAGAACCTGCGTGAATTTGAGGGCTGGACCTGATGCCGGCGGTTCAGGCTAAATCGATCTCGTGCCCCAATTGCGGGGGCCCGGTGCAACTCCGCGGATTCGCGCACACCCTGAGCGTCGTTTGCCCGCAGTGCTTGACTGTCCTGGACGCGTCGACGCCCGAAGTTCAAATCCTCCAAACGTTCCAGGGCAAGACTCGAACCCAACCCACCATCCCTCTTGGATCGCGCGGCAAAATCAACAATACCCAATACGAAGTGATCGGCTTTCAGGTACGCCAGGTTTCCACCGGAGACGACTCGTATTCCTGGGACGAATACCTGCTCTTCAACCCGTTTCAAGGCTTTCGTTACCTCACCGAATACAACGGCCACTGGAACTTCGTCCACCTGGAAAGTGCGTTGCCCGAGCCGGCAAACGCCCGCGGCCGGCCCGCATTCCGATACGGCGGCCAGACTTATGCCGCTTTCGACTCTATGACGGCCAGCACGGTTTATGTTTTGGGCGAATTTCCCTGGCGCGTTCAAACCGGCGATTCCGTGGCTTGCCAGGACTTCGTCGCGCCGCCTTGGATGCTGTCTTCGGAATCCACCGGGGGCGAAATTACCTGGTCGCGCGCGGAGTACATGACAGGTTCACGGATCTGGCAGGCATTCAAGCTCCCTGGATCTCCGCCGCCCGCTTACGGCATATTTGCGAATCAGCCTTCGCCCTTCGGCGGGGATGTCGGCTCCTCATGGCGCACCTGGCTCTGGCTCAACGTAGTTCTCGCCGCGCTGGTATTCGCGTTCATGTTCCTTTCGCCGGGCCGCGTCGCCTTCAACGACCGCTATGTTTACTCGGAGGGAGCCAAGCCCGACGTCACGTTGGCAAACACCACTGGCCCGTTCGTGACTCCCACCTTTCAACTCGACGGCCGCACGTCGAACGTGGAGCTCTCCATTCACACCGATCTCGAGAACAACTGGGCTTACTTCAGCTTTGCGTTAATCAACGATCAGACCGGCCAGACCTTCGACTTCGCCCGCGAAGTGAGTTACTATCATGACTCCGATGGCAGCGAAGGGAGCCGCGACAACAGCGTGATTGTTCCGTCCGTGCCGTCCGGCCAATACTATCTGCGTGTCGAGCCGGAGATGGCCCGTGGATCGCCATTCGTGGCCTATGACTTGAAATTGCAGCGTAACGTTCCGAACTACGGCTTCTTTGGAGTAGCGGCGCTGCTGCTGCTCATTCCGCCCCTTTTGACCACCATTCGAAAGGGCAGCTTTGAAGCCGCCAGGTGGCGCGAGAGCGACTACGCGCCCCGCAGTTCCGGTGGAGGTGACGATTGAATACTCCTTTATTCGTGATTTACGGCGTCTTGTTACTCGGCCTGACCGGCACCGCCGAATACCAAGGCTGGAGTTGGACGCGCGTGAATCAACAAAGGGTTCTGCCTAAGTCGATACGCGACAACCCGGGCGCGTATCGCTCGTCCTACGGCGGATATTCACGATACATCGGAGGTAAGTGAACTTGGACACCCATGCTCTCCTGAACGCGGTAGTTTATGCGGCGCTCGGAATCGTAATCTTCGCTATTGCGTTCGTGCTGATCGACAAGCTGACTCCCTATCACCTCTGGAAAGAAATCGTCGACGACAAGAACGTCGCACTGGCGATCTTGATTGGCGCCCTGTCCATCGGTATGTGCATCATCATCGCCGCCGCGGTGCACTAAGTCAGTAAAACCAGTGTCCATAGCACTGTTCCTATCCGTCTTTCTGATCGCGGCCTGCGGCCTGATCTATGAGCTGATCGCGGGAACGCTCGCGAGTTACTTACTTGGCGACACGGTTTTTCAATTTTCCACCATCATCGGCTGTTACCTCTTCGCGATGGGCATCGGCAGTTACTTATCCCGATTCTTGCATCGGGGATTAGTGGCGCGTTTCGTCTCCATCGAGTTGATGGTCGGAGTTGTGGGCGGATTCTCCTCGTCGATACTCTTCCTGGCCTTTGCGTACACGGAAGCCTTTCGCTTCATTCTCTATGCCGTGGTGATTCTGGTGGGCACATTGGTCGGCCTCGAAATTCCCCTGCTGATGCGGATCTTGAAAGAGCGCTTTGAATTTCGCGAGCTGGTCTCGCACGTTCTTACGTTTGACTATCTGGGCGCGCTCGGCGCGTCGCTTCTGTTTCCGATTCTGCTGGTGCCAAAGCTCGGCTTAGTCCGCTCGGCATTGGTCTTTGGAATTTTCAACGCTGGTGTAGCCCTTTGGTCTACCTACTTGTTCCGCGAACAGATTGGCCGTGCGCACGCGCTTCGTACCGGATGTTTGGTGGTGCTTGCACTTCTTGGCGCCGGCACGATTTTCGCCGATCGCATTTCTTCCGCGGCCGACAACAG
>JBEKLB010000257.1:0-9540 GCA_050010415.1 Bryobacteraceae bacterium | reverse complement strand
AACGCGCGGGCGCTCACTCGCGCTTCCGGCCATGATTCCACAAGAAAAGCTTGCCGCTGTAACCGTGGGCCTGCGCGAGGCCTTCGGAGTAAACGAGTTCGAAGACATCTCACGGATTACCAAAGGGCACACTTCGTCGCTCGTCTTTCGCATGATCGTGCGCGGATCGCCATACTTATTGAAGATCATCACGCGAACAGAGGATCCTACGCGGCACTACACCAGCATGCGGGCGGCGGCTGAAGCAGGCTTGGCGCCGCAGGTCTGGTACACCGACATCGAGGACAAGATTTCGATCACGGATTTCGTGGAGGCTGAACCCCTTTCGGTATCGGAGGCTCGGGTCCGGTTACCAGCTTCGCTGCGGACGCTCCATTCGCTACCGCCGTTTGGCAGAGCTCCCTATAACACCACCTGCGCGTTCCTGATCGACAAAGGACCGCTCCTGGACGGATACCTCCAGAAGTTTCAGGCTGCGAACATCCTTCCCAAAGCCGAAAACGAGGAATTCTTCGCTCGGTATACGGAATTGGCGGCGGTCTACCCGCATGACGATGCGGAGATGGTATCGAGTCACAACGACCTTTTCAAGCCCGACAATATACTTTTCGACGGACAACGCGTACGGCTGGTGGATTGGGAAGCTGCTTTCCTGAACGATCGGTATGCCGACCTGGCGGCGGTTGCGAATCAGGTGGTCACGAATGACGAAGAGGAGATGATTTTTCTTCAGGAATATTTCGGAGCGGCGCCCAATCCGTACCAGCTAGCCCGGTTCCATCTCATGCAGCAGATCGCCCACTTGTTCTACAGCATGGCTTTCTTGAGCCTGGGTTCGTCGGGGCAGCCGGTCGATTGGAGTGGCGCCGTGCCCGAATTCAGGGACTATCAGCGGCGCATTTGGGCGGGCGAGGTGGATCTGGCTGAGAAGGACGTGAAGCCCGTCTACGGCCGGGTTCATTGGGAGCAGCTTGTGCAGAACGTGCGGCAAGCTCGATACATTCAGGCATTGAGAATTGTTTCCGACAGGGAACGCTCTTTACGGTCGAATCTACATTAGATTGCAAATTGGTTATAGCCATCTTGCATGCAGATGTTGATCGGGATGCACGCAGAGTTATAAACTAGGCATGCAAATGCGACTCGAACCCATCTTGATCCCCAGTGCGCTGATGGCACTCGCCCTATCCAGCCAGGCGCAGACCCAGGGAAGTTTCACCGCGGCTCAAGCGACGGAAGGCCAATCCGGTTACGCGCAGAACTGCGCCGGCTGTCACGGATCGAGCCTGGATGACGGTGAGTTCGCGCCGCCGCTGAAGGGAACAGCCTTTACGGCGCAATGGGGTGGTAAGAGCGTCCGCGATTTATACGACTACCTGCGCACCAAGATGCCGCCAAGTAACGCCGGTGGATTGGGCGACGGAACCTATCAGCAGATCACAGCCTTCGTTCTTCAAACGAACGGCGTGCCGCTCGACGCGAAGAACCTTCCCGGCGGCGAGGCGGGCGACGCTAACGGAAGGCCCAGAGCCGCGGCTAATGCCAGCCCGGGCGGCGGACTCTCGCCTTTCGCCAGCCTGATTCCCGCGGCGCCCAAAGCAAATCCGCTCGACAAACTTACCCCGGTAACCGATGCTCTCTTGCAAAATCCTCCCGCGGGCGACTGGCTCACCTGGCGCCGCACTTATGACGACCAGGGATTCAGCCCGCTGAAGCAGATCAACAAATCGAACGTCGGGCAGTTGCGCTCGGTCTGGAGCTGGTCGCTATTCCCGGGCGCCAACGAAAACACGCCGCTGGTTCACGACGGCGTAATCTTTGTGCACAGTTCCGGCGATCATATGCAAGCTCTGGATGCGGTGACGGGCGACCTGCTGTGGCAATATTCGCGCGAACTGCCGAAGCCCAAGGTGGGCTTCCTCAACCTGGTGAAGCGCAACATCGCCATCTATGGCAATCGCATATTCATGGATACGTCGGACCTGCATGTGGTGGCGCTGGACGTGAAGACCGGCGAGGTGGCGTGGGATCACGAGATTCTGGATCGGGAGAAGAATCCGCGACAGCAGATGACCGGCGGTCCGATCGTGGCCAAGGGCAAGGTAATCGTCGGCACCGTCGGACAAGGCCCGGGCGGCAATATGATCGTCGCGCTGGACTCCGCCACCGGCAAGGAAGCCTGGCGCTTTTACACCATCGCGCATCCCGGCGAACCCGGCGGCAACAGTTGGAACGGCCTGCCGCTCGAAAAGCGCAGCGGCGCATCGGTATGGACCGCGGGCAGCTACGATCCCGCGCTGAACCTGGTCTTCTTTGGGGCGGCGCAGACGTACGACACCGGTCCGCTGGTGAATGCATCCAAGGAGCCCGGCATCACCAACGATGGCCTGTACACCGACACCACGCTGGCGTTCGATCCCGACACCGGCAAGCTGGTCTGGCACTACCAGCACGTCGCCAACGATCAGTGGGATCTGGACTGGGCGTTTGAGCGCCAGTTGATCAATCTCCCAATGAAAGGCGTGGCGAAGAGGATCGTCGTGACAGCGGGCAAGGAAGCGTTCTATGACGCGTTGGATGCGGCCACCGGCAAATATGCTTTCTCAGTGGATCTTGGTCTCCAAAACGTGATCGCGTCGGCCGATCCGGTAACCGGCGCAAAGACCATTAATCACGCAGTGGTGATGGGCGATGGCGAGACCAAGACCATCTGCCCGCACGCTGGCGGCGCGAAGAGCTGGATTCCTGGGGCGCTGAATCCAGAAACCAAGATTCTCTATGTGCCGCTAGTGGAGTCCTGCATGGACCTGATTCCCGTGGCCAAGGGTGAGCGCGGATTCCTTACCTCCGGCGTCCGCGTGACCATCCGGCCGCGCCTGGATGGCGACGGCAAGTATGGGCGATTCGAAGCCATAAATCTGGAGACGCGCAAAGTGGTCTGGACCGATCGCCAGCGCGCGCCGCAGACCACCGGCGCTCTGGCCACCGCGGGCGGTATCGTGTTCGACGGTTCGCTCGATCGCTACATTCGCGCTTACGACGAATCGAACGGCAAGGTGCTTTGGGAGACGCGGTTGAATGACGTGCCGAGTTCGTGCCCGATCACTTACATGGTGAATGGTAAGCAATACGTCGCCGTGGTGGTGGGCAATGGCGGCGCGCATGCTATCACCTGGCCTCCGTTGGTACCCGAGATCAAAAACCCGCAGGGCGGTGGCGCCCAGTTGTGGGTGTTCGAGCTGCCCTCCAAACCGTAATCTCGACTAATAGCGCTTGGTGACTTCCACCACGCCGCGGTCTCCATCGACTTTCACCCAATCGCCGGTCTCGATCACGCTGAGCGGATCTTGATCGAGCTCCGTCACCGCTGGCACCCGGGTGACCACCGCGCCGAGGGCGATCTTGGTTGTCATCTGATTGAACACCATCGCCAGCGGCGCCGATTTGGTGAGACGCGTCATGTGAAATGCGTTCGACCATCCCGACGATCCCTTGGCGCCCGGAAACACCAGCACCTTGTCTTTGAAGCTCTGCCCGCGCAACTCGTGCCGCGTCTCGACGATGGTTCCGGACATCGGATCGATGCCGCCCCATCCGGAGATCGTTTCGCGCGTCACCAGCGCTTCTCCCTCCGCGCAACCGCCGACGATGCCGCGTCCATGCAGCACGATCATCGCGTCTCCATCATTGCAGCTCGCCCCCCCAACGCCCGGTCACGGCCGCTTTGATGCAATCTTCGGTGGTGCCAAACCACGCTTCCACACCAACCATCGCGGGCAGGTAGTGGGTTTGTTTCGCCGAATCGAGGGCCACTACCTTGGTGCCTTTGGGTACGGCGCGCGCAATCGCCGAGCAAGTATCGGTCATCACCACGCCGCCGGCGTTCTCGATCTGCCTGGTGAAGCCGCTCATATCGGCGACGGTTTTCACCGCGCGCGAGGTGAACATCCACAGATGTGTCTTGATCTTTTTGCCGTCCAGCAGCCGCGCCACTTCGCGGAACTGTTCGATCGACGCGTGCGGGCAGCCCAGCATCACATAATCGACATTCGGGTTGCGCCCATTCGCGTTCAAGGTTTCATATACGCGACGGCGTTCCGCATCGCCATATTGGATGGTGACCACGGGCTTCCGTCCACCGAGCGCCATCTCCAAAGTCTCGGCCTCAGGCGTTACGCCGACCATATGGTACATCTCGACTCCGCCCGATGATGCAGCGGCGGCGCCGAAATGTTTGTGGCGTAGTGGATCGGCCTGGCGGATGGCGCCTGTCAATACAGGAATGTCTTCTCCCACCAGGTCGCCGATGAAATAGCCGAGCATGCCCCAATCCATCACGCTCTCGACTGGCGTTTGTACTTCGACCAGGTGCGAGGCGTGGCGATGTTCGTCGCGATGAAAACCCCAGTCGGGAATCTTGCCGGTGAGCATCGCGGCGCTGGTGCTCTCGCGGCCCTCCGTATTGGTGCGCGCGCCGATCACGGAATTGCAATACACCACCGCGGACGATTCCATCCAGGCGCAATGCTCGCCCTTCACAGGCAGGTTGCCCGCCAGATACGGTGTGCAGGTTTTCATGATGCGGATGCCGTGCCGCGCCAGTTCCGCTTCGTCGGCACGCTGGTGTTCCATCGCCTCTGGGCTCATCCCTAGTTCCGACCAATGCGCCAGATCCATTCCGCCCTGCAGATGGCAGCAATTCCCCGCTGCCGCGGGGACCATCATGACTTCGGCTGCATCCAGATCGTAGAGGGAAAAGACCGCTTCAAAGCTACCATCACCCGCGTGTTCTTCGAAATATTTGTGTAGAAATAGCGTCGACGATCCGGGTACGCCCGCAATGTTGTGGGTATCGATGAAGCGATCCGCCCCTAACGCGTTCGCGTAGCGCACCAACAATTCCATCGCTTTTTGTTTAGCGACGCCACCCGCGCCATCCAGCATGGCCTTTTCGTCATCCGCGAGGATCACCACTGGAGTTGAGGCTAGCCGCGCTCTTCTATGTGCTTCAGCCGCGCATCGAGCACCTCTTCCACCCGGCGAAGCTCAGCGCGCCACAGGTCTCGCATGTCGTCGAAGCGAGTGTTGATGGCGTCGAAGCGGGTATTAACGGCGTCGAAGCGGGTATTAACGGCGTCGAAGCGCGCGTCCATCCTTGATTCCACTTGGCCGGCCTTGGCGTTGATGTAGGCGATAACAAGCCCGATCAACGTGGCGTTAAACAGCATCGGAATGCCTACCACAATATAAAGCTGTTCGTTGGTCACCGAAATCAAGTGTTCCGCCTGGCACTATTCTCTCACATGGCATCAATCATCCACGTTCGCCGCCAGTCTCCTCCGCAGCGCGCCCAGATCGATATCATGAACGCTTCCCTTCCCTGCCAGATCGAGCGCATGCGCCGCTGCGGCGCCCATTGCGATGCACGGACCCATCACGCGCACGCTGGACAATGCCGTCGCATCGCCATCGATACAGCGCCCGGCCGCCACCAGATTGTCGATTCCCGCCGGCGTCAAACTACCCAGCGGCACGTAGTGCACATGATCCGCATCGAACGGCTCCCAAACATAGCCTTCGGCGTTGTGATGTTGCTCCAGCGGCCACGCGGTGCGCGCGATGCTGTCGGGAAATTTCACGCCCTGCCGCACCTCGTCAATGGTTAAGTGATGGCGCCCGACAATCCAACGCGTTTGCCGGATGCCCGGCAACCCGTAGGAACGCACGCGCGCTTCTCCGAACGCCTCGGGAAATTCCGACCGCAGAAAATTCATGGTCCGGTCCGCTTGATCCTTGCCTTCCAGGCCGGTCTTCGATGCTCCAAACGGATCCATCGGATTCTCGATGTGCGTCATGTTCACAACTGCCGTCGCCCGCCCCGGAAAGCTCATCGCGAACCCATCCCGCCGGATCATCCCGTATTCCGCCCCGCGCTCGCGAATGCGCTCCGACATCTCGGCGCGGCCAGGCTTACACGCCTCATTGAAATTCTCGATCACCATCATTTGCGACCCGTAAATTACACCCTCGGCTGGTTCGCGGCACTCCAAACCAGCACCCCAAACAACGGCGGCATCACCCGTCGCATCGACGAAACCGTCGGCGCGCACCAGCACGTCGCCGTAGCGGGTGGCGAGTTCCAGCGCCGTAATCCTCGACCCTTCGCGCTGAACGCTGCGCAAAATCGCTCCCAGCAGTGGCGTAATTTTGAGATCGAGCACCTGGCGCTCTACCCAGCGGCCCAGCGCGACTTCGTTGTACAACGCGTTCAACGACACGCCGCCCATCACGACGTGCAGATCGCCGGTGGCGCTCAAGTCTCGAATGATATCGTCGGCGATCCCGTGCGTCAGTTGTTTGTTCCGCGGCGGATTGCCGAACAGCCCCACGATCATTCCGATGATCGAGTTCACGGCTTGCCCGCCCAGCGCGGGCAAACCATCGATCAAGATGACCTTGCGCCCTAACCGCGCTGCTTCGATGGCCGCGGAAACACCCGAGATGCCCGCGCCGACGACGCAAATGTCGGCCGAGTGCCCCCGTAGCGACGGCGCGCCATTACGCCGCACCACGCGTGTCTCGGGACGAAAAGGCTTCTCCAACACACCCCTAGGTCCCAATCTTGAGCGCGCTCTTCAGGAACACGAAGCGATCTGCCCACTCGTCGATCTGCTTGGTAGTCGGCTTGCCCGCCCCGTGCCCCGCGCGCGTTTCGATGCGAATCAGAATCGGCGCCGGACCCTCCTGGGCCTGCTGCAACGTGGCCGCGTATTTCAAGCTATGGCCGGGCATGACGCGATCGTCATGGTCCGATGTGGTGATCAGCGTGGGAGGATACTGCGCGCCTTTGCGAATGTTGTGCAGTGGCGAATACGCTCGCAGCACCTTGAAATCTTCCGGATTCGCCGAAGAGCCGTACTCGCCCACCCATTGCGTCCCGAACCCGAAGTTCTGGAAGCGCAGCATGTCCATAACGCCCACCGCCGGCATCGCCGCGCCGAACAAATCTGGCCGTTGGTTCAACACCGCGCCGATCAGCAAGCCGCCATTGCTGGCCCCATAAATCGCCAGCTTCGGCGTCGACGTATATTTGTTCGCGATCAGCCATTCACCCGCCGCAATGAAATCGTCGAACACGTTCTGCTTCTTGGCGCGCATCCCCGCCTGGTGCCAAGCCTCGCCATACTCCGATCCGCCGCGAATGTTGGCCACCGCGTACACGCCGCCCATTTGCATCCATTCCACGTAGGCCGGCCGGAAGCCAGGCGTTTCCGGGATGTCGAACCCGCCATAGGCGTAAAGCAGCGTGGGATTCTGCGCATCCAACTTCAGCCCCTTTTTGTAACTCAAGAACATCGGAACGTGAGTGCCATCTTTGCTCGAATAGAAAACCTGCTTGGTCTCGTACTGTGACAAATCGACGGCAACCTTGCTCTGTCGAATCTGGGTACTCTTTCCGGTCTCCAGATCCAGCCGGTAAACACCCGGCGCGATGGTGAAGCCGGCGAATCCATAGAACACTTCTTTGTCGTTAAGCTTCGCGCCAGACCAGTCAGCCGAGCCGATGCCCGGCATCGCGATATCCTGACCCGCCTTGCCATTGAGGCCCACCAGCTTCGCCACCGAATGCGCGTCCTTCATGTACGAGAGCAGAAGTTTGCCGTCGGCCATCTGCGCGCCATCCAGCGTCTCGGCGCCCTCGGGCACAATTTCTTTCCATTTCGCGCGCTCGGGATGCTCGATGTCCATCGCGATCACGCGGCCGCGCTGCGCTCCGTCATTGGTCTTCAGGTAAAGCCAGGAACCGGTCACGGCGATGGGGTCATACCCAAAGTCGGCGGATGGAATCAGCATGATGGTCTTCGGATTCGCCGCGTTCAAATCCTCATAGGCGAGCAAATTTTTCCCGGGCACTCCCGTGTAGAGGTTGAAAAGCAGATATCGGCTGCCCTCCATCACCAGCGGTTCGATGCCCCAATTGGGATGATCCGGACGCTCATAAACTAATTTATCCGCCGATTGCGGATCGCCCAGCTTGTGGAAGTAAACCGTTTGATTGAGGGCCGCAACGGTGAGCAACTTTTCGGGAGGAGGCTCGGGAAAGCGCGTATAGAAAAACCCGCGATCGTCCGCTGCCCAGGCAACTTCTTCGGCCTTGGTCCACTGCACCAGATCCGGCAAATCCTTGCCGCTGGCCACGTCGCGCACGCGCCACTCCTTCCAATCCGAACCTGCCTGCGCTACCGCATAGGCCCACAGCTTCCCATTCCAGCTGGTCGACGCGCCCGCCAGCGCTGCCGTTCCATCCTTGCGATAGGTGTTCGGATCCAGCAGCACGCGCCCCGGCCCTGTGAGCGAGTCCGTGACGTACACGACGGACTGGTTTTGCAGGCCCGAATTGTGGAAATAGAAATAACGACTTCCGGCTTTGTAGAAACCGCCGAATTTCTCGTAATCCCACAGATCGGTGAGCTGCTTCTTGATGGCGTCGCGCCCGGGCAGCTTCGCCAGATAACCAAACGTGAGTTCGTTCTCCTGCTCGACAAACTTTTCAGTGGACGCCGCGTCGGCATTCTCCAACCCGCGATAGGGATCGTCGATCTTGACGCCGTGATAATCGTCCACCTGATCGCCCTTGGGAGCGACCGGGTAATTGAGCTTAGTAACGACTCCGGCGCCAAGCACCAGCGCAGCGCTCGCAAGCGGAAGCAGGATTATTTTCACAAAGGCCTTTCGGCTTTATTGTCGCAAACTCGCCGTAGCTCGCAGGGAGCATATCAACTCAGCCAGATTTGTATTTGTTAGGTAAGCTTATGGGAAGCATCCTAAAAATGACTGGACCCACCCGGAATTTCGAGACAGAACGCACTCGGCGCTTTCGCGCGGGACCGCTGACCGGTAACGAGCAGCGTACCATCGCCAACATCGAAGAATTTGGTTGTAGCGTGCTTCAGGTCAAGGGTAGTAGTGCAGGCCCTGGGTGGTCCTACACTCTGGGCGTTTACGATACCTGCGGCAACCCTGAAATCATCACGGTTGGACTTCGAGAGGAGACAGCGCTCTTTCTACTCAACGAAGCCGCAAAGCGGTTACGAGCTGGTTCTAATTTATCTGAAGGACGTCACCGCGAAATCTTGGGCGATGTGGAATGCGTGTTTCGCCCAGTCGATCCGAAGTGGGTGAAACACTTAATGGGCTGGGCGACATGGTATTACGGCTGCGCCGATTTTCCGGTTCTTCAGGCCGTTTACCCGGACCGGGAGAATCGCTTTCCGGATGAGACTGGCTTTGACGAGGCATTTCGCCAGCCGCTCATGCAGCCTAGCTCCCAAATGACCATCCTCGAAAACGATTTCTGGGCCTCAGCCGATCCTGACAGCAGCCTGCTCAATTGGAAGTTCCTTGATCCGCCGCATACGCGGGCTTTCCTATCGGAGGCTGTTCATGCGGGTATAGAACCTGTCACCTACGTTTCTCACGACCTTGACGATGGAGCATGGCAATTTCTCGGCGACAGCATGGCTGGCGACGCCAAACCGA
>JBEKLB010000256.1:0-12221 GCA_050010415.1 Bryobacteraceae bacterium | reverse complement strand
CTTACGCATTTACTGCGGCCTTCACCACCAGCGACGTCACCGTGTACAAATCGATCGGCAGCGCCTTCCCCCGCACCGGCGCTTGCCCCAAATGCGACGTTTCCACCAGGCTGCCCAGCCTGGCTTGCGTGGTTCCCGTCATCAACAGCTTCGTATGGTGCTCCTTGTTCAGGCTCTCCAGCCGAGACGCCAGGTTCACGGTGTCACCCAAAACCGTGTACTCCATTTTATCGGCGGAACCGACGTTTCCCACTACTGCTGGGCCCGTGTGGATGCCGGCGCCAGTCTCAAAGCGGCTGCGAGCCGTTACCATGCGGGTGGCGCAACGCACCGCCCGCAGCGCATGATCGCCCGGCACGACGCCTTCATCGTCGTCCGAAAACACGGCCAAAATGCCGTCACCGATGAATTTGTTGACGTGCCCCCGGTACACCACGATAATCCCCACCATTATCGCCATGTATTCGTTCAGCAACTGCACCACCACTTCCGGCCCTTGTTCTTCGCTCACCTGCTCGGTGAAAGCGGTGAAGCCTCGAATATCGGTGAACAGGATGGTCACTTCCATGCGCTTCCCCGACAAGCCAATCGAATCGGACTCCTCGAGCGACGACGCCAGTTGTTTGCCCACAAACAGCGATACCGCGCGATGAAACAGATTGCCGCGCGTTTCCTCGGTCGCGAAGCGATAGACCACGGAGGCAATCAAGCACACCGAGGTGGCCAGCAGAATTTCAGAAGTCGATAGAATGAAGCCCCATTCGAACGTAAGATGGGTGACGGCAAGAATCGCGGCTACCTCCAGCAGAAGGAAGCCGACCGCGCGGCTGGCGATGAAAGACGTAGCAGCGAACACAGTGAGGGCCGTGGCCAGCAGCAGGGCGAGCACTCGCACCCATTGCGGAACCGGCAGCAGATACCGGCGCTCCAGGATGGTGCGGATGGTATTAGCGTGAATCTCTACGCCCGGCATGGTCCACTTGGAGCCGCTGAAAAGCGTGTAGAACGGGGTGTCGAAGCGGTCGTCGACAAAATCGGTTCCCACCAGCACGATTTTGCCCTCCACCCATTTCCGCAGTTGGTTCTGGTTTCCAGCCTTCGCGGCGGCCTCGAAATCGGCCAGCGAAACGCTGGGGACGGTATTGGGGGGGCCGGCGTAATTGATGGCAATGGAGCGCCGTGAGGAGACGGGTATCGCCTGGCTCTGTAGCAATAGCGCGCCCTTCTGAAATTGTGCATCGGTGCCGATATATTTCTCGACAGTCCGCATGGCCAATGAGCGAGCGGGTGGAGGGTCGGCGGGATTGGCGGATGGGGCTTCCATCAGTTCCTGATTACGAATGAAATCGTCGTCGTCGCTGGTCAGATTCGCGAACGCGCCCAGTCCCAGCGCCGCGGCCAGCATATTGACCGGAATGGATTGCGATTGCTTGTTGGAATTGAGCTCGGACACGTAGCCGACGATCACGGGAACGCCAGAAGTGCTCACTGCGCCGGCCAGCAGTTCATCGGCGTTGGGCTCCCACTGATCGATGGGGACGCCAAAAGCCAAGTCGAGAGCAATCACCTTGGCGCCGGCCTGGCCGGCAGCGCGGATGGCGTTGGCGTAATGCTCGTTCCAGAACACGCGCAATTCAGGGAAGGCGTCCATGGCCTTTTTATCAGCCGTCAGCATCACGATGTTGGAAATGGCGGGCCGGCCACGCAGGAAATCGCGCACGATGAAATGTGCGTCGTAGGCCTTGAGGTTCAGAATTTGGAAGAAGCGGATGTCGCCCAGAGACAGCGCGGCCAGCGCGCTTCCCACCGCCAGAACGGCGCAGAGGGCCCAGTGCCTCCACTTCTTCTTCATGGTAACCTGCATCTTACTACGTCATTACGGCCATCACTCTTTAGAGCTTTCCTACTCTTTCTGCTGTGCGCCGCGGCCGCTACCAGCCAAACCACCCAGGGGCTAATTTCCGGGCAACTGCTGGATTCGGTAACCGGCCGTCCCATCCCGGCGGCTAGCGTCCTCTTTGCCAGCGCCGTTACCAACCTGGCCGGCGCGTCAGTGAGCGACGCATCCGGTTATTACTACTTGCCGCTCTTGTCGCCGGGGATCTATCAGATTCGCGTGACGGCCGCGGCCTATCAATCGCAGGAAGTGCAGGAACTGGAGTTGACCGTAGCGGCGCGCATCGAGCTCGATTTCCGGCTGCGCCCGCTCAGCGACGTCTGGGAATCCGGCGAATACAAGAGCGTCTTTCTCCCGGGACAAAAAACCATCGTCACGTTTTACGGTCCGGACGTCGATCCCAGCAAGTCCGGATCGTTCGAAGCGCAGAAGGGAAAGACCCAGCCGCTGGAATCCACCGTATCGGAAGTGATCGATTCCGATGAAATCAACAATCTGCCGCTGGAAGGCCGCGACGTTTATTCGCTCTTAGCAACGCAGCCGGGCGTCACTTCGGATTCGGCTACCGGCCGAGGCCTGGGGCTTTCGGTGAACGGCCAGCGGCCTTCGTCGTCTAATTATTTGCTGGATGGTCTCGAGAACAACAACTATCTGATCACCGGGCCACTGGTGACCGTCGCGCCCGAAGCGATTCAGGAATACCGCATCTCCACCAACAATTTTTCCGCGGAATACGGCCGAACGTCCGGCTTTCTTGCCAACGCTACTTGGAGAACGAAGCCCTGAATGCCAATGCTTTCCAACAGAATCTGATTGGCGCGGCGCGCACCGATGATAAGCAGGATCAACCCGGATTCTCCGTGGGGGGTCCGGTGCTCAAGAATCGGCTGTTTTTCTCCAGCGCCTATGAGTATTTTCGAAGCCGAGGCGATGCGACGCCTTACCCATTTGATCTTCCCACGACGAACTTTTTGAGCTATTTGAACGCCTTCTACCCGAACTCGCTAGCGCGCCAATTGCTCACCGCTTATCCCGGTCCAGTGATCACGACCGCCACTACCGCGTTCACGCAAGTAGCAATGTTGGCTCCTCCAGTTGCCGTGAATCGCACGCTAGCCATCGAGCGGCTGGATTACAACACGCCCGACGGCAAGGAGCGGCTGATGGGCCGCGTGCTGATCAATCGCCTGGCCGAGCCCGATTTCATTTGGAGCCCTTACAAGGATTTCATCTCGGCCCTGCACGAGAACACCGTGGCGGCCGGGGGCACTTATATTCATGCGTTCCAGCCGAATCTCACGAACGAGGCGCGGCTGAGTTACAGCACGGATGGTTTGGGATGGAACCGTCCGCACCCACAGATTCCGTCGCTGACCACCGACGATACCTACTTCGTGAACGGTTTGGAGTATTCGGGCGTCTCCCTCCCCGGCAGCGCGGCGTTCTACGCCTACAAGAACGTCAACGACAGTTGGGAAGTCCTGGATAACTTGATTTGGACGCACGGCCGGCATTTGGTAACGGTGGGCGGCGGCTTGCTGTGGCGCAGTTCCAGTGGTTATCTCACAGCCGGGCAAGATGGCCAGTACACGTTCTCCAACATCCTCGATTTCGCTCTCGGCGAACCCGGTTTCTTTAGCGCAGCCATCGACCGAACAACGCTGCCGAACATTCAGCAACCGGATTCCGACCGCACTTACAAATACGGTCAGGATTTCCTTTTCGCTGAAGACACCTACAAACTCACGCCGCGTCTCACGGTGAACTATGGCGTCCGCTACGAGTTTTATGGCGGACCAGAGAACACCGGGTCAACCAAGGACTCGCTGGTCCAGCTAGGCACGGGCGATACGCTCGCGCAGCAACTGGTGGGCGCGTCTCTGGTCTCTCCCAGCAGTTCCGGCAGCCAGCAGCTCTTCCGATCGAGCAACGATTTCGAGGTCCGCGCGGGCGCCGCTTATGACCTGTTGGGGACCGGACGAACATTGCTCCGCGGCGGCTTCGGCACGTTTTACGACCGGCCCTTCGATAATCTCTGGGAGAACGTTCGCGATAACAATCTCATTCTGCCCACCCTTCAATTGCCTCCTGGGCCCACCAACTTTCTCGCGCCCGTCTCGAGCGTACTCGAAACCTTCCAAGGTCAGACGCTGGCTAGCACCTTCCCCGATCTGACGCTCGTCGATCCGGATCTCCGCAACGGACGCGTAAAAAGTTACTTCGCCGGCGTCGAGCAGCGGATCACCGGGAACCTGACGCTCGAAGTGAACGGCCTGGGGGCTTATGGAAGAGCGTTGATCACTACCGACGTCATCAACCGCAGCTTCTCCACGCTTGCCGGCCGCTATAACAACGATCTGCCGGACATCGCATATCGGGCCAACCAGGGTTTCTCGGACTACAACGCGCTGACCACTGTGCTGCGCTACCGGAACTCGCGCGGCATAATCCAGGGCTCCTACACCTGGAGCCATTCCATCGACAATCAGAGCGATCCTTTGATCGGCGACTTTTTCAATTTGACGTTTACCAGTATTCAAACCGGTCAGACATCCGAGCAGCGCTCTACGTTTTCCGAGCAGTTCAACCCCAATGCGGACCGAGGAAATTCGGATTTCGACCAACGGCAGAATCTGGTGATCTTCTCCTACTGGAATCTTCCCGCGCCCTTCGCGCACTCCAAAGCCGGCGTTCTATTGCGCGATTGGACGGTGGGCGGCTTGGCGGCCTTCCGTTCCGGATTGCCCTACACCGTCTACGGATCTTCGGCCGTGATCCCCGGCGAAGGCGAAATTCTGGATAATCGCGCCAATGTTCTGCTCCCGAGCCAAGCCGTGTTCGCGAATCCAGTGGCCGTTCCGGGCGGCGTTCAGCTGTTGAACTCTCAGGCTTTCGGACCAGCCGCCGCCAGCACGCTCGGCAATACCGGCCGCAATGCATTTACCGGCCCCGGATTCTACAGCTTCGATCTTTCGCTAGCTCGCGCATTTCATCTCGGCTGGCTGGGTGAAGCGGGCCAGCTTCGCATTCGAGCCGACGCGTACAATTTGCTGAACCATGCGAACCTCGGCAATCCCGACGCTCAGTTGAACGATCCGGAATTTGGCGTGGCAACTTACGGACGGCAAGGCTATCCGTCGGGTTTTCCGGCGGTGGCGCCCTTAAACGAAACGCCGCGCGAGATCCAGCTCAGCGTGCGAATCGCCTTCTAGCGGAGGCTGGCGAGCGCCGCTACGCGCCCCGCTCCCAGCAACGCGGTCTTATCGTTGGTAATCACTCGCACCGGAATATCTTTCAACACGCTGCCCACCCGGCCCTTGGCGCTGAATGCCTTCATAAACGCGGTGCTGCTTAACTTTCGGATGATCTTCGGCGCTATACCGCCCCCCACATACACGCCGCCCGTGGCAAGCATCTTCAACGCCAGGTTGCCCGCTTCGGCGCCATACAGCGTCACGAAAATATCCAAAGCCTGAACGCAAATGGCGGACGTGCCTTCGAGCGCCGATTTCGAGATCGCCGCGGAAGGATCACCCTGCGCGATCTGCTCAGCCAGCCAGGCCGGCTCCTCGCCGCGTCCGGTTTCGCGCAAAAACAAATAGATGTTGTGCAGCCCCGGCCCCGAGAGCACGCGCTCATAACTGACATGCTCGAAGCGTCCCATCAGATAACGCAGCAGATCCAATTCCAGCTCGTTGCGCGCGGCGAAATCGGCGTGGCCGCCTTCGGAGGGAAACGGATGCAGGCCGCCCTGGCCGTCGGAGTACAATCCCGCCTCGCCCAAGCCGGTGCCCGCGGAGATCAACGCGCGATTTCCCGTGCTGCCCGCGACGCCCGGATTCAGCACCACAAAATCGGACTCTTCGAGCAGTGCGATTCCGTGCGCGTTGGCAAACAGATCGTTGATCAATTCAATCTTGGCCAGGCCCAGATCAGTGGCCATCTGGTGCGCGTCCACCACCCAAGGCAGATTGGTGGTTTCCACCCGGCCATGCACCACGGCGCCGGGCAGCCCGAAACAAACCGCGTCCACAGCGTGCGGATGCGTGCCAAGAAACTTGCGAACGATCTCAGCCGGCCCGGAAAATTGCGGGCTGGGATAGATCTCGATTTCGACCGGCTGCAGGCGATCCGGCGTTCCTTCGAAAAATGCAAGACGAGTGTTGGTGCCGCCGATGTCACCCGCCAGGATCATTTATTCATTGCTCCAGTGGCGATGGTCCTTAGTGAGCATTTCGTCGGCCTCATGCGGCCCCCACGTTCCGGCCGCGTAGTTGGGAAAACGGCGCGGGGGCAAAGCCTCCCACACGTCCAGGATGGGGGCCACCACGTGCCAGGCCGTCTCCACCATGTCGGATCTCTGGAACAGCGTGGCGTCGCCGAGCATGCAGTCGTACAGCAAGCGCTCGTACCCGGTCTGCGGCGTGGCGTTGAAATAATCGGTGTAGTTGAAGTTCATTTCCACATCGCCGATCTGGACCACCGGGCCGGGTATCTTGGCGCCGAAGCTCAGCTTGATGCCTTCATCCGGCTGCAGGTGCAAAACCAGGCGGTTCGGTTCCAGCTTATCGACGGCCGTTTTGCGAAACAGCACGAACGGCGCGCGCTTGAACTGAATCACGATTTTTGTGGAGCGCTGCGGCAGCCTCTTTCCGGTGCGCAGATAGAACGGCACGTCCGCCCAGCGCCAGTTGTCAATGAACAGTTTCATGGCAACGAAAGTCTCGGTGCGCGAATCCGGCGCCACGTACGCCTCGGATCGATAACCTGGAACCTTGGCGCCGCCTTCCATGCCCTCGCCATATTGGCCGCGAACGGTGCGCGTAAGCACGTCTTCATCCGCCATGGGAGACAACGCCTTCAGGATCTTGGCCTGTTCGTCGCGAACTACGTCGGCGTCGAAGGACACGGGCGGCTCCATGGCCGTAAGCGAGATCAGCTGGAAGATGTGATTCGGCACCATGTCCCGCAGCGTGCCCGCTTTTTCGTAGTACGTGCCGCGCTGTTCCACTCCCACCGTCTCGGCCACCGTGATCTGAATATGGTCGATATAACGCCGGTTCCAGATCGGCTCGAAAATACCGTTGGCGAAGCGGAATACCAAAATATTCTGCACCGTCTCTTTGCCCAGGTAATGATCGATGCGATAGATCTGCTTCTCATCAAGGACCTTGCGAATTTCTTTGTTCAGAGCAATCGCCGATTCATAGTCGTGGCCGAACGGTTTTTCGATAATCACGCGCCGCCAGCAGTGGTTCTCATTCACTAAGCCGGCGTTCCCCAGCTGCGTAATGATGGGTCCGAAGAAAGCGGGAGCGGTGGCTAGATAGTAAAAGTAATTGCCGCGCGTCCCATGCTCTTTGTCGATGGTCTGCAGCAGTTCCCCCAGCGCCTGGTAGGCCTCCGGCGCGGCAAAATCTCCCGAAAGATAATAGATTCGCCGGGAGAACCAGTGCCATAGATCCGGATCGATGGTGGTGGTGGCAAACTCGCCGATCTCCTTGCCGATCTCGTCGCGGAATTGCTCGCTGGTCAGCTCGTTGCGCGCGAATCCCACCAGAGCGAACTCCTTGGACAACAGGTTGTCTTTGGCAAGATTGTAGAGCGCCGGGATGAGTTTGCGCTTGGTCAAATCTCCCGACGCTCCAAAGATCACCATCACGCACGGATCGCCTGGACGGCCGGCGCCGAGAATTCCCTTAGAAGAGATGTCTTCTGCGAGCTGCATTCTCCACCTTTCTTGTATTACGAACTCAACGCTTTCGCTATCGCCGATTGCAACGCCGCCAGCCCGCTCTCCACGTCGTGCAGATGCACCCGCAACGCGCGCCGTTTGCGATCCGCCAGCACCTGAAAATCGCCGCGAGCCTGCGCCGCCTTCACCACGCCAAACGTGAACTTCTGTCCCGGCACCGCCAGGTCGGCCTGGTCGTCACAAGTCACTTGCAGGAAGACGCCGCTATTCGGGCCGCCTTTGTAAGCCTGCCCCGTCGAATGCAGGAACCGCGGACCGAAACCCAGGCAGGTCGCGACCTTCTTCTTGTCGCGCACGCCCATCCGGATACTCTTCAGCGTCTTCTCATGCCCCTCGTTCATCTGTACGTAGCCCAGCAGCGCAAAGTAATCGCCCGCTTGCAAGCGATTCAGATGCGCGCGCAAATATCCGACCAGGGTCTTGTCCGAGCCTGCCGCCGAAACCAGTGCCGCCGCGTTTGCCTGATCCGTGAAAAGATCGATGCCGCTGTCTGAAAGAATCGGACTCTCAGCCGGCAGTGAGCCGGTCTTTTCGTATTCCGACGTCAGCTTGCGCGTTTCCAGCTTGCTCGCTTCCACGTCCGGCTGATTGAACGCGTTAATCCCGATCACCGAACCAGCCACCGCCGTCGCAATTTCCCAGCGGAACATTTCCTGGCCCAGGTTGTAAATGTCGGACAACGCGATCCGTACCACCGGATGCCCCGCCTTCGCCAGCGCTTCCACGGCTTTGTCCTGCGCCGGGTCCGCGCCATTCTCCAGGCGAATATAAGCGAACAAGCGATCGTTCCCGTAAACTTCCGGCGCGCCGAGCGCTTCGCCATCCACCGGGATAATCCCCTTACCTTCCTTCCCCGTGGACTCGGCCAGCAACTGCTCCAGCCAGGCCCCAAAGTCCCAAATTCCAGGTGAAGTGACCAGCGTCACCTTATCGCGTCCGCTCTTGGCCGCCACTCCCAGCACCAGCCCGAGTTGCACGCCGGGGTTCTTATCCACCGGCAGGCACGACGAACACGCGATGGCCATCACGTCGGCGCGATCCAGATAGCGCAGCGCATCCATCCCCATCACCGCCGCCGGAACCATGCCGAAATCCGAAAGCGCCGAGTACCGTCCGCCAATACTCGGATCCCCGTGGAAGATGTGCCGGAACCCGTCGGCCTGCGCCACCTGTTCGAACTTCGAGCCGGGGTCGGTGATGGCGATGAATCGCGCACCGGCCTTGCCCTTACCCAGTGTCTGCTCCACGCGATCGAAGAAATATTGCTTGAATATGTTGGGCTCAAGCGTCGTGCCGGACTTGCTCGAAACGATGAAGACCGTGTTCGCCAGGTCCACCTTGCTTTCGATCGCATTCACCTGAGCGGGATCGGTGGAATCCAGTACGTGCAGTTCCGGGAACCCATCGATCTTCCCGAAAGTCATCCTCAGAACTTCCGGACACAGGCTGGACCCACCCATGCCGAGCAGCAGCGCGTGCTTGAACCCCGCCGCCTTCACATCTTTGGCGACGTCTTCCAGGTGCTGCTTGTGCGCCAATTGGTCCTCTGTGATGCTGAGCCAGCCCAGCCAATTGCTTTCATCGGTTCCGGTCCACAGCTTCGCATCGTGCGCCCACAAGCGCCGCACTTTGCCCGTCATTTTCCAATCGTCGATAGCTTCCGCCAGCTTCGCGCCGAGGCCCTCAGGCAACGTGGTGGTCTGAGCGTCCACTTCGGCCTGCGCGACGAACTTGCACTTGGCGTCGACCGCGTTCAAAAGCTTGTCGAACGGCTCCGCGAACAGCTTCACTGCCTGGGTCACCAGGTCGTCGGTGACTTTCTTCATCGAAATGCCGACCGCTTCCAGCGTGTCCATGGTCAGCTTGGCGGCGTCCAGGTTCGCCTCCAGACTCGCCTTTGGGGTGCCATGATCGCGGAACGCTTCCAGCGTCTGCGGCGGCATGGTGTTCACGGTGTCGGGCCCGATCAACTCTTCCACATACAGCACGTCTGAGTACGTCGGATCCTTGGTGCTGGTGCTGGCCCACAGAACGCGCTGCGTCTGCGCGCCTTTCTTGGCCAGCGCATCCCAATCCGGGCCGGAGAAGATTTCTTTGTAGCGCTGATACGTCAGCTTGCCGTTCGCAATGGCAACCTTGCCGGGCAGGCTCTTGAGCAGCGCCTGCTCCTTCGGATCGGAGCTCGATTTCAACTTGGCCTTGACGATCGCGTCCACCATGCTGTCGATGCGGCTGATAAAAAAGCTCGCGACGCTCGATACATGGCTCGGATCGCCGCCCGCCGCCACGTACTTCTGCAACCCGGCGATATAAGCCAGCGCCACCTTCTCATACATGTCCTGCGCGAACAGCAGCGTCACGTTGACGTTGATGCCTTCGCTGATCAGCTGCTCGATGGCGGGAATCCCGGCGTGCGTGGCCGGCACTTTCACCAGCAGGTTGGGCCGATTCACGGCCTTCCACAAACGACGCGCATCCTTCAGCGTGCCTTCGGTGTCGCCGGCGAGAAACGGAGAAACTTCCAGGCTCATGTAGCCATCGCGCATCTTGGTTTCGTCGTACACCGGCCGCAGGATGTCGGCGGCGTCCTGGATGTCTTTGATGGCGATGATTTCGTACACGCCCATCGCGTCCAGGTCTTTGCGCTTCTGCAGTTCCACCAGCGCTTCGGCATAGTCGGTGCTGCCAGTGATGGCCTTTTCAAAGATGGCCGGATTGGAAGTCACGCCGCCCAGCCCGTCCTCATCCACCAGGCGCTTCAGCTCGCCGCTCGAAATCAGATTGCGCCGGATGTAATCCAACCAGGCGGATTGGCCGAACTTGCGAAGCTCCTGCAACGGATTGGCGGTCCCGGTTGCGGATGTAGGTATGGTGGCACTCATGGTATTGGTCACTTCGTAACTCCTCTCGTCGTTGTCAAACTCGCTGTCAAAGTCGTTTTGTCAAAAACGTTAGACGGACCACCCGACACTGGAGATGCGCCCGCTCTGCTTCTATTGTGCCTTTGCCAGCTCTTCTTTGGCGGCGGCGGCTACAGCGTCCGGGGTGAAGCCGAATTTCTTTTGCAACTCTTTGAGCGGCGCCGAAGCGCCGAAGGTATGCATACCGATACGGCGGCGGGCATAGCGGTCCCAGCCAAATACCGACGCTTGCTCCACCGAAACCCGGGCCTGCACGCGCGGCGGAAGCACCGCGTTCTGATACTCGTAGGATTGCTGCTCGAACAGCTCCCAGGAAGGCATACTGACCAGGCGCGCTTTTATCCCTTCCTGAGTAAGTTTTTCGTAAGCATCCACGCTGAGTGAAACCTCGCTGCCGGTGCCGATCAGAATCACGTCGGGTTTTCCTTCCGGCGGGTCGGCCAGTACATAAGCACCGTAGGCCACGCCCGAGACCTTCCCGTACTTGGAGCGGTCAAACGTCGGCATGTTCTGACGCGACAGGATCAGGCAGGCCGGTTCATGACGCAACTTCACGATCACGCGCCATGCTTCGGCCACTTCGTTGGCGTCGCCCGGCCGCAGCACGATCAGCCCCGGTATGGCCCGCAACGAAATCAGTTGTTCCACCGGTTGGTGCGTGGGACCATCCTCGCCGACGCCGATGGAATCGTGCGTGTAGATGAAAATGACAGGAAGCTCCATCAGCGCGCTCAGACGGATGGGCGCCCGCATGTAGTCGCTGAAGATCAGAAAGCCGGAGCCGAACGGCCGCAGCTTGGAGAGCGATAGCCCGTTGAGAATCGATCCCATGGCGTGCTCGCGGATGCCGAAATGCATATTGCGTCCGCCATAGTTGTTGGCTTCCAAATCGCCGGCGCCCTCGAATGTCAATCTGGTTTTTGTGGACGGCGCCAGATCGGCGGCGCCTCCGATCAGCCACGGCAGCTTCTTCGCGATGGCGTTTTCCACTTTGCCCGACGCGTCCCGGCCGGCCATCCCCTTGGCGTCGGCGGGGAAGGTTGGGATTTCAGCATCCCAGTCATCCGGCAGCTCACGCTTCTGGATTTGTACCAGATGGCGCGCCAGTTCCGGGTACTGCTTGCCGTACTCGCCGAACCGCACCATCCATGCATCGCGCGCCTGGCGGCCGCGCTGGCCTAAGTGCTCCTGGAAACGATCGTACACGCCGTCCGGCACCAGGAATTTTGCGTCTTCCGGCCAGCCATAATTGCGCTTGGTGAGCCGGATCTCGTCCTCACCCAGCGGCTCGCCGTGCGCCGCGCTGGTGTCCTGTTTGTGCGGAGCGCCATACGCAATGTGGCTGTCGATAATAATAATGGTCGGCCGGTCAACGGTCGAGTGAAAGGTGCGCAGCGCCCGTGCAACCATCTCTTGATCGTTCGCGTCGCCCACCCGCAACACGTTCCAGCCATAGCCCAGAAACCGTGTGGCGACATCCTCGCTGAACGCGAGGGACGTGTTGCCCTCGATCGTAATGTGGTTGTTGTCGTAGATCCAGCACAGGTTGGAGAGCTTCAGATGTCCCGCCACCGAGGCCGCTTCGCCGCTCACGCCTTCCATCATGCAGCCGTCGCCGGCCAGCGCATAGACGTTGAAGTTGACCATC
>JBEKLB010000255.1:0-9565 GCA_050010415.1 Bryobacteraceae bacterium | reverse complement strand
AACGATGGTGCCGTCGATGGCGCTGAACCAGTGCGGCGTGTTTTCCGGGACGATCACAAAATCGCCCTTGGCCACGGCCTGCGACTTCCCACCTTCGATCGCCGTGCCCGTGAGGTTTTCGGCATTGGTTCGCTTTTCGTTCGCGAGCTTGCCGCCAGTCATCAATGTTGCCGAGCCTTCGATTACATAGAACATCTCGGCTTCCTTCTCATGAACGGCGGCCGGGCCCACCGCAGTTCGGTATTCCAGACTGGCTGCGTATGGGGCCAGGGTCAGGATCCGTTCCGCAACCAGGGGCTGGCCGGCTTTGTGATCGGCCTTGGCTTTGGCGAGGAGCGCGGCCACGTCGGCCGAAGAAGCGTAAGTCTTGGTGGGCTGCGCCGGTTGCTGGGACCACGCCGTGCTCACAGCGAGTGTCAGAACTAAGCTGGCTAGGATGGAACGCATGGAAACCTCCGGGTTGGGTTTGAACTCCAGATGCTATCACATCCAAACCCGGAGGCTTATGCCGATTCAATCGGTGACCTTAATGTCCTGCCTGGTAGGGCCGTTGTCGCCTAAGTCGCCGAGCAGGCAGAAGGGAGCAGACACCGCGCCCCAGGCAACCGTGGCGGGGATGGTGATCAGCCCCAAAGGCGCGGCGGGCGAAAATAACCAGCCGAAGCCTTGCCGAAAGCTCTTCGCCATACCGTTGCCCAGATCCGCCAGATGATGGCCGTTGCCGGGTTGATACATCTGAATGCGGGTAAGAGTGGCACGTGCGATTTTGATGACCTGCTGGTTGGACTTGAGCGAGAGCCCGTCGGCATCGGTGGAAGCGCAGGAGCCGCTGACCGTCCTCCCATCCGAGGTTGTGATGTTGAGCTGGTGGCCGGATGCGACGTGGCACAAATCGAGCCAGCGAGCGTTAATGTTGTCGGCGGCATAGAGCGGAGCCCAGGCTGCCAATATGCAAAAAGCAAACGAGCGAAATATAGGTTGCATGGTCAGACCAGAGTAAGGCTCAAACGGCCGGTGCAAGGCCTCGCTTGTGGCACTTTCCCTAGCGTCACAAATGAGACCGTCACACACCCCGTCAAACCTCACAAAACTGCTTGAGCTCGGCGATGGAGGAGTCGGCAATGACGCGAAATACACGGGGCTCAGAACCGGCCGGAAGCTCGCGCGCTGCGATAACATCCGCAACAACCAACGCGTTGCGAGCCAGGCGCTCCTGCCAGCCGTGCCTGGTGGCATCGATTTCCGACAAAGAATCGGGATCCAGACCGACCGCGATCAGCATGGCGCGCGACCACAGCCGGATCTCCGCGGATCGCGAAACGATGCTGATTACGGTGTCGGACGACGGCTTCGCCTGCCCTTCGATAGAGGCTCGCACGGAGCGCAGGCGGAGAGCGATGCACGGAATTCCGCGAGGCAGTTGCCGCCGGATTTTGGCTGCGCGCGTCGGCAGCGCCACGACGAGCGAACGGCCCGGTTGCGCGCCTTCCGAATGAAACTCGACGGGTACAGTGAGCGCTTGAGTGAGCTCGGCATGCAGAATTTCGCGCATGGCCGGTTCATCCTCCGCGATGAGTATCCGCTGGTAGGGCGACGGATGAACCATATGTTCGAGCCGCTGCAGCACTTCCTCGGGCTCGTAGTTCTGGCGGCGCGCAACCTGGAGCAGCGTGGAAAGAAGGTGATCGAGCTGGCCATCGCCCGAGGACGCGAGCGGCCGCACGTATAGCCCGCTGCCGCGGCGCAGTTCCAGCCAGCCCTGCTCCAGCAGATCGTGATACGCGGCGCTTACCGTGTTGGAGTGGATTTGATGGCGGCGCGCCACCGCGCGGACGCTCGGCAACTTGTGGCCCGACGGCAGATCCTCACTGAGAATGCCAAGCAATACCTGGCGCACCAGTTGTTCGCGAACCGGTAATTCGCTATTTTTGGTGATCCAGAATCGCATGCGCTGTCCTGAGTCAAAATAACAAGTAATGAGTCGCGTTATGAAATCTACGGCCCTGGCACTGTTCTTTTGTCTGGGTGCTACCTCGGGCGCAGAGATCCGAGTCATGACCTCGGGCGCTTTTACCGCCGCCTATCAGGAGCTCGTCCCTCAGTTCGAGCGCTCCAGCCAGAACAAGATCGTTACTTCATACGGAGCTTCCATGGGGAACGCGCCAGACTCCATTCCCATGCGGCTCGAGCGTGGCGAGCCGGTGGACATCGTGATCCTGGCGCGTCCCGCGCTGGACGAATTGGTGAAACAAGGCAAAGTTCGGCCAGATAGCCGCGTGGATCTGGTGCGGTCCAGCATCGGCATGGCTGTGCGGGCTGGAGCGCACAAGCCGGATATCGGCACCCTCGGCGCGCTGAAACGTGCATTGCTCGAGGCGAAGTCGGTCGCATATTCCGACAGCGCGAGCGGCGTCTATCTTTCTACCGAGATGTTCGAGCGCCTCGGGATCGCTCGCCAGATGGCGGGTAAGAGCAAGAGAATTGCGAGTGAGCCGGTCGGCGCCGTGGTGGCGCGGGGAGATGCTGAGATCGGCTTCCAACAGATCAGCGAGTTGCTGCCAGTGAAAGGCATCGACTACGTCGGGCCGCTGCCGACGGAGGTTCAGAAGGTCACCGTGTTCTCCGCCGGCATCGCCGTGGGCTCAAGGAATCCGGATGCGTCTGAATCACTCCTCAAGTTCCTGGCGGCGCCACAGGCCATCCCCGCCATCGTGAAAAGCGGTTTGGAACCGGTGACACACGTCGCGACAAAGCGTGGAAGTTGAAACCGGCTGAAGTTGAAACCGCCCAGGAAGAGGCCGCGTCACCTTGAAGGCATGCGTGTGCCAATTGGAATGCTTTTCGCGGTGATGTGCCTGGCTCAGGCCCAGACCACGTTTAAGATTCCGCCGGTGAAGACGACAGTCAAGCTGGATCAACAACCGGTGGATATCACAATCTGGGGCACCGTTTCGCCGATGCCATCCGGAACTTTTGCCGTGGTTCTTACCGCCGATCTGGGCGACCTGCAGGAACATTTCACACCCGTTCTCAGCGCTCAACTCAATCGGAGCGACCGCTGTGCCGACCGGCTCTCGGTGGAGCGGGCCGCCATTGCTCCCGCGGCGCCATCCGGCCTGCTGACCGCGAACGTGAATTTCGAGCGCTTCGCCTGCGTAAAGGCGTTTGGCAAACAGATCGCGAAGAGGCTGGTAGGCGGCCACGCCGTAATCGAAGTGAACCTGACGCCATCGGTGGAAGAGAACGACATTGCCATCGACGCCGAAGTCCGCAAGATCGATGCCGACGGCTCACTGGGCGAAGTGCTGCGCTCGGATTCCGTGGGCGATTCGCTGCGCGAAAAAATCGCTGCCGGCGTCCAATCAGCCGTGCAAAAATTAACCGATTTGAAATCGAGACTGCCGGCTGAGATCGGAAATGCGGTCAGCATCGAAAGTGTGCAGTTCGCCGACGGTGGCGCCGGCCGGCTGTGGCTGACCATCACCGGGGAAGCTCGTCTTTCCGCAGATCAACTGCGGCGCGCGGTGGGACAATGAGAAAAGTATGCCACTCCCAACCGACGAGAAACTCATTGCGCTAAGTCAGGATCTGCTCAAGCAGTTCGACACCATCTTCGGACTTCACCCCGGCTTTCGGCCCGCTCATGCCAAAGGCATCCTGCTGACGGGAACGTTCCAGCCCACGCCCGCCGCCGCGACGCTCACTCGCGCGCCCCACATGAATCGCGAGTCGACACCAGTATGGGTTCGTTTTTCAGATGCCACGGGCCTGCCTCTGATCCCCGATCCCAATCCCAACGCTGTTCCTAAAGGATGTGCCATTCGCTTCCAAATGGCCGAGCGCGTTCACACCGACATCATTGCTCATTCGGCCAATGGATTTCCGGCCAGGAATGGCCAGGAGTTTCTGGAATTTCTGCGCGCGCTGGCGGCCAGTGATCCAACCAAGATCGCCGGATCGCCGCTCGAGGCATTCCTCGGCAGCCATCCCAAGACCCTCGCATTTGTACAGTTGCCGAAGCCGGCTCCGTCCAGCTTCGCGCGCGAACAATTCTTCGGCATCACGGCCTTGCGTTTCACAAATAAAGATGGCCAGAGCCGCTATGGACGTTATCGGATCGTGCCCGAAGCCGGTGTCGATCATCTGAGCGACGCCGCGGCCGCTGCCAAAGGCGAGAACTATCTGTTCGATGAACTGGCGGAAAGAATCGCCAAAGGGCCAATCACGTTGCGTGTCGTGGTTCAATTGCCGAACCAGGGCGATAACGTGAACGATGCGACGGAGCAATGGCCCGAGGATCGCGCTCAAATGGATCTCGGCGCGATCGCGCTAACCGCAGCGGTCCCAAACAATGCGCACGAGCAGCAATGGACCATCTTCGATCCAATCCCGCGCGTGGATGGAATCGATCCCTCCGATGATCCGCTCATAGAACTGCGGGCTGCGGTCTATTTGATCAGCGGACGCCGGCGGCGAGCGGCGGGCGCCAGAACCGCGGCCCATTAACGAGTTCTTTTAAAGGAGAGCGCAGATCATCAGGGGATTAACAAGCAGCGCGCTTGCAACGCTTATCCTGCTCACGGCGGCTGAAGGGCAAACTGTTGCTCCGTCCGCGATCCCGGTCGATGACCTGAAAATCGAGACCAAGTTTGTAAAGAATGAGCTGGCTAGGCTTGCACAGAAATACCACGTTGTCATCGGCCTATCTGGAAGGAGCGTGGCTGGCGACAGTAACCCAGTACCAGTCAACATCTCACTCAAACACGGGACGCTCAATCAGGTATTTGATGCGATCGTTGCAGCTGATCCGAGCTACAGGTGGACGGCCACCCCCTCCGGCTCCGTTCATTTCCTAGCCGGAAATCCGTTGCCCCTGGTGAACGTCCGCGTTCGTAGATTTGATGGAAAGAACCCATCAAGATTTGATGAAGGTAGCGTAGATCAAATCCCTGAGGTGAGCGCTTGGCTTAAGAAAAATCATTGTATTATGCCCCACATGGAGATAGTGCTTGGGCAAAGGCCCGAGGAGTGGCAACCATTCGAAGTTCACACCCAGGGCGTTCCGCTCTCGGCGATACTCGACCAACTTGCGCTCAAGTCCGGTGGATACTTTTGGTCCTTGGTTCAGTACGAACGCCAAGCATGCGAGATGGACGTGCAGTTCTAAGGTAAGCGCTGAGAAACCGAGGCAGGTCAAATTGATGCTCGATCGCGTAGCCGAATTTATCGCAGGGCACCGCATGTTCGAAGCCGGACAACGCGTCGGTGCCGCGGTGTCGGGTGGTGCGGATTCGGTGTTTTTGCTGCACGCTTTGCGCGAGCTGGCACCGCGCTGGAATCTGCGGCTCAGCGTGATTCACATCAACCACGGAATTCGCGGCACGGATTCGACCGCCGATGCCGAGTTCGTGGAAAAGCTTGCCGAGGAACTCGGGCTTCCGTTCCACCTTCGACAAACTGACGTTCCGTCCATGGACGGCAATCTCGAAGAAGCCGCTCGCAACGTGCGCCACGGCTTTTTCAGCGAGCTGATGGCGTCCGGCGTCGTGGATCGGGTAGCCACCGGCCACACACGATCGGATCAAGCCGAGACGGTGCTCTATCGGATTCTGCGCGGCTCCGGCCTAACCGGACTCTCGGGGATTTTGCCTGAGACGAGCGAGGGAATCGTTCGGCCACTGCTTGAAATCGATCGCAGCGAAATCGAAGCCTGGTTGCGCCAGCGTGAAATCGCCTGGCGCGAAGACCAGACCAATCAGGATCGCACGTACGCTCGCAACCGCCTGCGCCACGAGATCCTGCCACTCCTGCGTGACAACTTCAACCCCCAACTCGACACCGCTTTGGCGAACCTCGCCACACTCGCCCGCGACGAAGAGGCTTATTGGGACGCTGAACTGTACCGCAGGCTGCCAACCCCAAACCCCCAACCCCAGGTGATCGCTGTCACCGAGCTTGCCGACGTTCCGCCCGCGCTCGCTCGAAGACGAATCCGCCAGGCCGTAGCCCTGGTCAAAGGCGATCACCGTTCCCTGGATTTCGCCCACATAGAACGCATCCTCCGAATGGCACGGTCCCAGAGTGGCAGCGACCGTTTTCAACTGCCCGGCCTGGACGTCTTCCGGTCCTTCGAGTGGATCCGGATTGCTCCGCCCGGCTACGGACGCCGCCCGGAGTGTGATTTTGAGCTGCCGCTCAAAGTCCCTGGATCGGTGGAACTCCCCGGCTCCGGCAACCGTATTACATTGCAGATATTAGAGAAAGAAGCGGCGAGTCTTCATCAGGATAGGTCCGGGCGGCCCTGTGCTACAGTGGTGAATGAACTGGACTGGCAGCGTTTCGGCGGGGACAAAAGCGCATCCAGCCTGGAGCTGCGTAACTGGAGACCAGGTGACCAGTACCGAAGAGTGGGGCAATCCAAGCCGGAAAAGATCAAGTTTTTCTTCCAGGAAGCCCGTATACCCTTGTGGGAACGGCGGATCTGGCCGATTATTACCTATAATGAAATCATCGTTTGGGCCAGGCGCTTCGGGGCGGCCGCTGAGTTTGCGCCAGGGCCCGAGAGCCGCTCAGTCCTCCAGGTGGCTGAGACGGGACGCGAACTTTCGAATCGATCCGAGCCGCTGTAGCGTCCAAGTGATTAGGCATTGTTGCCCCACGTGTAGGGAGAAGGCATGAATAATTCAAATTTCAAGACCGCCATATTTTGGGTGGTCATCATCGTGGTTGTGGTGCTGTTTTGGACCGTCGTGCATACCACCAAGTCCCGCCCCGACGCGCAACTCTCGTACACGCAGTTGATGAACGATGTGAACGCGGGCAAGATCAAGCAGGTGAGCATCAGCGGCAACGATCTGCACGGCACCTACAAGGACGATAATCAGGAGCTGCACGCGGTAATCCCGAACGTCCACCAGAATCTGGACGACGCCATGCTCGCCAAGGGCGTGGACATCCACTACAACAAGGAAGCGGGCGGCGGTTGGGTTTCCATCCTCATCAACGCCATTCCATTTGTGCTCTTGCTGGCGTTCTGGATATTCATGATGCGGCAAATGCAGAGTGGCGGCAACAAGGCGCTCAGTTTTGGTAAGAGCCGCGCGAGGCTGCATTCGTCGCAGCAGAAGAAAGTGACGTTCAAGGATGTAGCGGGCGTGGAAGAGGCCAAGGAAGAGCTGCAGGAGATCATCGAGTTCCTGCGCGAGCCGCAGAAATTTCAGAAACTCGGCGGTCGCATTCCCAAAGGTGTTCTGCTCATCGGACCTCCCGGAACCGGCAAAACTTTGCTGGCGCGCGCTATCGCGGGCGAAGCCAACGTTCCGTTCTTCTCCATTTCAGGATCGGACTTTGTGGAGATGTTCGTCGGCGTGGGCGCCAGCCGCGTGCGCGATCTGTTCGAGCAGGGCAAAAAGAACGCGCCGTGCATCATCTTCATCGATGAAATCGACGCCGTTGGCAGGCATCGTGGCGCTGGTTTAGGCGGCGGCCACGACGAGCGCGAGCAGACGCTGAATCAATTGCTGGTAGAGATGGACGGATTTGAATCCAACGAAGGCGTGATCCTGGTGGCGGCGACCAATCGTCCCGATGTTCTGGATCCAGCGCTGTTGCGCCCAGGCCGTTTCGACCGGCGCGTGGTAGTTGGCCGTCCGGACGTCCGAGGCCGTGAGATGATCCTCCGCGTTCATACCAAGAAGACACCTCTGGCCGACGATGTGGATCTGAGCGTGGTTGCACGCGGAACGCCTGGTTTTGCGGGCGCCGATCTTGCCAACCTGGTGAACGAAGCCGCGCTGGTTGCCGCGCGCCAAAATCGCAAGGTGGTAACTCAGTTCGATTTTGAGCTGGCCAAGGACAAGGTCATGATGGGCGTGGAGCGCAAGTCGCTGGTCATTACCGACGAAGAGAAGCGCAACACGGCTTATCACGAAGCCGGGCACGCGCTGGTGGCGGCCATGCTTCCCGAAGCGGATCCGCTGCATAAGGTCACCATCATTCCGCGAGGCATGGCTCTGGGCTTGACCATGCAGTTGCCCATTGACGACAAGCACTCCTACAACAAGGGGTATTTGGAGGCGCAGCTCGCTATTTTGATGGCTGGCCGCATCGCCGAAGAGATTTTCATGCACCACATCACCACCGGTGCGGGCAACGACATCGAACGCGCCACCGACATGGCTCGCAAGATGGTTTGCGAGTGGGGCATGAGCGACCTGGGGCCCATGAGCTTCGGCAAAAAGGAAGAGCAGATCTTCCTGGGCCGCGAGATCGCTCAGCATCGCGATTATAGCGAAGCCACGGCGATCCTGATCGACGAGCAGGTTCGTAAGCTGGTGGATCAAGGTTATGACCGCGCTCGCAAGATCATCGAAGAAAGGTCGGAAGGTCTGGCCCGGATCGCTGAAGCGCTGCTCGAACGCGAAGTCCTGGATGGCGCGGAGGTCCGGGTATTGATCGAAGGCGGAATTCTGACAACTCCCGCACGCCCCAAGACCATGCCTCCGAACGACGGCGAGAAGCAGCAAGTGCTTCGGCCGGAGGGCGGTAAACCCTCAGTTCCCGGATTGCTGGGCGGCCCACAGCCCGCTTAGAAGCGCCTCATACCAGAGTGATTCCCCAATTTCCCGTCTACCTCTTCGACGTAGACGGGACTCTGCTCGACTCCGCAGCGGACATTTGCGGGGCCATTCAAGGCGTCCTGGCCGGCACCACGCAGGACGACGTCAGCGAACAATTCCTGCGGACGTACATCGGCCGTCACCTGTACGATCTTTTCCAGGATCTTTTTCCGGGTCGATCGCGCGAGCAGATGGATGGGATGATCGCCGACTATCGCACGCGATACCTGGCGCGTGGTCACACGGCCACCAAGCCCTATCCGGGCATCGCGGAGGCACTCGCGGCTCTGCCTGGCAGGAAATCCACGGCGACAACCAAGGGAACCCCCACTACACGCGCAGTGCTCGAAATGTTTGGGCTCCTTCCTTACTTCCAGCATGTGCAGGGCACCGATGGATTCCCCGCCAAGCCCGAACCAAACGTTATCCTCGCATCGCTGGATGTTTTCGGCGTGAAGCCCCAGGATTGCCTGTTCATCGGCGACTCACCAACCGACATGGAAGCCGGTAAGAGAGCCGGCGTGAAAACCTGCGCGGTGCTGTGGGGCTATGGGCAGCGCGAGCAAATGGCGCGCTGGGAGCCCGACTATTGGGTGGAGCACCCGAGCGAGCTATTTGTGGAGTAGCGCGAGTTCCTCGAGATTCAGGCGTCCGGTATAAATCGCCATCCCGAGCGCGGCATGAATCCCGAGCTGGTGTAGTTCCTGGATCTCCTCGATCGTAGTGATGCCGCCGGCTGCGGTTAGTTCGTGGGTTGTGGCCGCGCGCAGCCGCCGGAACCAATCCAGATCCGTCCCTTCGAGCATGCCTTCCTTATCGACATAGGTGCAGAGGAAACCGGAACAAAACGGCTCCAACTGCCGGACAACCTCCTCGGCCGTGAAGTTCGTCGCTTCCTGCCAGCCGTGCGTCACCACCTTGCCGGCCTTTGAATCCAGCGCAATGAT
>JBEKLB010000254.1:0-9571 GCA_050010415.1 Bryobacteraceae bacterium | reverse complement strand
CTAGGTCCGCGCGACCAGATGCCCGTCGCGCCATGCCACGTCGGTGAAAATGTCGCTGGCGCCTGGCGTGAATGCTGCCCACACGACCTCACCGGTCGATTTCAAGCGACGGAGATTCGCCCGAATCCTCGATTGGGATGCCTGGTAATAGTCCAGCGGGACGATGTGATCATCGCCGCAGGGAAGTGCTTTCGCAACGCGCACTCCAGTTGCGCGCTCATGCAGATCGGCAATGTCCGGCATAGGTTCATTATCCGCTGTTTGCGGTCGATAGAGCTTATCTGCTCGGCGCCGCACAGCGGCCAAGAGCGCAAAGGAGTATTGTATTTTGGGTTGAAACTGACGTCGCCGAATCGCTTGCCTGTCGCTATCGCTCGGATCGAGAATCGGTCACTTCCACCGGGGTGCATAGGCCGTATATGTCCAAGTGGATTGCGGTCACAGGGCCGACCTATCTCTGCCGGGTTCATTTCGAGCGCGGTCACTGGGGTCTGTTTGACAAGGAATCGGCTTTATGACACACACATCACGATCTGCACGCCAGTAGTCGCTATCAACGGGTCACGGTGCGGTGAGACTCAATCCACAGGGACGTGGCCCAGGATGTGGATAACTGACGAGTAGCCGGTATTACAGGAGCTATGCGTCCACAACGCTGAAATTCACCTTCGTCGTCGTGAGGCGCAAAACGCGATATCCTGTAACCCGTGAAGCGCACCCTACCTTGGATGAAGACGATGCAACCGTCGGTGACGGCCATTCATTGGAGGCAAAGATGGAATTCGAGCAAACCTTAACGCCAGATGTGTCGATACACAGCACGCGGGTGGGGCAAGAACATAAGCCCGGTCCCGGCAGCGAGAGATCGAGGCGGAGTTCAGCGGCTAGAGAGTATTTACGGGCGGTCCTCATTCTTTGGACGGTGATTGGCCTCGGCACCGCCACTGGCCGGGCACAGTCTGTCTCCGGTGACGACGATGCCCGTTGCCATGCACTGGAGACGGTTGACTTCTCGAACATCGTCGACGCACCGACGCAGATCACGGAAGCCAGACTGGCTAAGGATGCCGGGGGACTCCTCGGCGATCCCCTAAGTCTTCCTTTCCTCAGGAACTTCGGCATAGCTAAACTCACAAAAGCCATCGGCAATGTTCAGCCGACGTGTCGCGTATTGGGCTATGTCACACCCAATGTGGGTTTTTTGCTTCTGTTGCCGGTATCGCACTGGAACGGAAAAGTCTTACACGTGGGCTGCGGTGGCTGGTGCGGTTCAACAGCATCTGTGCCGATCGCTTGCGCCTCGCACAGCGAGTACGCCTGCTTCGGCACGGACATGGGGCACACGGGTGAAGGTGGGCTGTGGTCGCGCAATAATCTCCAGGGGCAGGTCGATTTCAGCTATCGCGCCACCCATGTGGCGACCCTCGCCGGGAAAGCCATCGTCGAACGGTATTACGCCACGGCGCCGAGGAAATCCTACTTCATGGGGTGTTCCACGGGCGGCTACCAGGCCATGGTGGAAGCCCAGCGCTTTCCCTGGGACTTCGACGGCATTATTGCCGGCGCCCCCGATATGGATCCAGCTGATACGGAGGTGCGCTATGTATGGCTCAGAAGGAATTTTATCGGAAAAGACGGAAAGCCTGCCCTGAGTCCCGCCGACATTCAACTTGTGCACGGGGCCGTGCGGGCCCAGTGCGATATGGACGATGGCGTCAAGGACGGCATTGTCAGTGCGCCGTACAGCTGTAAATTCGATCCAGCTGAGCTGCAGTGTAAAGCCGGCAAACAAGACGCGTGCTTGAGCCCGCTTCAAGTTCAGGCCGTGAGAAATATTTACGGGCACATGACGTCCAAAGGCGAGCCGATTTCCTCGCGCGGTGTCTTTCCCGGTTCCGAACTCAATTGGGCGGAAGCGTCTTCGATTTTCTGGGACAACACATTTTTTAAAGACACAGCGCTCCTGGCCACTGCGGGAACGGAATGGAAGTATACTGACTTCGATTTCGACCGTGACTACAAGCGGAGCGGCGCAGGCGTGCTATATGCGGCCACCAACCCCGACCTGCGCAAGTTCAAGGCCGCGGGCGGCAAGCTTCTCAGCTACCAGGGCGGCAACGATACCACGGTAATCCCAGGGGCAGTGTTCGATTATTACGATACCGTGGAGAAGACCATGGGCGGCCGCGCGGCGACCCAGGATTTCTACCGCCTGTTCACGATTCCCGGTATGAATCATTGCTCCGGCGGCGACGGCGCATTTGCTATCGACTACCTGAGTTATCTGGAGGCGTGGGTGGAACACGGGCAGGCGCCCAACGTCATGATCGGCGCTCATGTGAGCGGTCTCGGGATGGACGCCTTGATATTGAAAACGCCGCTCGACCCGGCCACGCACGTTGCATTCACAAGGCCGGTCTATCCCTATCCGCTGCACGCCAAGTACAAAGGGACGGGCGATCCCAATGACGCGGCGAATTTTGCGCCCGTTGAAGATACGAGCACTGCTAACGACATAAGGTAAAACTACATAAACGATCCATACGTTTGCTTTTACACGCTTCACCACGTGCTGGCCGGATTACTTCCGTGGCGCGTAGTCCGTTACCTCACCCTTCCAGAACCGCTTTTCCGCCTCTCGCGTGCCCATCGGCGCGTTCAATTCCTGCATAGTTGATGAAACCCTCGCCGGCCTACAGTTAAACTGAAGCCCGGCGCAAAACTCGGCCTGTACGAAATCGTCTCTGCCCTACGCGGCAGACGAGATCATCGACCTGTTCCTTGACCGCAAACTGAGCTTCGGGGATTGCATTGCTGCGTTAGATGCCGCACTGGCGTCCCTCATCCCCGACCTGGAGGGCGATCAGATTCCCCGACTGCGCATTGTGATGCAAAGTGTTTTGGCACGGCTCGCCGACATTGGAGTACTAAGCCGGGAAGAGTACATCGCGGCTACCGCGAAACTAGTGGGGTTCGAATATGCCGGGACGTATCTGGATACTGCTGTATTCATCGAGTGTGCCCGACAAGCGCAATATGATCCCGAGGGCAGTCCGCTCCTCCAGGCGATAGAGATTATCGCGTCACCGCTAGCGAACGCGCAAGTTCGGTTCGGAATGTTCCGCGAGTTCCTCAATCATTTGTATTCTGAGGATGTCGGCCCATTGAGAAGTTGCATGGTGACGCGGGCGTGTCTCAGCGCACTCGCACAAACGCCTATTCTTTGGCAACAGTTGATGATGTTGAGACGGAATAGTCAGGTATTGTTTGGATTGAACGCGGCCGCGGAGCACCATTTCAACAGATGTTTCGATGCATGGACTCGAGGATATTGATTGCTCTTTGAAGTCGGGTGTAACGAGCTTAAGAATCGGCCAAGCTAGGTCATCGGGACGTATAGTCGGCATCGCGCGGATGTGACAGGCTCTCGCGTCAGACAATAACCTCCAACTGCCGAAAACAGCGTCTCAACTCACGCTAGTCGACCCGATGGGGTTGGCGTGACGATGTCCTTCGGTCATGGCTAGGGTTGGGGGTGCGTAAGCCGCTATAATCGGCGTTTATGAAGCTCCGCAAAATTCTTCTGGCAGCCGCTCTTCTTATAACTTGTGGTCTGGTTCGGGCGCAGACCATTACTACCGTGGCCGGCAGCGAGTTGTCCGGCTATTCCGGTGACGGAGGACCGGCCGTTCAAGCTACCCTGGACAACCCGGTCTACGTCGCGACGGATTTTTTCGGAAATCTGTTCATCGCGGATTCGAACAACAATCGCGTTCGGAGAGTGGATTCCAACGGCATCATCACCACGGTGGCCGGCAATGGAACGGCTGACTTTTCGGGGGACGGCGGGCCGGCCACGGAGGCCACGCTCAATTCGCCTACGGGACTTTGCACCGACCCATCCGGCAACCTGTTTATCGCCGACGTAGGTAATTATCGCGTCCGTAAAGTGGATACTTCAGGAAAAATCACCACAGTGGCGGGCAATGGCGTGCAGGGCAGCGGCGGCGATGGCGGACCGGCCATCCAGGCTTCCATGTACATACCCATTCGCTGCGTGGTCGATTCCAAGGGAAATCTTTACGTCACCGATCAGAGCGGGCAAAAAATTCGAATGATTGATTCGTCGGGAATCATTTCGACCTTCGCGGGGACGGGCGCCAATCAAGGTCCTCACAGTATCGGATTGTATTCAGGCGACGGAGGGCCCGCGACGCAGGCAGACCTGAATAATCCCACTGCCATCACGGTGGATTCCGCCGGCAACATCTACTTTTCCGATCAGTATAATCAGCGCGTTCGCAAAGTGGACGGCAACGGCATCATTACTACCATCGCCGGCAACGGGTCGGCTGGATACTCAGGTGACGGCGGGCCAGCCACCGACGCATCTCTCAACTATCCAGGTGGTTTGTTCGCCGACCAAAACGGCGACATCTACCTCGCCGACAATCTGAATTTCCGCATTCGGAAAATCAGCGGCGGCACAATTACCACCGAGGCGGGCAATGGGGTGCAAGGCTATGCTGGCGATAACGGCCCGGCGAGCCAGGCGGAGTTTAACGGCCAGTTCGGAGTGGCGGTGGATAGCGCCGGGAACCTCTACATCGCCGATGCAGCCAACGCGCGGATTCGCGAAGTCTCTGGCGCGGGCGCGGCCCTTACGCCGCAGTTCACCGCGGCCGCCGTTACCAACGGAGCCAGCTTCCAGTCGGGAATCTCAGCCGGCGAACTGATCACCATCTTCGGCGTCGACCTCTCCAACAATGTGCATGGCATTGCCGGCTTCAACCAGGTTCCTCTGCCCACCAGCTTGGGAGGTGCGAGCGTGCTGATCGGGGGAACGGCCATTCCGTTGTTCGATGTCATCGATATCGATGGCACCGAACAGATCAACGCTCAAGCACCTTTTGAAATCGCCGGACAGCAGACGGTGAGCATTGTGATCGATAACGGCCGCGCGCAAAGTGACCCCATCCAAGTGACGGTCGGGGCGGCGCAGCCGGGGATTTTCCTTCCCGACGGCGTGGACGGAGCGTTCCTGCACGGAGCCGACAATTCGCTGGTGAATGCGGATTCACCCGCCAGCCCTGGCGAAGTGGTGGTGCTGTACTGCACCGGGCTGGGCGCGGTTACACCAGCCGGAGTGACGGGCGCGCTCGCCTCCAGCACGACGCTCTCGCGCACCAATCTGTCGCCGACGGTGACAGTGGGGACTACCACCGCAAACGTAGCGTTCAGCGGGCTCGCTCCCGCATTGGTGGGGTTGTATCAGATCAATTTCACGGTTCCCGACAGTACACCCTCGGGAAGCGTCAGCGTTGTGGTGTCCATGAATGGCGTCGCGAGTAACACCGCGAAGTTGCCCGTTCAGTAATCCGAACTCGTCAGTTTCCCCGCAGCGCTTCGGCGGGATCCACTCGCATGGCGCCGCGGGCCGGCAGGTAGCTGGCCAGCAGGGCGATCGAGAGAAATAGCAAGGGCGTGACCGCGAAAGTTGCGGCGTCGAGCGTGCCCACCTGGTACAGCATGCTCGACATCAACCTGGTGAGAAGCATGGCCGCCAGCAGGCCGATTGCAATACCCGAGATGGCGAGCAAGAGACCCTGACGGACGACGATGCGCAGCAGGTCTGAGCGCTGCGCCCCGAGCGCCAGCCGAATGCCAAGTTCATAACGGCGCTGCGCCACCCAATACGAAAGAACGCTGTAGATTCCGATCACCGACAGCGCGAGCGCCGTAACGGAGAGGATGCCCAGCAGCAGCATGGTGAAGCGCGGCTGGGTGAGCGAGCTATCGACGAGATCATCCACGGTGCGGATGTCGGCAACGGGCTGGTCGGGGTCCACAGCAGAGATCTGGGCGCGGATGGCCGAGGTTAGGGTGCGAGGAGGCAAAATGGTTCGCACCAGCAGGTTCATATTGCCCCAAGGCAATTGCGGAAAAGGCAGATAAAGCTGCGCCTGGGTATCTTGAGCAAGGCCCTTGTTCCTGGTGTCCGCGGTCATTCCGATCACCTCAGACTGATCCGGACCGCGGCCAACCAGTATGTGCTTCCCCACCGGATTCTGGTTCGGCCAAAATTGACGAGCGAAGGTTTCATTGACGATGACCACCTTGGGCGCTTGGGGGCCATCGCCGGCGCTGAATTCGCGTCCCGCGCGTAGCGGAACACGCATGGTCTGAAACCATTCCGGGCTAACGGCTTCGATATCGATGAACGGGCGCTGGGCCAGAGGCACCGTGGGCTGGCCTTCCGGCAACACCGGAGTGATGCGCTTCCAATTGAGCGGCAGAGCCGCGGAGATGGCGGCGTTGCGGACACCAGGTAGGACGGATACGCGGCGCAGCATTTCGTCAAAGAAGGCGATCTGCTGATCGGGTTTGGCGTACTTCACGGTGGGCAGCGAGACATTCATGGTGAGCACGTTGTGAGCATCAAAGCCGGGATGGATGGCGAGCAGCCGGGCGAAACTGCGCAATAGCAGACCAGCGCCGATGAGCAGAAGCAAGGAGAGCGCCACCTGTCCGACCACCAGCAGGTTCTTCAGGTGAGTGCGTGCGTGACCGGAGGAACTGCCCCGGCCTTCCTCGCGCAGCGCGGTGCTGAGATCAAACCTGGATAGCTGGAGCGCGGGGAAGGTGCCGAAGAAGAGGCCGGCGAGGAGCGAAATGATCAGGGCGAAAAGCAGGACACGGAGATCCATTCCGATGGGCATTCCCTGCGGAAGCTGGCTGGATCCGTAGATGACGAGCGCGCGGGTTCCCATCCAACCGAGGACGACGCCAAGCACGCCGGCGGCCAGCGCCAGCAGCATACTCTCGGTGAGCAGTTGCCGAACTACTACTCCCCGGCTGGCTCCGAGCGCGGTACGCATCGCGATCTCTCTTTTGCGGGCCAGCGCGCGAGATAACAGCAGGCTCGCGACATTGGCGCAAGCGATCAACAGCACCAGCGCCACCGAGGCGGAAAGCATGAGCACTTTTCCACGCACATCGGCCACTACCAGATTGCGCAACGGCTCGGCAGTCATGGCCACGGCGGGATCGGCATCGGGCGCCGCGGGGTTCTGTTCGCGATACCGCTGGTTGAGAACGGCGAGCTCGGCATCGGCACTCTCGAGCGTGGTCCCCTCTCGCAGCCGGGCGATAATGCCGAGATAGCCCACGCCCAGACGCAGGCGCTGCGGCGTCATGAGTGAGTACTCGAAGTAACGCGGGGTCCAGATTTCGGTTTGGCCGACAAAGGGGAACTGAATGCCAGGCGGCAGCACGCCGACGATGGTGTGCGGCACCTCATCCAACGCGATGCTTTGTCCGATGACGTTGGGGCCGCCATGGAAGCGGCTGCGCCACATAGCGTCGCTGATGATGACGACGGGCTGGCCTTCCGGACGGCCTTGGTCTGCAGAGAACGCTCGGCCAAGTTGAGGCTCGACGCCGAGCAGCGAGAAAAAATTGGGTGACACACGCACGGCCGGCACCTGCAGCGGCTCACCGTGTCCGGTGAGATTGAAATTGTCATTGGCCCATACGGCCACCGACTGCAATGACCGGTCATGATCGCGCACCAGCTCGTAACGAAGCAGAGTAACGCCGCGGTCAGTGGTCTTGTCCTTGACGTCGACGCTCACCAGTTGTTGCGGGTCGCGATACGGAAACGGACGCAGCAGGAGGGCGTTGGCGACGGTGAAGATCGCGGTGTTCGCGCCAATCCCCAAGGCCAGAGTGACGATTGCCGCGAGCGTAAATCCGGGAGCCTTGCCGAGCATGCGCGCACCGAGACGGAGATCCCGAAGGAGAGCCTGCATGAACAAATTATAGGCCGTGGCATTTGGCATGGGCCGCAGGCGCTTAGTATGGGCGCATTTGAGCTTGACAGGCCGCAACCGCCGCTGTATATTTAACTCGGTGGTTATTTAACCGCTTGGTTATGAGCTTACAACAAACGACGCCCGATGCTCTGAGCGCGACCTTCGCGGCCCTGGCCGATCCCACACGGAGGGCGATTCTGGCGCGGCTGGCGTCAGGCGAGATTTCGGTGACCAAAATCGCCGAGCCATTTGAGATGAGCATGCCCGCCATTTCCAAACACCTGAAAGTGCTGGAGCGCGCGGGGCTGATCGCACGGGGGCGCGAAGCACAATGGAGGCCGTGCCGCCTGGAAGCCGGTCCGCTCAAAAACGTTTCGGACTGGGTAGAGAATTATCGCCGTTTCTGGGAAGAGAGCTTCGATCGTTTGGACGCATACCTCGCTGAGTTGAAAACGGCAGAATTGAAGACAAAAGAGAACAAGGAGAAGAAGAAACATGCCCGCAAGCCACGCAAAAGCTAGCGCCACCGTGACCACGCCGTCCGATCAGGAGATGGTGATCACGCGCGTGTTCGATGCGCCGCGCGAACTAGTCTTCGCCTGTTGGACCGAGACCGAGCATCTGCGGCACTGGCAGGGCGCGCCTCGCGGCTTCACCGTTACGTCGAGCGAGTCCGACATTCGGCCTGGCGGATTCTTTCGGATTTGCATGCGTTCGCCCGAGGGCGTGGATCGATGGCTGGAGGGCGGATATCGCGAGATCGTAAAGCCTGAGCGTCTGGTTTACACGCACGTGTGGTTGGATGCGAACCAGAAGCGCGGCCAAGAGACGCTGGTGACCATCACGTTCGCCGAGCGCGATGGCAAAACTGAACTCACTTTGCGGCAGACCGGCTTCGCGTCGGTGGAAGCGCGCGATGGGCACGGGTACGGATGGCGCAGCGCGTTGGACGTTCTGGTGGATTACCTGGGCCAGACGGCCCGTTCGATTGTTGTCACACGCGTGTTCGATGCCCCGCGAACTCTGGTGTTCGACGCGTGGACCGATGCGAAGCACGTGGGGAGATGGTGGGGCCCGAAAGGCTTCACGACGACCACCCACCAGATAGACGTGAGGCCGGGCGGAGTGTGGCGATTCACGATGCATGGCCCGGACGGCGCGGACTATCCGAACAAGATTACGTATCTCGAAATCGTGAAGCCTGAGCGGCTGGTGTACGATCACGGGGACCAAGGAGAGCCGGGATATTTTCAGAGCACGGTGACGTTTGCCGAGGAGGGGATGGAGACCAGGCTCAGCCTGCGGATGCTCTTCCCGACAGCCGGGGAGCGGGACGCGGTGGTGGAGAAATTTAACGCGGTGGAGGGCGCGAATCAGCATCTGGATCGCCTGGGCGAACAATTGGAAAAGATGCAAACGATGATCACCACCCGAATCTTCGATGCGCCGCGCGAAGTGGTATTCAAGGCGTGGACGGATCCGAAACAATTGCAGCGTTGGTGGGGGCCGAAGGGATTTACCAATCCAGTATGCGAAGTGGATGTGCGGCCGGGCGGCGCCATTCGGATCCATATGCGCGCCCCGGATGGTACGGTTTATCCCATGACTGGCGTGTTTCACGAAGTCATTGTGCCAGAGCGGCTGGTGTTCACCAGTTCCGCGCTGGATGGGAACGGCCATCCGCTCTTTGAAGTGCTGAACACGGTGACGTTTGCCGCAGAAGGGAGCAAGACGAAATTGACAGTGCACGCGAGCGT
>JBEKLB010000253.1:0-9598 GCA_050010415.1 Bryobacteraceae bacterium | reverse complement strand
GCTGACGCTCGATCAAGACCCGGCCAATTCCGAGGCGATCCACGCCATATTTCGCGGCTTTCACACCATCAAGGGACTGGCTGGATTCCTGGACCTGGACGCTGTGCGCGACCTGGCTCACGAAGTGGAAACGGTGCTGGATCTGGCCCGCAACGAAAAACTGGCGATCACTTCGGCGATCATTGACCGGATACTCGATAGCCAGGATTATCTCAATGTCTGGATGACGGAGCTGGACGCGATGCTCCAAACCGGCAAGACGCCCGCGGCGCCGGAAGCGGGCGAGCTGCTCGCGGCCATTCGCGGCTTGGTGACCGGGCCGCCCGTCAGTCCAGTAGCGCCGGGCCTGGCTGCATTAGCGCGGGAAGTAGGGCTGGCTCCGGCGGAAGGCGGAGCAACGAGTAAGCCGCCCGCGGCGCGGCCGTCGGGAGCGCGGTCTATCAAGGTGGAGACGGCCAAGCTCGATTACCTGGTGGACATGGTGGGCGAGATGGTGATCTCACAATCGCTGGTGCGGCACGATCCGGACTTCGGGACCAGCCTGAAGCCGCGCCTGGCGCGCAATCTCTCCCAACTGGCGCGCATCACCGACGATATCCAGCGAACCGCCATGTCGATGCGGATGATTCCGGTGGGGCAGCTATTCCAAAAGACTTCGCGCCTGGTGCGGGATCTGTCGCGCAAGGCGGGCAAACAGGTGGAACTGGAATTGTCGGGCGAAGAGACCGAACTCGACCGTAACATTGTCGAAGAGCTGGCCGATCCGCTGATGCACATGGTGCGCAACTCGGTGGATCACGGCATCGAGAAACCGGACGAGCGCGTGGCGGCGGGTAAGCCGCCCCAGGCCCGGGTGCTGCTCAAGGCCGGACACCAGGCAGGCCATATCGTGATCCAGATCTCCGATGACGGACGGGGCTTGCCGCGCGAGAAGATTTTGAAGAAGGCGCGCGAGAAGAGGCTGATCGAGGCGGGCGCCGAGCCGACCGAAAGCGAAATCTTTGCGCTGATCTTCCATCCCGGTTTCTCTACCGCCGAAAAGATCACCGACGTATCCGGCCGCGGCGTTGGCATGGATGTGGTACGCAAGCAAGTGCAGAAACTGCGCGGCCGCATCGATGTTAGTTCCAAGCCGGGTGAAGGGACCAGTTTCCTTCTCAAGCTTCCGTTGACTCTCGCCATCATAGACGGTCTGGTGGTGGGGGTAGGGGACCAGCGCTACATTGTCCCGATCTTCGCGGTGCGGGAGATGCTGCAGCCGGCCGAAGAAGCCATATCCACCATCCATGGCCGGCAGGAGATGGCGCTGGTGCGTGGCAGCTTGCTGCCGGTGATCCGCCTGCATCAGCGCTTTCACGTCCAGCCCCGACACCAGAATCCCTGGGAGAGCCTGCTGATCGTGGCCGAGAGCGGAACCAAATTGTTCTGCCTGATGGTGGACGAACTGATCGGCAAGCAGGAGGTAGTGATCAAAAGCCTGGGTGAAGGGATGCGCAATATTGCCGGAGTGGCGGGCGGAGCCATCCTGGGCGACGGCAGAGTGGGCTTAATTCTCGATCCCGAGGGTCTATTTGGATCGAGCAACGGAACCCGTCATGCCGAATGATGCGGTCGGGAGCGGCGAGCTGAAGCTGACCGCGGGCGAGTTTCGCCAGATCAGCGATCTGGCTTATGAACGCTTTGGCCTGGATTTGAGGCGCGGCAAGGAGGCGCTGGTGGCGGCGCGCCTGGGCAAGAAACTGCGCAAGCTGGGGTTTCAAACCTTCGCCGAGTATCACAGCCACGTGCTGGCCGATTCTTCCGGGCGTGCTTTAGTTGAACTCATTGACGCGCTGACCACCAACCACACCAGTTTTCTTCGCGAGCGCGCGCATTTTGAATTTCTCGCGCGGGCTGCCAACCAAGAATTCCGCAAGATTTCCACCTTGCGTGTGTGGAGCGCGGCCTGCTCGAGCGGCGAGGAGCCGTACTCGATCGCCATGTGCCTGGCGGAGGCTCTGGCTCAGCCGCCGGTGCGGCAGTTCCGCATCCTGGCCACCGACATCTCGACCCGAGTGCTCGATGCCGCGCGGCGCGGCGTCTATCCGGTGGGGCGTTTTGCGGATGTGCCGCCGGCCTGGGTGCGCGCACATCTGTTGCGGGGACGAGCGGAATCGGAAGGGTTCTACAAGGTCAAGCCTCAACTGGCGAAGCAGGTGGAGTTTTCGCGGCTCAACCTGATCGAGACATTTCAAGAGCGCACGCCCTTTCACGTGATCTTCTGCCGCAACGTCATGATGTATTTCGACAAGCCGACCCAGCAGGATATCGTCGGGCGGCTGAGCGCGTGTTTGGAGCGCGGAGGCTATCTGTTGGTCGGTCATTCGGAGTCTCTCACCGGCATTGAGCATGCTTTGCAGTACGTGCGCCCGGCCACCTACCGCAACCAGAAATCGGAGCGCGGATCGGGATTCCTAGGGTGAAAAAAGCATGGCGGTAAGTTCGCTGGTGGTGGGCATTTCCGATTGCAAAGTGACGCGCGACGCCGATTCGGTGCTGGTGACGTACGCGCTCGGCTCCTGTATCGCAGTGGCAATGCACGATCCGGTGAGCAAAGTGAGCGGTCTGCTGCACTACATGCTTCCTGAGTCGGCGATCGATTCCAAGAAAGCGGCGCAAAATCCTTTTATGTTCGCCGACACCGGGATCCCCAGAATGATGGACGCCCTGAAGGCCGCCGGGGGCGATTGCAAACGGATGATCGTGCGGCTGGCGGGAGGAGCGCAGGTGCTCGACAGCCAGGGTGTTTTTCAAATCGGCAAGCGGAATTACCTGGCGGCGCGGCGAATTCTGTGGAAGGCGGGGATGCTGATTGCGGGCGAGGCGGTGGGCGGCGACGTGTCCCGAACCACGCGCCTGGAGGTCTCAACCGGGCGCCAGTGGGTGCGGGAGGGCGGCGGCGTGGAGCGCGAGCTGGTGCGGAATAGCGCGAGCGCTAAAAGGACGGAACAGGCATGAAGGAAGCCCAACGAGCAAGGACGGCGGCCTGGCAACGAAGGAGCAATCGATGGCGTACTCAGTGCTGATCGTAGACGATTCGCCGGTAATGCGAAGCTTCATCAAGCGCGTGCTCGGGTTGTCCGGGTTCGAAGTCGGCGAATGCAGGGAAGCGGGCAACGGTCAAGAGGCTCTGAGGCAATTGAGCGCGCAGCGGGTGGACATCATCCTTACCGACATCAACATGCCGGGGATGAACGGCGAGGAACTGCTGCGCCGGCTGTGCGCGGACGGAGTTCTTAAAAGCATACCCACAGTGGTGATTTCGACCGACGCCACCAACGAGCGGATGGTGCGGATGATCGAGCTGGGCGCTCGTGGCTACCTGTCCAAGCCGTTCACGCCGGAAACGTTGCGCGAAGAATTGGAGCGGGTACTAGGAGCAGGCGATGCATCCCGAGCTTGAGACCCCTGAACCACGGAGCATGGACCAGGAACCGGCGGCGAGCGAAACCATCCAGCAGGTAGCGGCTGAGGTGCTGGAGACGATGTTCTTCACCACGGCCGAAGTTGCGGGTTGCGAACACGGCTGGCTCTCTGGGGCCAGTTGTGCCCGGATTCGATTTGCAGGATCGTACTGCGGGGAGATGCTGCTGGGCGTCTCGGTGGAGGCAGTGGATCCAATCGCGGCGTCCTTCCTGGGTCTGGACCCGATGGAGCTGACTGATGCGCAGCGCGGGCAAGTGATCCAGGAGCTGTCCAATATTCTGTGCGGAGCGTCGCTCAGCCATTTGTGGCCGGAATCGAAGCTGGCGCTATCCTCTCCCGAGTTGGCAGCCTGGCAGGAGTGGCCGGCCTCGGGAGCGTTGCACCGCTGCTTCGCAATTTCAGAAGGGATGCTCGCGATATCGGTTCGCCTGATTCCAGCAACGCGGCCCGCTGCCAACCGATAGCGATAGGCAATGGACGCCACGCGCAAAATCCGGGTGTTGATCGTCGACGACTCGGCCATCGTGCGCAGGATGCTGAGCGAAGTGCTGGCGTCGGAGCCGGATCTGGAGGTGGTGGGCACAGCCCCGGATTCTTATGTCGCGCGTGACAAGATCATCAACCTGCGCCCGGACGTGCTGACGCTGGATATCGAGATGCCGCGCATGGACGGCTTGACGTTTCTAAAGAAACTGATGCAGTTCTATCCTCTGCCGGTGATCGTGATCAGTTCGCTCGCGCAGTCCTCCAGCCAGACGGCACTCGAAGCACTGCAATGCGGCGCCGTGGAAGTGCTGGGGAAACCGGGCGGGCCTTATTCGGTGGGCGAGCTGAAGCAGGATCTGCCGCAAAAGGTGCGGGCGGCGGCGAGCGCGCGGATAGGGCAGGCCAAGCCGCAATGGTCCGCTGCGGCGCCTGTGGCTCCGCTCGCGCTCGCGGGCGCCAGCAGTTCCACCGTCATTGCGATCGGGGCCTCCACCGGCGGAACGGAAGCAATACGGGAAGTGCTGGTGGGCCTGCCCGCAAACATGCCCGGTATGCTAATCGTGCAGCATATTCCAGCCGTATTTTCGTTAGCCTTCGCGAAGCGCTTGAATGACCTATGCCGCGTGCATGTCAAAGAGGCCGTGGATGGCGACCGGGTTACAGCCGGTTTGGCGCTGATCGCACCGGGAAATCTTCATATGACCCTTCGCAAAACCGGAGGCGAGTATTGTGTTTCGGTTCAGGACGGCCCGCGAGTCTGCTATCAACGCCCTTCCGTGGATGTCCTCTTCGAATCGGTGGCGCAAGTCGCCAAAGGCAATGCTATCGGCGCGATTCTCACCGGCATGGGGTCCGACGGAGCGCAGGGCCTGCTCAAGATGAAACGCGCCGGAGCGCGGACGGTGGCGCAAGACGAGGCCAGTTGCGTCGTTTTCGGAATGCCGCGTGAGGCCATCCGAGCGGGCGCCGTAGACCGCGTAGTGCCTCTTCACCGCATGGCTGCGGAACTGACGGCGTGGAGCGCGACGGTGGCGCGTTGAGAGGACGTGCTAAACGTCGGTGGGCGGGTCCGGGTATTCCCAGTACAATTGATCGCCTTCCGTTCTTGTGCTTCCGCGCGTTCCGCCGGTAGACTGAACGGGACGCGATGCTCTTCCGTAGTTTGCGGACCTGGTTCATAGCCGCTTGCCCGCTGTTATGCCTGGCCGCCGACGATCTCCGCCCGGTTTGCAGTTCCCAAAACCAAGGGCAAATGTGGCCAGAGGCCGCGAATCACGATCCTAAGCTTCTCGCCAGTGTAATGCGCTGCGGCGAACTGCTCATTTGCGTTCACGGAACCTGGCACTATCACTGGGAAGCCCCGAGTGTCCGCATCGATCAGTTGGGGCGCCAGCCGAAATCGAAGGTGTCCAGGCCCATAGGCTGTGAAGCGCAATCCGTCAGCGAAACTCCCCGGCTGGATCCGCCTGCATCGAATCAGAAGGCTGAATAGTTCGCACGCGCGGGTGGTGCTATCCTCCTTCTATATGGGAAAGCTGGCCTACACGACGCCGGGCGGGATCAACGTCACCCGCTTCGCGTCCGCCATCCCGTTCAAAAAAGGCCTCGGCCATTTACTCCATAAGCTGGACCGCTATCGCGGCATCTACCTGTCGTCCGGCTACGAGTATCCAGAGCGGTATTCGCGGTGGGACGTGGCTTCGGTATGCCCGCCGATCGAAATCATATCTTCCGGACAAAATATCGAATTCCGGCCGCTGAACGGGCGCGGAGAAGCGCTGAACCAAATGTTGTATCGCGTGCTCGGCAGTCACCCGCACTGGGAGCAGTTCGCCTTTGAAGGGGCAGCGCTCGAAGGACGCTTGAAGCCCTTACCGAAATTGTTCCCCGAGGAAGAACGCAGCAAACAGCCTTCGGCGTTTTCGATTCTGCGCGCGATCATCGGCGAATTTCATAGCGAGCAGGATTCGAGGCTCGCGCTGGTGGGTGCGTTTGGCTACGACCTGCTGTTCCAATTCGATCCCATCGATCTGAAACTCCCGCGCCACGGCGTTAAGGATCTGCATCTTTTTCTGTGCGACGACATTTACTACATGGATCGCAAGAAAGAGCAAATCGAGCGCTTTCGTTACGATTTTGAGCTGGGCGATCTTTCCACCGCCGGCCTGGCTCGTACCGGCGCTCCGGCCCGCCGCTCGCCGAAACGTCCGGACAATGAAATCGACAGCGATCATCAGCCGGAAGAGTACATGGCCAAGGTGGAAGCGGTTCGGGAAGGGATGCGGCAGGGCGAATATTACGAAGTGGTTCTGAGGCAGACGTTTCAGGCCAACTATTCCGAGACTGCGTCAGCGCTATTCCAACGAATTCAGAAAGGCAGCCCGAGCCCGTACGAATTCCTGCTGCAACTGGGCGACGAGCAACTGATCGGAGCGTCGCCGGAGATGTTCGTTCGCGTGGAAGGCAACCGCGTGGAGACCTGCCCGATTGCGGGAACGGCGCGCCGCACAGGCGATCCCTTACGCGACGCCGACAGTATCCGCGAGTTGCTGAATTCGACCAAGGAAGAATCCGAGCTGACCATGTGCAGCGACGTGGACCGCAACGACAAATCGCGCGTGTCCATCCCGGGCTCGGTGAAAGTGATCGGCCGCCGATTGATCGAATCGTACGCGGGTGTTTTCCACACCGTGGATCACGTGGAAGGCATTCTCCAGCCGGGCTTCGATTCACTCGACGCTTTTCTCACGCACATGTGGGCCGTGACCATTATGGGCGCGCCGAAGAAAGCCGCAGCCCAGGCCATCGAGGATCTTGAAAAAGACGCACGCGGATGGTACGGCGGCGCGGTGGGCATGCTGTCACTGAATGGCGATATCAATACCGGCATCTTGATCCGCACCGTTCACCTGCGCGATGGAATCGCGCGCTATAGCGCAGGCGCGACGCTGCTCTATGACTCGGTTCCTGAACTGGAAGAACAAGAGACGCGCCTCAAAGCCACTGGATTCTTCCGTTCCCTGCGAGGCGGAAGGAAGCCTGAAGCGCCCGAGATCGCCATGGGACGGCGAGGGCAGGGTGTTAAATTGCTCCTGGTGGATAACGACGACTGTTTTATCCACACGCTGGCCAACTACTCGCGCCAGACCGGCGCCGAAGTAGTGACGTATCGCGCCGGAATTCCGCATCAGTTGATACTGGACCTGGCGCCGCACCTGCTTCTGATCTCACCCGGCCCCGGCCGCCCGTCCGACTTTGGCGTGCCCGATCTGGTGAAGTTCGGCGCCCGGGTTGGCATCCCGATGTTTGGCGTTTGCCTGGGGCTGCAAGGAATCGTAGAGGCATTTGGAGGCGAGTTGGGCGTGCTGGATTATCCGATGCACGGCAAACCGTCCAGCGTGGTTCATCGCAACCTGGGAATCTTCGAAGGGCTGCCGGAGCGCTTTAAGGTAGGCCGCTACCACTCGCTCTACGCGCGAAGAGAGACTTTTCCTGCCTGTCTCGAGGTGACCGCCGAATCCGAGGACGGCGTCATCATGGGCATACGCCATCGGGAATTCCCGATTGAGGCGGTGCAATTCCACCCTGAGTCCATCCTCACCTTAGACGGCAACTGTGGGCTTCGATTGATCGAAAACGTTGTGGCTCAGGCCTCGGCGTCGCGCGCCGTCCACCCTGCGTAATCCGGGCTTTTTCTTAATACGAACTGGTTTGGCTAGTACGAACCGGCCCAACGGCCTACTATGCTAACCTTTAAATTGACTTCATAATTTGCTCATTGGGCACGCCGGACCGGTAGAAAGTCCGCAGCCCCAGGAAAAGATTAGTGCAATTCGACCTGTCCGACATCGTTTTTCTGCTGGTGGTGCTCTCCATCGCCGTGCTGCTGATCAATAGCAGCGGGGGCGGCGGGGGCCATCGCGCGCGAGTGCCGGTGGGCGCCTGAGTCCTAGTTTTCTTTCCATTTCTTCATGCCCTCGGTGATTGTGATCGGCGGAGGTTTAGCCGGACTCGCCACAGCCGCCTCATTGGGCCAATCCGGATTCCAGGTGGACGTCTTTGAAGCCCGCGGCTTCCTGGGAGGACGTGCGACTTCTTATACTATTCCTGGCGATCCCCGGGTTCCCGGCGACACATCCGAAGTGATCGACAACTGCCAGCATGTATTGCTGCGCTGCTGCGTCAACCTGATGGATTTCTACGGGCGGTTGGGCGTGGCGGATCGAATCCAATTTCACAGGCAATTTTTCTTTATTGAACCAGGCGGCCGAATTTCGGTTTTGCAGGCTGGCGGGCTTCCAGCGCCGTTGCACTTCACCGGCAGCTTTTTGGATTTGAAGTTTCTGGGAATGGCCGACAAGATCGCGATTGCGGGCGCCATGTTAGCCATCCAGCGCGAGCACGGCCTGCGCCAGGATCTGGATCAAATCAGCATGCTCGATTGGCTGCGCGAGAAGCACCAAACCGAACGGGCCATCCAGCGTTTCTGGAATCAGGTTCTGGTGAGCGCCATCAACGAAGACCTGGGCCGCATGGCCGCCAGCCACGGGTTTCAGGTTTTCTGGCTCGGTTTTTTGGCCAGCGCGAATGCCTACGAGATGGGCATTCCAGCGGTGCCCTTGGGCGATCTGTATGCGCGGGAAGGCTGGCAGCGCATCCCTGGTGTCCGGTTCCATGCACGGGCGCCGGTGGAGCGCGTGATCGTGGAGCAAGGCGCAATTCGCGGCCTAATTGCGGCGGGCGAGCAACACCTTGCCGATTTCTATGTCTCCGCCTTGCCGTTCGAGCGCCTACAGTCCGTAATTGCCGAGCTGGACTTAGATATTGAGGGTTTCGAACATTCGCCCATCACCGGCATCCACTTGTGGTTCGATCGCAGCATCACGGACCTGCCGCATGCCACGCTGCTCGACCGCACCATGCAATGGATGTTCAACAAATCCGGCGGGCGATACGTACAGCTGGTGGTGAGCGCGTCACGGAGTCTGGTGGAAATGCCGCGCGCGGAAGTGATCGCGCTGGCGGTACGTGAGCTGGCGGAGTTTTTCCCTCTAGTGAAAGAGGCAAAGCTCGAAAAGGCGCATGTGGTGAAAGAAATTCGCGCCACCTTCTCAGCGCGCCCGGGGCTGGAGCAAGCTCGGCCGCTGAGCGCCACTCAGTTCGAAAATCTCTTCCTGGCCGGCGATTGGACCCGATCCGGCTGGCCGCCCATCATGGAAGGAGCGGTGCGCAGCGGCTATCTGGCGGCTGAGGGAGTGACGCGCGCAGCCGGTGACGAGCGAAAGTTTCTGCTGCCGGAAATCGCCTGAAGCTTTAGCCTGCGGTGAAGACGTATCATGAATCAATGCAATCAATGCGCGCACTGATTTTGTCGATCGCCCTGCTGCTTCCGGCCCTGGGAGCGGACATGACCACCCTGACGATTTCGGTGAAGAGCCCTGGTGGCAAGCCGGTGGAGAACGCGGGCGTGATCGTCAAGTTCGTGAAGGGACGATCGAAGACCAAGCTGGGCAAGAAGATCCGATTGGAATGGGAGCTGCGCAGCAATCAGGAAGGGTTAGTGAAGATTCCTCCCATTCCACAGGGGACCATCCTGATACAGGTGATCGCCAAGGACTATCAGACGTTCGGACAGAACTTCGACGTG
>JBEKLB010000252.1:0-9629 GCA_050010415.1 Bryobacteraceae bacterium | reverse complement strand
ATCTGCTGATTCTAATACAATCTCCGCCCTCTTCAGTCTTTGATGAAAGTGGATTGCTTCCGGGTGCGCCGTGACGCAGGCGCTTTCCATACCGTAAGTTTAGAATGGGACAACCATATGAAAGTTATTCTCTCTTTCGCGTTTTTGGTACTAACGGCCTCCGCGCCGGCTCAGCCGCAACCTAAGTCCGGACAACTAGCGGCAGCAGTGCAAGCCCCCGCCCTCGAGCCGGCGCGTGCAGCCCGCATCGATCAACTGCTCCAGCGCTACGTCGACGAGAACCGTATTGCGGGAGCTGTCGCGCTTGTGCTGCGCGACGGCAAGCCGGTGTATGAGCGCGCTGTCGGTTGGGCTGATAAGGAAGCCGGCCGACGCATGAACCCGTCTACGATCTTTCGCATCGCTTCGCAGACAAAGGCCATCACCAGCACCGCGGTGCTCGCACTCGTCGAAGAAGGCAAGATCGGACTGAACGAGCCGGTTAGCCATTTCATCCCGACCTTCGACAAGACCACCGTTGCGGTGAAAAGTGATTCCGGCATCACCATAGTGCCGGCGCGGCGTGCCATTACCATTCAGGATCTACTCACTCACACGGCTGGCATTTCCTACGGAACCGAGAGGCATGTAGCTTCGCTCTATGAGGCCAAGGGCCTGGGTCCTGCCGCGGGGAACGGCTGGTACACCGCGGATAAAGCCGAGCCGATCTGCGTGACCATGGAACGACTTGGCTCGCTTCCATTCGTCGCGCAGCCTGGAGAGGCTTTCGTGTACGGCTACAACACGGACATTCTGGGCTGTGTAGTCGAAAAGGCTTCTGGAATGTCACTTGATGAATTCGTGCGAACGCGCATCACTGGGCCCCTCGGCCTGAAAGACACGCGCTTCTTTATTCCGGCGGCCGAACGCGACCGGCTGGCCGCTGTGTATTCCAGCGATAGCGACGGTAAGTTCGTTCGCGCTCCAGAAGGGTCAAAAGGCCAAGGATCCTATGTGGATGGGCCGCGTAAGAGCTTCGCGGGTGGCGCCGGCCTCACTTCCACGGCTCACGACTACGCGCGTTTTCTTGAAATGATCCGCAACGGTGGCGTGCTTGACGACGTTCGCATTCTCGCGCCGCGCACGGTGGCGCTGATGACCAGCAATCAATCCGGCACGCTTCACTCGACTACCGGATTGGGATTCGGCCTTGGATTTCAAACCGTTGACCGTTATGGCGCCAGCGGGATGGCGGGGGTCGGCGCTTTCGGTTGGGGCGGAGCCTACGGAACAACCTACCAGGTCGATGTCCAGAGCCGCTCCATTCTGGTGCTGATGATCCAGCTCATGCCGAACGCGACCGATATTCAACAAAAGTTCAACACGTTGGTTTATCAAGCGCTGGTGAATTAGCTTAATCCAGGGCGCCAGCCTCCACTCACTGCGCCATACTCACACGTCGCGCCTGCTGGCTAGCGGTGTACCGCTGCCGGCCGTGTCGGCGCGGCTGGGGCACGGGTCGATACGGACGACGCAGGAGATTTACTCGCATATGCTTCACAGGCAGGATGATGAGGCGGCTCGGAAGCGGAAGGAGTTCCAGAATCAGCCGGTAGGCGGAGAGTCAATCGTTTCGAATTGATCTCGGCAGCCATTCCTCAGGCTGGGCGCCACGGCACCTTGCTATTCAGGTAGACTAAATGGTTTGCACAAAACAAGTCATAGCGGGTGCAGATCGACTGGTGTTGCGCTGGTGAGTCTGGCCATGTGCGCCGCGGTGTCTTCGCCGCATGCGCTCGCGGCCCAAGCCACGCCCGCCTCGTCAAAGTCCAGCCGAAAGAGCAGTGGGAAGAAACCCACGGCCCGAGCTGTGCGTAAACCCATGCGAAAGCCTCCTCCCCCGTCCGCCGACATTCCCACCGTCGTGGAATCGGCTTCGGTCTGGCGAGGCTGCCTGGAATCGCAGGACCTTCCGAAACTTGCGTCGAGCCTCGGGATGGAACCAACCTTGCTCGCCGCGCAACTGGAAGAGATGGGCTCATCGGAGAGGCGGGGGGGCGGCTGTATCGCATATGTGGCGGCAACCGGCGGCGACGCTGGTGTTGCGTCCGTGATTTTCCGGTACACCGAGCCGAGCGGCGAATCGCGCACGCTTGCGTTCCACAAGACCCCAGACGGGACCACCACGACGCCTGGCGTTTGCGATTGCCGCGAGTCCACGCGCCGGGTCCTGAGCCTGCCAGCTCAGGAGTTCGCGGCATCGATCAACGCTGTTTCGGAGTCGGTTCCATCGAACGTCCTCTGGCAGCTGGCTATATTGGTGCCCCGGATGATTACGGGGCTTAGCGCAAAGAGGACAACCGAGAAGGAGTCCGCCATACAGGCGTCCGATGGAGGGCCCGAAGCCGGGAACCTCTCGAGTGAATCCGAGGCGCAGCGGGCCGAGGCGCCGATCGACAACTACACTGTGCGCGTTGTCGTCGGCCGTTACGGCGAGGATGATCGGGAGCGGCTGGAGTCGGTCGAGATTGTTGATCAAGTTTCAGGAAGACGAGTGAACGGGGCGTGGTGGCTGGACCGGCCGGACGGCCCCGGCGTTATCATCGGCATGGACGGCGTAGCGAACGAACGGCTGCTGTGGGAGTCGCCAGTGAAGTACGTTCGCTCATCGCGTGGCGTGGGCCCGTCTGTAACCACGTGGCGCCGCCGCGTGCCAGCCAAGAAGGGCAGCGCCAAGGGCACCGTCGTACAAACGGTCAAGGTGCCGAGTTACCACTTGGGCGTGGACATGACGGCGCCCAGGGGCACGGACGTGCATGCAGTGGGGGATGCCAGCGTTGGTTTTGCCGGATGGCGGGGTGGGTTCGGCAACCTGATCATTCTTGATCACGGGCGTGGCTATCAGACCTATTACGCACATCTATCGAAGATCCGGAAGGGGATCAAGGCCGGCGTCCACGTAGCTCGCGGCGACATGATCGGCCTCGTGGGATCGACCGGACGTTCCACAGCACCGCACCTGCATTTCGAGACGCGCAAGGACGGCCGGTATTTGGATCCGTTCGACGAAACGCACCAATTGGGATTCTGGCTCCTGACGGCAGACGAGCAGGAGCGGCTTGCGATGCAGGTACTTTCGGCCGCTCCGGTGTTCGCCGACGAAGACTTGGCGTCGCGCTGACGGTCGCCGACACTGCCCGAACCCCAATCTGTGGCGGATTGTTTTAACCTAGTGAAACAACCACCCCAACTGCTCCGTGAATCGCTATGTCCACTCCAGCAGCTAACCGCCCGCGCGGAAGCAAACCACCCGGAACTTCGCAAGCGGGACTTTTTGTACTCGTCAAGCCTTACAAGGGGCTAGTCGCCACGCTTGCAGCGCTGACCATCCTAGCCAATGCGCTAAACCTTGTCGTGCCCAAGCTAATTGCGAGCGCCATCGATCACTACCGGCAGCCGAATTTCGTGCTCGGCCCCATGATCGCGCGATTCCTCCTGGTCTGCGTTTCCGCCTGCCTCCTGACGTATCTGCAAAGCCTGGTGCAGACCTACGCATCGGAACAGGTGGCGAAGGACCTGCGCGCGCGTTTGGCGGCGAAGCTGGCCACGCAGACCTACAGCTTCGTCGAGCACATCACGCCCGCGAAGCTTTTGACCAACCTCACGTCCGACGTGGATGGCGTCAAGCTGTTCGTGTCGATGGCCATCTCGACCATCATTTCTTCCATTTTCCTGATCGCCGGCTCCAGCGTCCTGCTGCTTTCCATTAACTGGCGTCTGGGGCTTAGCGTCCTGGGCATCGTGCCGTTCATCGGCTTCACCTTCTACATTGCGCTGAAAAAAGTCCGGGAGCTGTTCAAGAAAGGCCAGGAGGCCATCGACTGGCTGAACCGGGTGATCAACGAAAGCATCCTGGGCGCCACTTTGATCAGGCTGCTCAACTCGCAGCAAGTGGAGTATCAGAAGTTCGTTTCTGCGAATGCGGAGGCGAAGAACGTAGGGCTCAGCATCCTGGGGATTATGTCGGCGCTGATCCCCACCATCACACTCGCCGCCAATGGGGCGACCGTGATCATCCTGCTGGTGGGCGGCCGCTTCGTGATCGCCGGGCGAATGACCCTGGGAGATTTCTCGGCCTTCAATACTTACCTTGCCTTGCTCATTTTCCCGATTATTCTTTTGGGATTTATGAGCAACATCATGGCGCAAGCCGGCGCCTCCTACATGCGGCTGAGCGCGGTTTTAGGGGCCGCGCCGCCGCCCGAAGCCGGAGAGCTTCGTTCCGCCTTGCGCGGCGACATCGGCATGAACGGTATTTCACTCAAGCTCGCGGACAAGGACGTGCTCAAGGACGTGTCTTTTTCCGCGAAAGCCGGTAGCACGACAGCGATTATTGGTCCTACCGCGGCGGGCAAGACGCAGATGCTTTACGTGCTTATCGGGCTGTTGAAGCCCGAGTCCGGGACCGTCACCTACGATGGCGAGCCCCTGGAGGTTTACGATCGGGAGGCGTTGCTCCGGCAGGTCGGCTTTGTGTTTCAAGACAGCATTCTATTCAATTTGACGCTCCGGGAGAATATTGCCTTCAGCGCCGAGATTCCGCAGCCGGACATGGAGAAGGCGATCGCGACCGCCGAGCTTCAGGACTTTGTCGCTACGCTTCCAAAGGGCCTCGACACGTTGGTTTCAGAGCGCGGAAGCAGCCTCTCCGGAGGGCAGAAGCAACGCGTCATGCTGGCCCGGGCGCTGGCGCTCAACCCGAAGGTGCTGCTCCTCGACGATTTCACTGCGCGGGTGGATGCCAGCACCGAGCGCGCGATTCTCCACAACATTCAGCAGAATTATCCAGGCATCACTTTGATCTCGGTGACCCAGAAAATCTCTTCGGTCGAGCATTACGATCAGATCATCCTGCTGATGGAAGGCGAGGTGCTGGCCACCGGAACGCACGGACACCTTCTCGAAACGTCACCCGAATACGTCCAGATCTACGAATCGCAGCGGAGCACGAATCTCTATGAAATACACTCTTGAGACCTCCAAAGCGGTAGGAAAGAAGAGCACGCTCGGAGCCGGGGTCAAGCGGTTCCTGCCGCTGATGAAGCCTGAAACCGGACTCATGATCGTGGCCTTGGCGGCCATGCTGACCAGCACCGGCGCTTCCCTGGTGGGGCCGGTCCTCATCGGACGAGGCATCGATACTTACGTCCGCTTGAAGGATAATCACGGCCTGTTGCTGGTGTCGCTGCTGTTGCTGGGGGTTTACCTGGTGGGCGTGGTTTCCAGTTACACTCAGATCCGCACCATGGGCGGCGTCGGGCGCCGGGTGCTCTTCAGCTTGCGCAATGCTCTGTTCACCAAGCTACAGGATCTGCCGGTAGCCTTCTTCAATCAAAACAAGGCCGGGGATCTGATCTCGCGCGTCAACAACGACACGGACAAGCTGAATCAGTTCGTGGCCCAGGCGCTGATGCAGTTTTTGGGCAGCATTTTCCTGATGACGGGCGCCGCGGTATTCGCACTCACGCTGAACTTCCGGTTGGGCATCGCGGCGCTTCTTCCCGCGGTGGGTGTGCTGGCGGTGACGAAGGCGACGTCCGCGTGGGTCAAGGCCAGAAACATGAAGAGCCTCCAGAGCCTCGGCGGGATGAGTTCTGAGATTCAGGAGAGCTTGCATAACTTCAAGGTGATCGTCGCCTTTCACCGCATGGACTACTTCCAGCGCAAGTTCGAGACCGCGAACGAGGCCAACTACGCCGCTTCCGTCTCGGCCGGCTACGCGAACAACATATTCATGCCGATGTACGGGCTTGCCCACCACGTGGCGCAGCTCCTCGTGGTGGCTTACGGGATTGTGCTCATCGGAGCGGGACAAACGACGGCCGGCCAGCTGATCGGGTTTCTTCTCTATGTGAACAGCTTCTACGGTCCCATGCGGCAGCTGGCCACCGTGTGGTCGTCATTCCAGCTTGCGCTGGCGGCGCTGGACCGGATCTCGGAAGTGCTGGCACTCGAATCCGATATGCCTCTGGTGACCGCCGGGCCGACGGAATCGGCTGCCGTGCTCGAGTTCCGCAACGTGTCTTTCCAATATCCGGGCGGCAAGGATGTACTCCGGAATGTCTCCTTTGAACTGGAGAAAGGGAAGGCGTACGCGCTGGTGGGTCCGACTGGAGGGGGCAAGACCACCACTGCATCGCTGATGGCGCGGCTCTACGACCCGACAGAAGGCTCAGTATTCCTGGACGGCCGGGACATTCGCTCGGTTGCGCCGGAGGATCGTTCCCGGAAGGTTGGTTTCATTCCGCAGGAGCCGTTTTTGTTTACCGGTACCGTGCGCGACAACATCGTTTACGGAAACGAAGAGTATCGGAATTATTCCAGCTCGCAATTGGCCGAGGTCTTGTTGGAGGCGAACCTTTCGAGCCTTCTGGCCCGTTTCTCCGAAGGACTGGATACTAAGTTAGTGAGCGGCGGCAACAGCCTAAGTTTGGGCCAGAAGCAGCTCATCGCGTTCATGCGTGCAACCTTGCGTAGACCAGAGATACTGATTCTGGACGAGGCCACTGCTAATATCGACACGGTGACGGAACAGCTTTTGGAGGAGATCCTCAACAAGTTACCGCCGCAGACCACGAAGGTGATCATCGCGCACCGTCTGAACACCATTGATAACGTGGACCAGATTTACTTCGTTAACTCCGGCGGAGTTGCGCTCGCAGGATCCATGGAGCACGCCCTGGATATGCTGCTGCACGGGAAGCGGGAGAGTTGAGTGGCGCGGGACTACCTGACAGGACACCCTTCAGGCACGACTCAATCTACGCTGCGGTGTCGCTGTTGTTCCGCATGCTGAAGCTGCCGAAGGGTGAGCTTGCACCCCCTCAGGCACTCGCACTGCTCGCACCCGCTGGCCGCGCGATGGAGCGCGAGTCCACAAAATCCGTCTACAGGGTCCCCGCGGCATTGTCAGTTTGGACGGAATCAGGTCGTCTTGGTTCGTGATGGGCGGAAATCATAAAAAGGAGTTCCCTGCGGCGACTCGCGCCTCCGCTGCTAGAAAAATCGCTAGAGATTCTGCTTGCTGTACGCGTCAGAACCGAGTCGACTTCAGGCTTATCTGCCTTGCAATCGCCGCGCCGCTTCCAGGTACGCCTTCGTTCCCGGATTCGCCGCGTTCCATTCCGGTGGGCGGGCCTCTGACGCCAGCATCCAAAGCCCAAGGGCCGCCGCACGATCGAACTTTGCCATGTTCTCGTAGTCAATCTTTTGCCACTCGTCCTCGACCTTGTGATGATCCGGAAATAGCAAGCCCACGCCGAAGGTGTGCGCCGGAATCCCCGCTGCGGCGAGCGCGGCATTGTCGCTGTGCTGAAAGAAAAAATCGCCGCGCTTGCGTGGATGCACATTCAAGCCGACCAGATTCCCGGCTTCAACCAGCGATTTGGTCATGGTCGAGAAATCGAAACCGGTCACCGTAGCTTTGCTGATTTCCGGGCCTTCCGAGTCGTCGGTTCTGCCGACTTGCTCGATATTCACAGCGGCGATCGTCTTCGCCAAAGGCACCAACGGATGCCTCACGTAATAAGCCGATCCAAAGTTTCCGAGCTCTTCTCCGAAAAATGCGACGAAAACGATACTGCGCTTCGGCCGCGGGTTCTGTCTCGCAATGGCCGCCGCGATCTCGATCACGGAGACTGTGCCGCTGCCGTCGTCATTTGCGCCATTGAAGATGATGTCTTCTCCCGGCCTGCTGGCTCCACTTCGCATACCAAGGTGATCGTAATGTGCGGTCAGCATTACATACGTGTCGCGCAACACCGGGTCCGACCCCTGCAAGATTCCCGCGACGTTGCGCGCCGTGGCCATGCGTTCGATCCTGGCGCCGACGTGGAGTGTGGCTCGCGCGTTCTCTGAGTTTTTCAATAGATCAGCTAACTCTGGCGATTCGATAGTATCGCCTGCGGCTTGCATTATCTCGGCGTCTAGAACCTCTTTCCGGCGTGGATCGTTTATCGTGCGCAGCACGACGCTGCCTATGTGGATGATGCCTTTCTCGACGGTTAGCGGGACATCGTCGAGTGTAAGAGCCTTTTCGGGAAGAATCCGCGTGCCGCTGGGCGAGACCTTGAGCGTCTTGCCTCCCGCGGTAACGACAAATTGGAAACCGTCAGGATTCTGCTCCCGCACCAGGAGTTTCGCCGTCTGAAAATAGCTATCGCCTGCGGTTGGAACCAATCCTGCGCGACGAAACTGCGCCGCGATATATTCGGCCGCGACGTCCAATCCGCGCGAAGGGGTCTCGCGGCCTTCCAGCGCATCGGAAGCGATAAAGGAAAGATGTCCGCGGAGAGAATCGGCGCTGATCGCATCGAGAACCGACTGCATGGGGGGCGTCAGCTTCGAATCGGCCGCGTGAAGCAACAGCGTCAATAGCGTCACCACAATTCCGCGTCCCAAGGTCGTCTTCATCACAATCACTATAGAACGGCGGTGACTGTCAGGCAGCCTTCAGAAGTTGTCGTCGATCCGGCACCTGGGTTTCCTCCATTGCACAGCGGCCAATTATTTCAGCCGCCCGCTGCTCAAAGCGCCGAGCAAAATGTCCATGCCACCGCGATCGAAGGTGGTCGATAGAGACTGGAGAACATGATCGCGCGTTTTCCACATGTAAGATTCGCCTCTTTGCACGGTTTCGGACAGACAAACGGTAGGCCGGGGCAGGGCGGCATCTGCCGAGAGCGAACCCATCTTGACCCGGTTCGCCCTTCGATTTCACACGGCGCGTGTGTATTGGATCTGTTGAATGGCGGATGCGCTTTCTCTCAGCCAATTTGCGCCTCCAATCGTCCCAGCGGAATTTCGGCGTTCAGACCGGACGGAAATTCAGCGATTGCGAATTGGCCGCTGATTCTACGTTTGTTAGCGCCGTGGAACGAAGGTCTGCAAAACCTTTATTCGTCGGTTCGACTCCGATCCGCGCCTCCAACAACTTAGGCAGTAACCGACTTTCTCCCATCAGTTTCTGAATTCACCGTCACCAAAGCTGTCGTGGGGAGTATTAACGCCATGGGCGGAATTATCAAGGACCTGCGCTTCGCGCTTCGTCAGTTTCGTTTGAACCCGACCTTCACGATTGTCTCGGTACTTTCTCTGGCTTTGGGTATCGGGGCCAACACCGCTATTTTTCAGTTGATTGACGCGGTCCGGCTAAGGACGCTGCCGGTGGAAAAGCCGCAGGAACTGGCGTCCATAGATTTTTCCGAGGGATCGCAGCGTTCGGGCTGGGTTTCGACGCGCAACGCGCGGCTCACCTACGCGCAGTGGGAACAGATTCATAAGCGCCCAAGCTCGTTTAGCGGGACCGCCGCGTGGAGCGCGACGCAGTTCAACCTCGCGCAAGGAGGCGAGGTGCGCCACGCCGAGGGTCTGTTCGTCAGCGCAGATTTTTTCCGCGTGCTCGGCATCCCGGCCGTGCTGGGGCGCGGCTTCATTGCTGAGGACGACCAACCGGGCTGCGGTTCGCCCGGCGCGGTCATCAGTTATTCCTTCTGGCAGAGCGAATTCGGAGGCGACGCGGGCGTTCTTGGCCACAGCATCAAGCTGGATGGCAGACCCTTCACTATTTTCGGTGTGACGCAGGAAGGTTT
>JBEKLB010000251.1:0-9676 GCA_050010415.1 Bryobacteraceae bacterium | reverse complement strand
GACCGCGCTGTTGGCGGCCGATCCACGGCCTTGCACCAGAATGTTCTGACGGCGGCAGAACTCGACGATGTCCCAGACGATCAAGAAATAGCCGGCCAAATCAAGCTTTTCGATGAGCGCCAGCTCGTGATCGATTTGCCGGCGGGCACGGCGCCGCAGATCGACGGACTTGGAGTGATAGCGATTCATGGCGCCTTCTTCCACGCGTTTTCTCAGGAACGAATTCATGGTTTCCCCTGGCGGCACCGGATAACGAGGAAATTGGTAGCCGAGATCGGCGAGCGTGAATTGCAGACGATCGGAAAGCTCGCGAGTGTTGGCGATGGCTTCCGGCAGGTCCGAGAAGAGGCGCGACATTTCCCGAGCGCTTTTCAGGTAACGATCGGAGTTTATGGAGAGCAGACGGCCGGCTTCCTGAATGGTGGTCTTGTGGCGGACGCAGGTGAGAACGTCGAGCGCTTCGCGAGATTCCGGCGTGGCGTGGCTCACGCCGTTGGAGGCAACGAGCGGCAGGCGGTGGCGCCGCGCGAAATCGATGAGTGCCTGGTTCAGTGCTTCTTCGGTGCGATTGTAGTGGCGCTGGAGTTCGACGAAGATATTCTTTGCGCCGAACTGATCGAGAAAACGGGGATCGGGGCGAGATGCCAGGCAGACCAGGCCCGCGGAGAACTCTGTGAACTCTTCGGGCGTCGCGGCGCCTTCACCTTTTTTCGCGCGCATCTTCATTCTGGTGATCAATCGGCAGAGGTTCTGATAGCCGGTGCGATTTTCGGCCAGAAGCGGATAACTGTGACCATCGGTGCAGGTGATTTCGGCGCCGATGTGCGCGCGAATGCCGGCCTTTTTCGCGGCCATGTGGAAGCGGGCAGCGCCGGAGATGTTGTCGCGATCGAGTAGAGCGAGTGCGGGGAAGTCGAGCGACTTCGCCCGCGCGACAAGCTCTTCGGGGACAGACGATCCTTCCAGGAAACTGAAAGCTGAGCGGGCGTGCAATTCAACGTATTCGCTAGTCATAGGAGCCTTCTACATACCAGTTGGAGTCGCAGTAAATACGGTAAAGAGCGCCGTTGGAGAGGGCGATGTCCCATTCGTCGCGATTCCATGCGGTAGTGGTCCACCAATCGCCTGAGGTGCGCCAGGGGCCGGCTGCGTTGAGCACTTTTCCATGAATGCCGGGCGCGGAGAGGCGCACAGGGCGATTGCCGTCGAGCGAGACAGTGGCGGGGAGGGGAGGACGGAAGTAGCGAAAACCTTGGGGATTGGAAGATCGGGATTGGGGGCTGGGGATTGGGGGGCCAGGCACGAGAGTGAAAGGTTGAGGGTGGTGAGTGTCCAGAAGTTGGGGGATGCCAACGTTGTTTTCCCCGACGATGCCGCGGATGCGGGCGAGCGTCAGCTCCAGTTTGTCGGGCGCGGGGGTGACCGGGAGAAAGATGCCGGTTTGGACGGTGCGAGGGTGCACCGGTTTTAGCGCGAGCGAGATCGCGATGCTGGGCGCCGCGGGAGGATGCGCTTCGAGATCCATTTGCAAAAGCTTCAAGAGGGACTTGCTTTCGCGCATGGGGACGGGAAGACGGAGAGTTCGGATGTGCTCGGCACGATCTTCGAGCTCCAGGCGAATGGTGACTTCGTTGGCCGCCATGGCGTTTGAAAGCAGGCGTGCGCATTGATGGTTGAGCAGACGCGCGATCAGAAACAGCAGCGGCTCCAGCAGGCTTACCGGATGATCCAGCTCGATGCGATCCTCATACGTCGTTTCCGGCTGGAAGATTTTGAGCGGCCGATGGATGACGCCACGAGCCAGTTGCTGGAGGTAAACGCCGTGCGGTCCGAAGCGTTCGGCGAGGCCGATCTCGGGGAGCTGGGCCAGTTGCTCGATGGTGTAGATGCCCCAGCTTTCGAAGACCTGCGCCATTTCATCGGTGAGCGGGAGTGTCGCGACATCCAGGTGGTTGAGATTGGGCGCGGCATTAGTCAATAGAGTGATGCCTGGGAAATTGCGTGCGGCGAGGATGGCCGCGTCGGCAGTTTCGGCAATGGCGATGTTGACGCCGCCACCGGAGTGCTTTTCTATAGCTTTTTGCGCGATGGCTTCGGCGATCTGGTGCGGCGAGCCATGCAGGCGCTGGAGTCCGTCAATGCGGAAGATGACAGTGTCGGGCGCGGTCTGCTCGAACGAGGGAGAGAAAGCCGATGCGATTTGAGGAAGGTCGGCTGGACCATGGAGGCAAGCGAAAATCATCCGAGTGCCTTGGCTTTGAATTGCGCGCTGCCGTGCCGAACGGGCTTGCGTGACGACGCTTCCAATTCCACTTCGCGTAGCAGCGAGAAGCCGGGCGCGCCGGTCCAGATGGTTTTCTTGCGCTCGATATCGAGCATGAGCGACGCGCAGGATCGGGCTATAGGCTCCCTTTCGGCAAGCGCGAGAATGGTCGGAGTGTTTTCGATGGCGCGGCGGAAGCGGTACCAGTAGGAGATTGGGATGCGGTTGAAGATGCGCGGCGGGACTTGGCAGAGGTCCAGCACAATGGCGCCGAATCCGCCCGCGTGGAGCAGGGAATCCGCCGCCCGGAGCGCGTGCCCGGCGTTGTGGCCGCACCGAATCCAGACCAGCTGCGAGAGGGCGACGCCGGCTGCGGCGGCCGATACGGGGTCAAAGGAATCGTCGGTATCGACGTATGCGCAGATCTCAAGCTGAGCGGTGGAGGCGGCCAGCAGGGAATGGACCAGCGTGGTGCGGCCGGAGCTTTCCGGGCCCAGGATCTCCGAGATGGCGCCGCGCGGGAACCCGGCATTCTCCCCATGCGAGAGCATGGCATCACCCTGTGAGAACATGGCATCGAGCGATGCCATACCGGTGGGGAGGCAATCCCGGATTTTTGCGTCCGGGCGCAGTCCAAGCGTAGTGACGCGGGCGGCGTTTAGGTTCATGCAAGTTCGCCTTTTCTTCGCCATTCATATTGTGGGGCGCTGAAGCGCCCTTGTCAAGGTGCTCGCATAAGCTCGCGCGGGATTGGGGATTGGCTGCCAGGCTTTGACGTGAAAAGTATTAGGCTTTAGAAGCTTCCGCAATTGAGCCGCTTATCGGAAGCAACTAAATACCTAAGAAGTTTGAGTTGAGATTTGGACGTGACTCAGGACAACTGAACTGGGCTCGTTGTCTGCCGACTCTTGCGGAGAAAGCAATGAACAAGGTCGTAGCCAAGAGTGAAAATTGATCCAAAGGTCCAAAAGAATAACGCAGCCCACGTTGGAAATGACCATAGCCACCCCAACTGAGAAAGAGGAGTACTCGGCATGATGATTATTAAGGACGCTGCCTCTAAGAATCCAAGGCCGCCACACACAATGATTACCGCCACGTCTGCCAATATTCGTAGAGGTAGCCATGCGAACCACACCATCGATCGTTGTGTTCGCCAAGAATCGATATTCAACGCTATCCAATACCAAAACATTCCGATGGCGACAACCAATACCATATTGTCCAAAGAAGCAGGTAAATAACGTACCCAAATCAATTGCGCAAGACTGGCAACTGGAAGATTTATGGACACCAAAAGCGTGAAGGCCGGGGCTATCCCTGGCATATCCATGTGGAGGCGGTGTGTGGCATCCCACAACCAAAGGTTGGACCACCGAAGCAGCACAACGGCTATCGCCATTTGCGCCAGCGGCAACGCGTACTTCAGCTTCACGCAACTATTGTATCCACCGGTCCGAATATAACGACGACAACTACCGTTGCTTTCCTTCGAAGGCATCGAGCAATTTGCTCGGCACCTGTTTGAAGAACGATTTGCTGATCTTCACCTTGCCCTTTGCCAGGCCGATCGGGCTTGGCTTTTTTCGCCGCCTGCTTTGGTTTTGTCTTAGCACGCATGCTTATCTCATCGGCGGAACAAACGGCAGATGCCGGGCGAAGAACCAGCACAGGAAAAACACGATGGGGGCTTGCGCCAGCAACTGCAGCAGACCGTAGCCCACCAGATCGCGGGCGCGCAGGCGCAGGATGCCGAGGAGCGGCAGCATGAAGAACGGGTTGATCAGGTTCGGCAGCGCCTCCGATGCGTTGTAGATCTGGACCACCCATCCCAGGTTCACGTGATGCTCGATGGCCGCTTGCAGAACATACGGCGCTTCTATAATCCACTTGCTGCCGCCTGACGGAATGAAGACACCGAGCGTGGCGGAGTAGAACGCGACGAGCAGCGCGAAGGTGTCGTGCGTACTGATGGACGTGAGCAGTCGGGCGGCTTTATCGGAGAGTCCGGTGCCGACGATCATTCCGAAGATCACCGCGTACAGAGGAAACTGGATGATGACGCCGGCGGTGCCGGGCACCACTTCCATCACAGCGCGCAGGAAGCGCTTGGGACGCCACTGCAGCAGCAACCCGGCGGTGAGGAAGATCAAATTGAAGGTGTTTAAATCCAGCGCGGCCAGAGCGCCCTGCGGAGAGGTGCGGAATACATCCACCAGATAAACGCACAGCAGCGCCGCAACCAAGATGGTGAGCAGCGGACTGTATTCGAGCCATTCGCCGGGCTTGGTCCTGGGCTCCAGCTCCATCTGAAACGGTTCCCACCTCAGCCCGTAAGCCTCGGCGGTTCGCGCGTTTTCGGCCGACGGCGCCGAAAGGCAGGCGATCAAGACACCAGTGACCATCAGGATGGCGGCCATCAGCATGCTGGGCCAGAGAAAGATGGTGCTGGTGAGCGGGATGAGTCCGCTTATGGCGAGCAGTCTGGGCGGCAGCGAGCTTTTGGTGGCCATCAGCATTGCGGCGGACGACGAAATCCCGAGCGCCCAGATCACCGTTCCGCCCACGTAGGCGGCGGCGCCGGCGGCTCGATAGTCGAGTCCCTTGATGCGCTGGGAAAGCTGCCGCACCAGGAGTCCGCTGATGATCGGGCTCATGCCCCAAGAGAGCAGGCCGGTTACAAAGGAGAAGAGCGCCACCAGCGTAATGGCCTGGCGTGGAGTTTGGGGAAGCTGCGCGAGCCTTTGCATGGCGCGCTGCACCAATGGAGTGGATGCCACTACGTAGCCACCGATGATGATCATCACCATTTGCATGGTGAATTGGATCAGCGACCAAAAGCCCTTGCCACCCTGTATGGCGAGGTCCGCGGGCTTTTCGCCGGCGGCTACTCCGATCAGGAAGACGACTACGATCCCGACCAGCGCGAACACCAGAGGATCGGGAAACCAGCGTTCGCTCCAATTGGAAAGTGCGACGCCAATACGCGCCAGACGGCCTTCCTGGAGGGTTTGACGGGTCAAGCTTCGCCGCGCGACCACTTGACGACGTCAAAGCCGTCCGCTACGCGGATGAAGACATTGGTGACGGGCGAAAGAATCCGCGTAACGTGCCCCTTACCTTGCAGGTCTTCCAGGAACACCAGGTCGCCGGCGTGAATGGCATGTTTTTTGCCATCCGACACTTCCACTTCGATTTCCCCGGACATGGATATCGAAAACTGCCTTCCGGGCGTCCGGTGCCAGTCTTCCGTGGAACTGGCGGTGTAATCGGCGTAGCTGAATCCAGTGACGGGTGCGCTCTCCGTTCTGCGAATCTTGCCGGCCTTGGTTGCGATGGGCAACTCCTGAATGTGCGAGTTGCCGTCGGCATCGGCATAGATGCGGATGATGCGTTTGCCTGCGCCTCCTTCCTGCGCCTGCGATACTGCCGCAAATGCGCCCGCGAAGGCAGCGATGCCGCCGAAACTTAACAATTCACGCCGCTCCATTGTTTTCTCCCGGTGCCGATTCTATCAAACGGCCATGCGTTTCTGCATGAGCTGGGAGGCCAGGCGGCAGCTCTGTTCGAGGTAGTGCGCCAGGCCAGGATCGACGCTCGATAGCGCCCGCAGTTGTCGCGGGAGTTCGCGTGGCGGGGGGTAAGCTCTCCGTCCGCCTTTTAGAACCGAACGAAAGGTGCGCGTAAGCTGCCGCTCCAGGAGGGTTGCCGAGAGCCCGGCTGGAATGCGCGTGTACTGCAGCGATGCGGAAGCTGCATGGAGCAAAGCAAACAGGAGGGTGGCGGTGCAGGTGAGCGCGGCGAGAAAGAATGGCTTGAGCGGCCGCTCGATGGCGACAGCGCGCCGTTCGCGATACTCCACCAGGCTCTTCGCTTGGCGAATGGCGAGCGGATCGCCTTCCACCAGATAGCGCAGGTCCTCGAAGCCGGGAATCGGGCTGATAGAGCCGACCGACGCTCCACGAGCGGCGAGCTCCTGCAGGTCGCCGCTGTCCAGCCAGGTACTGCAAAGAACCACCGCTTTGCCCTGCCAGGAAATTGGGGCCGACACCATTTCAGCGACCACTCGCGGAACGGTTTCCTCCGGCACGCACACCAGAACCAGAGCGCAGGATTCAAATTCCGCGTAATCCTTAACAGGATGGCCGGCCTGCAGCATGTTGGCAATGCGGCTGGCTACGCGATAGGAGGCCGATTTCACGGGACCGAGGCGTTCGGGGAGCCACCAGAAGCGCGTCAGCGGAGAGTCGGTGAGGCTACCCGTGGCGATTAGGCCCACCGACTGGGCTTTCTTCATGAATTCCGAGTGATTTTAGCACCTTTATGCGGTCACGAAGTTGAGCTGCCTTCTCAAACTCAAATCTTTTCGCTGCATCACGCATACTTTCTTCCAATTCGGACACGAATTTCTCCCGTTGTTCGGTCGTCCATTCTTCCGCCGGATCGTCAGGCTCCACGGGAACGGTGACGTAATCTCCCTCGGCGATCCGCACCAGGCTCATGTCGATGGGCTTAATGATGGACTGCGGCGTGATGTTGTTCTGCTCGTTGTATTGTTCCTGAATGGTCCGGCGGCGATTGGTTTCGCCGATGGCGCGGCGCATGCTGTCGGTGTAGACATCGGCGTAGAGCACGGCGCGGCCGTTGAGATGGCGGGCGGCGCGGCCCATGGTCTGGATGAGCGATCCGGCGGAGCGCAGGAAGCCTTCCTTGTCGGCATCCAGGATTGCGACCAGAGACACCTCGGGCAGATCCAGACCTTCGCGCAGCAGGTTGATGCCAACGACAACGTCCAGCTCGCCGCGGCGCAAATCGCGCAGGATTTTCATCCGGTCCAAAGCGCCAATCTCGGAATGCAGGTAAGCGCACTTCACGCCGACTTCGGTGTAGTATTCCGATAAGTCCTCGGCCATGCGCTTGGTCAACGTGGTGACCAGAACGCGCTCGTTCAACTCCACGCGGCGCCGGATTTCGTGCAGCAAGTCATCCACCTGGCCTTTGATGGGACGGACGTCAATCTGCGGATCCACCAGGCCAGTGGGCCGGATGATCTGCTCCACCACCACACCGGCAGCCTTGGTGAGCTCATAGGGCCCGGGAGTGGCGGACACGTAGAGCACCTGGTTCACGCGATTCTCGAACTCCTCAAAAGTGAGCGGGCGATTGTCCATCGCGCTGGGCAGGCGAAAACCATAGTTGACCAACACCTGTTTGCGCGAACGGTCGCCATGATACATCCCTTGCAATTGCGGGATGGTCTGGTGGCTTTCGTCCAGGAATAGCAGATGATCGTTGGGGAGGTAATCGAGCAAGGTGGGCGGCGCCTCGCCCGGCAGCCGTCCGGAGAAATGCCGCGAATAGTTTTCGATCCCATGGCAATAACCAATCTGCCGGATCATCTCGAGATCGAACATGGTGCGCTGGTACAGGCGCTGAGCTTCCACCAGCTTGCCGCCCTTTTCGAGTTCTTTCTGCCACCATTCGAGCTCCGTCTCGATACTGCGCAGAGCACTTTCGCGCGATTCGGGCGTCATGACGTAGTGCGTTTTGGGATAGATCGGCAAGCGCAAATATGTTTGCCGGACCTGGCCGAGCATAGGGTCGATCTGGCTGAGGCTGTCCACTTCGTCGCCCCACAACTCGATGCGATAAGCGTTGTCGTCGTAAGTGGGGAAGACTTCGATGACGTCGCCGCGCACCCGAAATGTTCCGCGGGTGAAGCTGTGATCGTTGCGCTCGTAGAGGATTTCAACCAGGCGCGAGAGGATCTGCTGGCGCGAGATCTTCTGGCCCTTTTCGAGCATGAGCAGCATGCCGTAGTAGGCTTCGGGCGAGCCCAGACCGTAGATGCAACTGACGCTGGCTACGATGACGCAATCCCGGCGCTCGAAGAGCGAACGCGTGGCGGACAGGCGCAGCTTGTCCAATTCGTCGTTGATGGTGGCTTCTTTTTCGATGTAGATATCGCCAGAGGGCATGTAAGCTTCCGGCTGATAGTAGTCGTAATAGCTGACGAAATACTCGACGGCATTGCCGGGGAAGAACGTTCTGAATTCGTGATAAAGCTGCGCGGCGAGCGTTTTGTTGTGGGCCAGAACCAGCGCGGGACGGCCGGTCTTTTCGATCAACTGCGCCATGGTGTAGGTTTTGCCGGAGCCAGTGACCCCGAGCAGCACCTGGTGCTTTTCGCCGTCGAGCAGGCCGCGGAAAAGCTGGTCGATGGCGGCGGCTTGATCGCCGCGCGGGCGGTAATCGACGCCGATATGAAAGGCCATAACCTTAGCATAGCTGGTAGGTCAAGGACAGGACCGGGGATTGGGGACCGGGGATTGGCGCGCCAGGCACGCGTTGGGTCAGATGACTTTGTCGGATGGGTGGGAAACGACTACTGTTTCTCGGCTTCTTTTTGGGGCTTGAAATCGGTGGCGAGGCGCTGGGCTTCGGTTACTTGACCGGGCTTCAACTTCTTGGCGATCAGGTCGCGTTGTGTCACGCATCCACTGTTGCCCTTCGCGGCGCAGATGTTCAGCCACTTGTAAGCTTGCACGTAATCGCGCTTCACGCCTTGGCCTGAGCCGTACATGGCGCCCAAGTTGTGCTGGGCTTGCGTGTAGTCCTGCTCGGCGGCACGCCGGAACCAATTGGCCGCTTCCATGGGGCTTTGCGGCACGCCATGCCCATCCAGGTACAAGAGGCCCAGGTTGAATTGAGCGATGGGGTCGCCTTCCTCGGCGAGCGGCCGCCATTCCTTCGCCGCACCGACATAATCGCCTTTCTGGAACGCGTCCAGCCCAGTTTGAAAGTCGGCCAATGCGGGAACGGCGGCGGTGAGAGCGGTGAACGTCAGCAGAGTGGGGAACAGCGACAGTTTTCGCATGGAGATACGCTCCTATGGTTATTGAACCACAGCGACGCGATTTCGTTTCTTGGGACCGCTCCTTATTGTCGCGGCTCGGCTTGGGGGTAACAGAGATAGGTGTGGAGGATATATTTCGGGCTGGACTTGGGCGGCATTCCGGCATGGGGAAAGAGCCAAATTGGAGGAAAGGCGAGCAGTTTGCCCGGCTCCGGCGCGACGGAGATATCGAGGTTCGGGAAGACGGTTTCTCCACCAGCGGGTGCATTCAGATAAATAAACGCAGTCATGAATCGTCTGGACGCCACCTGCGTCATAACGTCCACGTGCAGCGGGAAGAAATCACGGCCGTTGGGGAGATAGCGCTTTATCCGCAACTGCTCAAATGAAAACGTCAGAGGCCAGAAGCGTGCATTTACCGCCGCTTGATACTTATTGAAGTGAGAAAGAAATATAGGGACAAGGAGTTGATTCTCGTCAGGCCATTTCTGGGTAATATTCAGTTGATGAAAACTGTAGCCGGACTCGACCTGGCAGATCTCGTGATCCGGTGATGA
>JBEKLB010000250.1:0-9685 GCA_050010415.1 Bryobacteraceae bacterium | reverse complement strand
CTTGCTCGACAAGAACTCGAATCAGCTGATTCTGGATCTGCCGCCCGCGATCGGAGGCATGCACGCCGACCTCACCAAGGTGCGCCAGATCCTATTCAACCTGCTGAGTAACGCTTCCAAATTCACCAAGTCGGGCGAGATCCGGCTGACGGTCCGCCGTTCGGTCCCGGACCTTGGTGAACAATGGATTGAACTTCAGGTGCGGGATTCGGGTATCGGCCTCACACCCGAACAAGCCGCGAAAGTGTTCGATGCTTTTGTGCAGGCGGACGCGTCCACCACGCGCAGGTATGGCGGCACCGGACTGGGTCTCACCATTACGCGAAAGTTCTGCGAAATGATGGGTGGCAATATCAGGGTCGCGAGTGAGTCGGGCAAAGGGGCCGTGTTCATTGTCCAGCTTCCCGCACGAGTCGTTGACCAGCACCCCTCGCCTGCTTCGCTCATTGAACTCGCGAGCGCAGTGGGGGGGACATCCGCCGGCGATTCCCGGGTCGAGGCGGGCGGCGAAGCGGGCTCCGTGCTGGTCATCGATGATGACCCTGTGATCCAGGATTTAATGAGCTCGTTTCTGTGCAAAGAAGGCTATCGCGTCACGGCGGCCGCCGGAGGGGACGAGGGTCTCAAGCGGGCTCGGGAACTGCGGCCCGATGTCATCACGCTCGACGTCGCCATGCCCAGCATGGACGGTTGGAGCGTCCTCTCGGCTCTCAAAGGCGATCCGGAACTCGCCGAAATTCCTGTCATCATGCTCACCATGGTGGACAACAAGACGATGGGTTACGCATTGGGTGCGGCCGACTACATGACCAAGCCCATCAACCGCGAGCGCCTGATAAACGCAATCCGCAAGTACAGCCGGCTGCGCGAGCACCGCACCGTCCTGATTGTCGAGGACGATCTGGATACACGGGACATGATCAAGAGCACTCTTGAAAAGGACGGATGGAAAGTGGAAACGGCTGAGAATGGACGAGTCGCGTTGGAGCGAATCGGCAACTCCATGCCGGGTCTGGTCCTGCTCGATCTGATGATGCCCGAAATGGATGGCTTGACCTTCCTCGAACAATTCCGCCGGCTGCCTCACGCGATTGCGGTCCCGGTGATCGTACTCACTGCCAAGGATCTGACCTCAGAGGACCAGCAACAGCTCAGCGGCTATGTCCAGCGGGTGGTCGGAAAAGGGTCGAAAACGGACTCCCTGCTTAAGGAGGTTCGTGAGCTTGTGGCCCACAGCATGGGTCATGTGCGTCGTTGAGACTGATGCTCCCGACATCGCTAGACGATTGTATCCTCTACTTTTTCGTGCACGGGCCTGTGTTGCTGAAGCAAATCGTGTACACGCAATTCCGGCACCAGCTCCCGAATTGGTCGACCAGCCTTCCATCGAGAGTAAGCTTCGGTTGACTTGTCGGCCCCGATGACGTCCAGAAATTGGTGTTCCAAGCCACGTCTGAGCCCAGGTCTGTATCGCTGCCATTGGGTTCACTGATGACAATTCTGTAAGAGGGACCGGAACCGTTTAGTTGGTACCACGCGATCGTCTGGTCACACGACTGCTTTGAATTGCATAGAATGGACGGCGTGCCATTGCCATCCACCATGGCTATATGATCTACCTTGCCGCCTTTAATGCGATGATGGTTGCTGTCAACCAGATTCAATGGGCCGTTGAGCTGGACGTCCACCGAGCTATCGCTGATGATAATCGGCTGATTGCCCGACGCAAACGGGGGCAACTTTTGCACGTAGGCTACCAATAGGTAGATGGCGAGAACCGCAATCGCGCCGACGCCGGTGAGGGCAATCCGATTCGACTTTGTGTCCGCCCCGTTCTCTCCTGTTCTCATTCTATTGACCTCCAGCCTTTTGTGTGTCTGTCTACTATACTCCCTTTGCAGCCGCCTGGTAGCGTGCCGCAGGGAAAGCGTTACCGTCCAATGCCCTCCCTGAAGGTCCGGGGTCCGGTGGGAAGGTTGAGGCCAATCGAGGGACCGACGTCGAACCCGAATGTAAGCGAGGGGACTGCTAACGATCTGGCTTCTACACGCCATTAGTCGCCAACTGGGCCGTTATCGCCCCGGAATTTCGAATTGCAAAAATTGATCGACCTCGATCAACTACAAATCTTGAATACCGAGAACCCACAGGCAGTCCATGGCGCTCGGGCGAGCTCATTTTGGCAGCTTCGCCAGCTGCGTAGCCAACCGCCCGACATCCGGCCGCGCGCGATACGTGCGGTAATCTTCAGGAGGCCATTCCTTGGATAAGGCCTCCAGAGCGGCGGATGCCGCCGCGGCGAGTTGTTTCGATCTCACGGGGTCGCCACCGGCCATCGCCGCCTGCGCGGCCGCCAGCGAGGCGCGCCACTCCGAAACGACTTTCCCCTCGGCCGCGAACATCTGCTTAGCGCGAAGAGCCGAATTGAGCGCCTCCTGAGCCTCGCCAGCTTCCAGCCAGACCACAGCTGAGGTAAGCAGCGCTCCCGGCAGCTCGGCTTTTCCTTCTGCTGCGCCAGCCAGTTGCATGACTAGTTCCATTTCCTGCTTCGCGACGACTTTTTTCCCAATCGCCGCCGCCGACAAGGCAAGTAATGAATGCACCTCGATATCGGTCCCTTTCGATTGAACGAGAGCCAACCGGGCCTCGGTGTCAGCCTGGGCGAAGCGCAGCCGGCTCAGAGCCATCTTCGCCAACTCCTTATGAATTACGACCGCCAGCGACACGTCGCCATCCGGCCGAGCGGCGATCGCCAAGGCCCTGCTCAGCGCCTGCTCAGCTTCCGGGTACCGACCGAGGATCGCCAACTGGTCGCCGATATGTGAGAGCGCGTAGCCTACACCGGTCTGGCTATGAATTGCCTCCGACGCCGCCAAGTGGTTTCGGAAATGCGGCAGAGCCTCGGGAAACCGTTCCAGGTGGGCTAAGACATCGCCGATAGATTCTTCGGCCAGCGCTTCGATCGAGCGGTTCCCGATCTGGCTGGCCACCCGCAATCGCTCTTCGGCCGCCTTTAGAGCGCCGCCGTAGTCCCCTTGCTGGAGCTTGGCCTGCGCAGTGATCAGCAGGAGCTGCTCCGTTTCCCGTTTATAGCCGCCCTCGCGGAAATAAACCAAGGCGGGCTCCAGGTGTTTCAACCCTTCAGTGAGGCTCCCTTGCTGTATCAGGACACTGGCCAGTGAGAACCGCGCCCGCATCTCGTTGCGGACGTTGTGATGCACCCGCGCCAGATCCACGGCCTGGTCGAAAAGCCGTTTGGCCTCATCCGAGTCCCCACGCAAGAGAGCCGAATTTCCCGTCTGGATCAGCGCGCGCATCGTAAGATTATCGAGCCCGTGGCTTCTCGATTTTTCCAGAGCTTCGGACGCATTTTGCCGTGCGCTCACTGGATTGTTGAGCGCATTGTAGATGCTGCTCAAACGCAGCAGCGACGTAATCTCCAGATAGGCGTTGTCTCCGGTGCGCGCCAGCGCGATGGCTTGCTCGGCGAGGTCGGCCGCTTCCTTTGGATGGGAGGTTTCGTTCGCGGTGGCGCGCTGGTACAACACCTCGGTAGCTCCCTCCATGTTACTCAGGGAACGATACAGCGAATCGGCCTGTTCAAATGCCTGGTTCGCCTTTGAATAGTTCTGCGCCCGTCCGTACAAAGCTCCGAGCCGCAGAAACGCCGCCGCGTATTGCGGGCTGCGCCGAGTGGCTTCTTCGTAGGCGTGCTCGGCCTCCGCAGGGTTCTCCGCCTTTTCCCAAGCGCGGCCGAGGTCGACGAAGCCGTCGGCCAGATCTGAGTCGCGTAGTTTTTTTAAAATCTGCTGGTATTTCTCGACTGCACCCCGAAAGTCACGGACCAAGGTCAGGTGGACCGCCTCCAGAAAAAGCTGTTCCGCGTCGCTTACGCGGGCGTGCCCGCCGGGCGGGTTCGCGCGCAGCATTTCTTCCTGGGCCTTATCCGTGTAGTCGAGCTCCATCCATGCTTCGGCCAACCGGGCGTGTCCCATGGCGAACTTCGGCGCGATGCTGACCGCCCGCTCCAGGGCTTTGGTCGCCTTGAAATACGTGCCGTCGCGAAGTGCGTTGATGCCTTCCTGATACCATCGCATCGCATCCTCCGGCGGTAGTCGGGATCCCGATGTCCAGATTCGCCACGCCATCGCCGCAACCGCTGCCAGTACGATCGCCGCAGCGATCCAACCCAGCGACATTTTCGTAGTGAGCCTTGGCCCGAATCCGGTCAGCGTCTCGGTGGGGGATCCCACGCCTGGCGTCAGTGCGCGAATCACTTCGTTCGGCCGCTGATAGCGTTTCGCTGGTTCCCTTTCCAGGCATCGCAAAATGACGGTTCCCCACTGCGGATCGAGCCCGGGCACCAAATTGTCCGGAGAAGGCGGGGCTTCGGTCAGCCGCTTCAAAGCGGAATCGAGGGGCGTGTCCCCTTGAAACGGCTTTCTTCCCGTTAACATCTCGAACATAACCAGGCCAAGCGCGTAAACATCGGTTGCCGGCGTCAAATCACCGCGCGTGAGTTGTTCGGGAGCCATGTAAGCTGGTGTGCCTACCAGGTGGCCGGATTCGGTGAGTGAATTGTCATCGCCCGCCGCGGTCGATCGCGCAAGTCCAAAGTCAGTGACCACTAGCTTCGTTCCAGTGAGAATCACGTTAGAGGTTTTGAAATCGCGATGAATGACGCCCGCATCATGCGCGGCGCCCAACGCTTCCGCCATCTGCACCACCAGCGGCAGAGCTTCGGGGAGACTTATGCGACCGTCGCGGCGTAGACGTTCCGCCAGCGTTTCCCCGTGGACCAGTTGCATGGTGAGGAAGACCAAGTCAGCCGCAGGGTCCCGATGCGTGCCGAGATCGTGAATCCGGCAGACATTCGGATGCGAGACGCGTTTGGCGAACTGCACTTCGCGTTTAAATCGGGCGAGCGCCCGGCCGCCATTGACAATTTCCGGGCGGATTGTCTTCAGTGCAAGCCGTTCATCCAGTTCCAGGTCGTCGACTTCATAGACATCACCCATGCCGCCGGCTGCAATGAATCGCACGACTCGAAAACGCGACGCGAGCAGATGGCCTTCCTCCAGGCGCGGCGGCATAGATGTAGGCGACCGCAACACGAAGCTAGCCGCTTCCGCGTCGGCGGCGATCAGTCGCTCCACTTCGTTCCGAAGCTCGACATTGCCTGCGCATGCTTCATCGAGATAAGCTCGTCGGCGCTCGAAGGGGAGCTCGACGGCCTCGATAAAGATGGCTCGAATGCGATCACGAAGGTTCGCCATAAGCTCGCTCGGCGGTGGATCGTTTTCAGGGCTGCCTTCCCCCCGCAATTCTACTCCAGGGCGAGGGCCGCAAGCACTGCGTTGTCGAAAGGATGCTCCCGCACCGCCGTTCGAGAAAACTCCACAATCACGAATCAGAGAACTCGTGATGACTCTGAGCCTGCACCCTATGTGCGTGAGTACGCGCCGGGCGCAACAGAAATAGGGGGACATGAGTGTGAGTGATCCCAACACTCCGAACTCCGGAATCGGCAACTCGCAAGTAACGTAGAATTGGTGGTCGAACGGATTACTTCCCTTGAAAGTTGGGCAGTATGGTCCTCGGTGCCGATTACCGAGGCAAGGACGCACGCGCCGGCGTTGGCATTGCAGGCGGGATGAGGATCAAATGAATCGAAGGGATTTTGTGCGGCTTGGATGGGCTACCGCGATCGGGGCGGGGGCAGGCAAGCTGAGGCCTGCGATCGCTCAGTCGCCAGCGGCGGATTTCACCCTGCGGATCGCACCGATGATGGTCGAGCTGGCACCCCAGGTTGTGCTCAGCACTATCGGCTACAGCAACCGGGTCCCTGGTCCCTTGCTGCGGATGCGAGAGGGCCAGCGCGTCGCCGTGGAGGTTGTGAACGACACGGACGTTCCTGAATACGTGCATTGGCACGGTTTGTTCGTTCCCTCGGACGTGGATGGGGCGGAAGAAGAAGGTACACCCCCGGTGCCTCCACATGGCCGCCGGCGTTATCAATTCGTGGCCAGGCCGGCGGGTTCGCGATGGTACCACTCGCATACCGAGGCCATGATGGATCTGCATCGCGGCACCTATACCGGCCAGTTCGGCTTTTTCATGATCGATTCCGCGAATGACCCTGGGCTCTACGATCAAGAAGTCTTTCTGGCGCTGCGTGAATGGCAGCCTTTCCTGACCACGGCGGACCCCGACGAGCAGCAGCCGGATCCCAGCGATCCGATGCCCGAAAAACCCGCCACTCCAGACCCGCGTCCCAACGGGCTCGAAGTCAGCGCTCCTCTTTACTCAATCAACGACAAAATGCTAGGTGCGGGGGATCCCCTCCGCGTGCGTTCGGGTCAGCGCATCCTGATGCACCTGCTCAACGCCAGCGCTTCACAAATTCATCGCGTGGCTTTGTCCGGCCACAGTTTTCAGGTGATCGCACTCGACGGCAATACCGTACCCGCGCCTCAGCCGGTTGATGTCATTGAGATCGCCCCGGGCGAGCGCGTGGATGCGATCGTGGAGATGAATCGGCCGGGTGTTTGGATATTAGGGGCGCTGCGCAATTCCGCGCGGCAATCCGGCATGGGCATCGTGGTGGAGTACGCCAATCAGCAGCAGCGCGCGCAATGGCTGCCGCCTCGGAAGGCGCGCTGGGACTATACGATTTTTGGCAAGCCCTCCCCGCATCCCGCGCCAGACCAGACCATCGACATGGTCTTCGAAAAAGAGCCGGGCGGGCCCCATGGAATCAATCATTGGCTCGTCAACGGCAAAGAATATCCGCATGAACGGGAATTCGTGTTCCGTCAGGGAAGGCGCTACCGGCTGGTGTTTCACAATCGCAGTGACGATTCCCACCCGCTGCACCTCCACCGGCACCTGTTCGAGCTTGTCGAGCTCAACGGCAAGCCGACTGCCGGCATCAAGAAGGATACGGTGGTCGTTCCCGCATTTGGACGCGCCACCGTGGATCTGGTCGCCGACCAACCGGGCCTCACGCTGTTTCACTGCCATATCCAGCAGCACATGGACTTTGGTTTCAAGGCGCTGTTTCGCTACGCCTAAGCACCATATCGCCTGCAAAAAGGGCGGGTGGCGATTCTGCGAAGCCTAAGGTTGTGCATCCGTGCAGCGGCACAGCTTGAAACCAGTCGTTATGAATCGGCGACGGATTCGCTTACGGCAAGCCTCTTTAGTCAGTCCGGTAGCGATTGGACATTCCGTTTTGCTGACGAACGAGTTCCCAGATAATCTGTGTTACGGCTTCTTCACACGTTCGACATGCACACGAAATATTGATTGGATAAACTCGCCATCTTGACAACTATCCAACTACAAGTCCGAAAGGGAGGAACTGCATGAAGACGAGCCGGGAAAGGTTCCGAGCGGCAATGCTTATGGGAGCGGCCGCCTCAGTGCTGGCATTTGCACCTGGGGCCAAGGCACAGAATCCAAACTTCAACAACAATCCGTGGCCTTACGCAACAACGGGCCGCTCGCCCGTGCTTGCGGTGGTTGGCGACATCGCCTGCCAGCCAGGCGAGACGGAGCCGAGTGGTGAGAGCGGGCATGAAGCCTGCGGCAACCCCAAGTCCCCCTACACCAGCACCTCTCTGTGGCAATCCCAGGAGGCCACTGCGAATCAGATTGCGAATATGAAGCCAGACCTCGTCGCGATCGTCGGAGATTTGCAATACCAGGTAGGCCAATATTCGGACTTTGAGAACTCGTACGATTTGACCTATGGCGCTTTCAAATTTATCACACGGCCCGCGCCCGGCAACCACGAGTTTTATGACGAGCATGGCGCGACCGGCGTTGCCGGCTACGGCTATTTCTCCTACTTCAACGGCTTCCAGATCAATACCGATGGCAGTATGCAGACGACTACGGTCCCGGACCCGTGCCCATCAGCCCTGGCGGCGGCATGCAACAATCCGGGCGTTACCACTCCCAACCCCCAACCCATACCGCGGGCTGATGGACAGGCGGGGCACTTCGAGTTGGGGGCGAACGGAGGCCTGAACGGAACCGGAGTCGGGAATGGCTGGTACTCCTACAATCTCGGCTCCTGGCACCTTATCTCGCTCAATATAGAGTGCTCGACACAGCCGGGCGGCTGTTCGAACACCGGCACCTGGTTAGCCGCCGAACTCAAATGGCTGCAAAACGATCTCGCGGCGAATAATTCCCCGTGCACACTCGCCTATTGGCATCAGCCCACGTTCAGTGCCACTAACGGCATCACCCCGGAGGGCATTGCCGCTCAGGCCTTTTGGCTACTGCTCTACGAGAACGGAGCCGACCTGGTGCTGAACGGACACGACCACCTCTACGCCCACTACCGCCCCCTTGACCCCTACGGGAATTACGATCCAACCAAGGGCATACGGGAATTCATCGTGGGCACGGGCGGCGAGACACTCGATCCGGTCGTCACAGCCACTGTGACGAGCGGCGCAAGCGAAACAAACCTGGAGGATCCTGAAGGTCGCACGAACTTCAACGCATTGAATCTCGAGGCGGGGGCAACCGGGGACTACTGGGGTGTGATGGCTCTGACGCTCAATCAGACCGGCTACGCGTGGGATTTCGAGTCGGCACTGGAAGCTCCTTTGGCGGGTGCGCCCACTTCGCCTACTTTCAGCGACAAGGGCGTCGGCACTTGCCATGGCGGGGTCTACGGGTTTGCCAATTCGTCTTCGCCGTTTTAGTCGACCTTCCCCACCCTTCGCAAAACGACGTTGAGGGTGGGGATTTTACGTTGCCTTGCCCCCCTCCTAATTCCCCGGTCTTCGTTTCGGTGACTATCCTCGATTCCGACAGTTCTTGTGATTCAAAGGCGCTGGTTGCGTGCGTATCGATCCGTGCCCCATCGGGGCGGACACCGCTGGCCAGCGGTGCGAGCAATGTGGTAGACGCATTGGACAGTACAACAACCCCGACACGCTCCTGACGAGCGTATCCGACGAATGAGCGAAACCTCCGGGGGGCCTTATGCCCGACGATCGCGAGGATGTTAGACGCTAACACAACTTTAATCGTTTAATGAAACAAAAGGAGAGGTTCCACGTTCTTTCAAAGAAGGTCAGCGATAGGTGGGAATGTCAGCAAGAAGCTCAAACCTAACAAGATCAGCGCAGCGGCACTGATAGGCCCTGCGGGGAGCGTCCTGTTGCGCCAGCGCCATTCCAAAACCCCCCAGGTGAAGAGCCAGATTAAGATGGCCGCCGTGGTTACGCCTGAAAGCGGCCCGGTCGGTTTATAGAAAATAAGACTGCTTGCGACATGAGCCGACTTATCCCCGGCGCTGGCAAGTACCGCCAAAGCAAAGGCTCCGACACCAGCCGCAAAAATGGCGGCCGCGCCGGAACCATTCGTGAGGGTCGGCGTTGTGGAAGGAGCGTCAAGATTTGAAGTATTCATTTTTCTTCTCCTAGGCTCACTTGAATCGCGTGCCCCCCGTGAACCGGCGCATCCTTGGTGATCATCGCGCCGAAGAAGCCCGCGATGCCCGCAGCAACAAACGAAGCCGCCGCAAAACAGAGCACCGCGGCGCGAAGTTGTCGATGATTCCTGAGGTCCCGACCATACTTGATGAAAACGAACGCGACCGTGGTGATCGAGATCGGGGCGAACCAGGCGACGTGCTCCTTCCACTCCATCCCCAGCGAGT
>JBEKLB010000249.1:0-9701 GCA_050010415.1 Bryobacteraceae bacterium | reverse complement strand
ATACTGCGGTGCGGCGATCATGGCGTCGAGAGAATCCGGCCAGGGCCAGTCGCCTTTATTTACGGGCTTCCGAGGAGCAGCCATCGAGCGTTATTTTACCTTCACGTCGGCAGCGCCGCCTTTGTCCTTGGTGTAGTGCTTCACGTCCTGATTGCCCTCAATGCAGCCGAACTCCATTTGCTCATACTTGGGATCGTTGGCCTTATACAGATCCTGCTCCATTTTGAAAGGCTTGGTGAGCACCTTGGAATCGTCCACGGTGGCTTCGTACTTCACGGTGTTGGTATCTACCGGAGTGAAGCGCTCCACCACGTGTTCGGCGTCGCTATGGAAGTTGCCGGTTGTGTCGTACCAGGTGCGATCGTTCAGATTCGTGGTGTCCACCACCAGGCTGTCGCCTTCCCAGTGTCCCACTGAATCGCCTTGGAATAATTTAATGCTGGCCGGAATATGCGGGCGGCCATCGGTGGGAATAATGCGATAAGCGTGCATGAATTCCCAGGTCAAAACGACGTAGTTGGGCGGCTGGAAAATTTGAAACCCGAACTGCACGTACATCTGTTTGGGCACGCCAGATTCGTAGCAGTGCAACTCGGGTTCGTCGGCCAGATGGTTTTCAAATGTGTCCTTAGCCTTGGCCGCGGCCCAAGGTTGATAGGGAAGAAATCCATCGGCGGGGTCCACAATGGCGCCCTTCCCCGGAGGAACGCCGGTCTTGGCAGTGGGATGATTCTGCAATTCAAAAACAGCCCCGCCATTGTTCGCCGCGTTCCAAAATCCCTGCATGTCGGGATGGCCGTCGGCGAGATGTTGGACCGGTCCGCCGGCGACGTGCCGCGGAATGCCGAAGACTCCTCCCCCGCCGGCCGGAGGCGCCGCTGCAGGGGCTTGAGCCAGGATCATTCCGGCCATGGCCGCCAGGAGACCCAGTAGATCGATGGTCCTCATTACTGGCCTCCACCCTTGGCCGCTTCATCCGCGTAAGCGTGGCACTCGTATTCTAAGATCCGAAAATTCGGCTCGGTGTGGCGATACAGCGGAATGCTGATTTTCCAGGGCTGAGTAAATACCTCTGGATCTTCGATCGTTGCTTCATAGCGCAGCGTGTCGGGCCCGGTCCGCGTGTAGCGCTCAACCACGTGCAGCTTATCGCTGTGATAATCGCCCGAAGCGTCGAACCAGGTTTGGTCGTTGAAATCGGTGACGTCCACCACCAGCGAATCGCCGTCCCAATGGCCGCGTGAATCTCCGTTCCACCAATCCAGGCCGTCCAGATGCTGGGTGCCGTTGGTAAAGATGGTGCGATAGTTATGGATATATTCATACGCGATCAGCGTGTATTTCGGCGTTTCAAAGATCTGAAATGGAAAATCAAGATAATTGATGCGTGGAACCCCTGGCATGTAGCATTTATTCAGGGTATCGCCCGCATCGCGGTTCTTGAAATTCTCCTGCCGCTTGGCCAGCGCTTCCAGCTTGTAAGGAATCTTGCCATCCGCCGGCTGCACGATAATGCTTCTTCCCGCCGGAATCCCTAACGCTGCGGCGTGATCCTGCACGTCAAAAGCGGCCGTGGTGTCGCGCACCTGCCAGATGCCTTGCAGATCGGGCACACCATCCGGCGTGCGCGGAACCTTGTATGCCGATTGCCCCTGCGCCGTTCCGATTGCCAGCGCCACGGCCACGATGGAACCCGACATGAAACCAGGCACGCAAAATCTCATTCCCTACTTGCCTTCGTCTTTTGGAGCAGCGGGAAGAGGCGCCGGCGCGCCAGGAGGCAGTGCATCGGCCGATCCCGCAAACATGCGCCGTCCGTCAGAGGTCTTTACCGATCGCGTCCACAGGCTCGACGTTCCGTCCTTGGCGGCGAAGCCCTCGATTTCGATTTCCTCGCCCGGCTTCAGCGAGTCCTTCCTCCAGCCCTGCCGATAGAGGCCGTTGGGCGGCAGAGCTTCGCAGGACCACGTGGTTACCTTGCCGTCGGCATCGGCGACATCAATATGGATCTGAGAGTGCGGATTCACCCAGTCCATCTTCACGAACTTGCCTTTGAGCGTCACCGGCTTGTTCACGTCGAACTCGGCTGCGAAAGAATGATGTGCCAAGGTTGGCATCGCAGCCAGAAAGAGCCCCAGACCAGCGCTCAAAGCCGCAAATTTAAGCTTCATCGTGAAAATGCCTCCAGATTCATGTATAGATTATAGATCTTCCATGCGCAATTGGATGTCGGAGTGTTTCCATCCGTCTTCAAACTGTTTGCGAACGGCGGTCTCGTCGCTGGTCTTGCCCTGAGCATGAAGGCATTCGGCGAGACCGAACAGCGCGCGTGGATTCTTGGCGTGCTGCTTGAGCTCCTCTCGAAATACCACCTCGGCTTCTTTCGCGCGGCCATCCAAGAGCAGCACGGCTCCGAGCGTTTCTCGCGGCGGCAGGTACCAATCCGGCGGTTCGTCGTAGTTCAACGCATCTTCCACCGACGCAGCTTTGGTCAGGAACGCCGCAGCCTGCTTGTAATCGTGGCTGGATTTCGCGATATCGGCATCCAGCATCAAAGTGGCGAGCTCGAAGATTTGCCCGGTAGTGTTGTAGCCGAAGTCGGTCTTGGCTGGTACCGCCTTGGCTTCCGTGGCAAACGCCGAGCGTTCCAGCGCCGCCTTATCCTTTTGACCTTCGCCAATGAACGCCATGGCGCGGGCGAATCGCCACAACACGTGCGCCTGATGCAAGCCCTGAGCCGGCTCGGGAAGCTGTTCGATTTCCGGCCAGCGCCGGAAGCGCACCAGAACTAACGCCTGGGTCGGAAGAAACGACTGTGCCTCCGCGTGGTCTTTCAAATACGGCGTGACGCCTTTGGTGATTCGCGCCGCTACTCGATTGGCGTCCGTGAAATTTCCTTCCATGCTGGCGCTGACAGCAAGAAAATGCATGTTGTGCGTGTAGTACATCATCGAATACATGGTTTCAACATGATACTTTTCGATGTACCCTTGGTCGGCGCCCATGGCCTGTTTGTTCGAGATCGAAGAAGCATGATAGTCGCCGGTTCGAATGTAGATGTGAGCCGGCATGTGAACCAAGTGACCGGCCGCCGGGGCCAGGTCGGCCAGCTTCTTCGCACTGGGCATGGCCATCTCGGGATGCGGCGACTCTTCCATCACGTGAATATAGAAATGATTCGCGCCGATGTTGTCAGGATCGCGCTTCAGCACGGATTCGAGCGTTTGTTCCGCCTCTAAGGTTCCCACTTCCGGCAGGCCGTCCCGCTTCCAAAGCTTCCAGGCGTGGAGATCCATGGCGGCGTCGGCGAAGAGCACAGCCGCATCCATGTCGTTGGGATAATTCTTCATCACTTCACGCATCGCGTCGCGATAATTCGCGCCGAGCTTTTTCTGATCGGCCTTGGGATCGGTGGAAACGCGCTTGGACATGGCGCGAATGTAGGACTGCTCAGCGGCAGTGGCGTGGTCGGCGAGAGCCTGCGCTTTCTGGATCGCATCCGCTGCGATTTTCTCCCGGCCGGAATCGATCTCCCACTCGTTGTAATTCGGTCCTCGAGCCAGCGCGATCCCCCAATATGCCATGGCACACTTGGGATCGAGCTTCGCGGCATACGCGAACGATCTGGCAGCTTCGTCGTGGTTGAAGCCGTACACGAGCGTGAGGCCCTGATCGAAATAACGCTGGACCAAGGGATCGGAAGTGGTTACGGGATGGTGCAGATGGCCAAGGCCGACCAGAAGCGGCGCAGCATTATTATCGCGGGGCGCCGCGTTGTGATCGTGCTGCTGCTCTAGCGCGGCAGCCACAGCCACGATACACAGCCCGGCAGCGGATTTGAGCATCTTTAGATTCTACGTCAGACCAGCTCGCCGAGCGCCTCACGATTAAACGGACGCAGTTCGCTGAGTGCGCCGCGTCGCACGATCCCAGGCCATGCGGGATTGACGATCAAGGAGCGGCCGATGGCCACCAGATCGAATTCATCTCGATCCAGGCGATCGAGCAAATTGTCGATACCCGTCACGACGGCGGTGCTGGAGGTGCCAAACGACGTCATCAGATCCTCATTGAGCGTGACGGAGCCGACGGTGATGCTGGGCTTCGCGGTGAGCTTTTTGGTCCAGCCGGCCAGATTGAGATCGCTGCCTGCGAATTCAGGCTCCCAGAAGCGGCGCTGGGAGCAATGAAATGCGTCCACGCCCGCGTCCACCAACGGTTCGAGAAAGTGTTCTAATTCCTGGGGAGTCCGCGCCAGCTTCGCTTCGTAATCCTGCAATTTCCATTGCGACCAGCGAAGGACCACGGGGAAATCCGGACCGACACTGTTACGAACTGCTCGAATGATCTGCTGCGCAAAGCGCGTGCGAGACCGCAGATCGCCACCGTATGGATCGGTACGCTGATTGGTCCGATCCCAGAAGAACTGGTCGATCAAATAGCCATGCGCACCGTGTAATTCCACTCCATCGAAGCCCAGGTTCTTGGCCGCCAGCGCGCCCTCGGCGAAGGCCGCGATCACGCGATCGATGTCGCCTTCGGTCATCGCCTCGCCGGTCTTTTCGCCTGGTTTTGAAAATCCGGAAGGACCGACTGGGGTGATCCCTTCGCGCGGGTCGAGCCCCGGCGAAATCACCATGCCGACGTGCCAGAGTTGCGGGAAGATCCTGCCGCCGGCCACATGCACTTCGTCAGCCACGCGCCTCCATCCTTCGAGCGCCTGGGCGCCATGAAAATCAGGGACCTCGGGCTGAAACCCGGCTGCCGGATGATCGATGAAGGCGCCTTCGGTGACGATCAGGCCCACTCCGCCTTCGGCGCGCCGCCGGTAGTAGGCGGCCACGTCCGGGCCGGGCACTCGCCCGGGCGAGTGAGAGCGCGTCATGGGCGCCATCACGATTCGATTCCGGAGATTGAGTCCTTTCAGTTGAACCGGCCGGAACAGCGCGTCGGTAGAACGGGTCAAATTGAGCGCCCGGTTATCGGAGATACCGGGTGGCGCGGAAGTGCTCATAGAACCAGTGTACGTTGGCCCGGCCTAGTTGCCGACTCATCGGCCGGTTCCGGCCGAACTCTACTCAAGCTCGGCTCGCCCTGACCGATAAGCCCAGCATGCCCGAACTTGAAACCGAGCCAATTGCAGAAACCGCGACCAAGCGGACGCCCTGGGCGCTGGACGAATTGCCGCCGTTCCCGTGGGTGGCACAACGCTTGATGGCCACCGTGTCGAAAGAAGATGTCGATATTCATGAAGTGGGTAAATTGATCGCCGCGGAGCCGGTATTTGCAACGCGCGTGTTGCAGCTGGCCAATTCTCCGCTGTTCGCGCTGGAGCGGCAGGTGAGAACCATTTCGCACGCGATCGTTTTGCTGGGATTGGACCGGGTGAAGGCCATCACCTTCACCCGCGCGCTCCAGGATTTTGTAACGCCCGCGCTGAGGATCAAGGCTCTGCGAGCGTGCTGGCAGAACTGTCTGGCGACTGCTTTGCTGGCGGAAAAGCTGGCGCGCGCCGCGCGCATGGACACCGATTTCGCTTACGTAGCCGGTCTGCTGCGTGATATTGGCCGCCTGGCTTTGCTGGTGAAGTATCCGGAGCCTTATTCCAATTTGCTCGCGGTCTCGGGCGAGGAGCGATTCGACCTCCTGATAATGGAGCGGGAGTTGTTCGAGATCGATCATTGCGAAGCGGGTACGTGGCTGATGGAGCAACTGCCGTTCCCGCCGGAGCTGGCGGAAATTATCGCCCAACATCATCACGAGCTCGAGCACGATGGATTTCGCATGTTACATCTGGTGCAATGCGCGGACCGGCTGGCCGACGCGTTGGGGTTCGGAGTGCTGGCCGAGGCGCAACAAGGTCCTTCGGTGGAAGAAGCACTGGAACATCTGCCCGAGGCGGCGCGGACGGGGCTGGGGACGGATTATCAGCAGTGGAAGAGCGAGATTCGAGCGCGGCTACAGGCTTGGGCCTAAGGCAGCGCGAAAACGGCGAGGGTGTCGGTGGCCATGATGGCCACATATTGCTTGCCGTTCTTGGCTCGATAGGTCATCGGATTGGCGTTCGCCACCTTATTCAATTTGCTGGACCATAGCTCGGCGCCGGTCTTGGAATCAAAGGCGCGAAACAGGCGATCGTTGGTTGCGCCGATAAACACCAGCCCACCGGCAGTGGCGAGCGGTCCGGCGCTTCCGCTCGAACCCGCATGCTGCTTACCCTCGGGCAAGCCGTCCACCAAACCGAGCGGAGTCTGCCACGCGATGTCACCGGTGTTCGCGTTCACCGCAACCAGACGTGCCCATGGTGGTTTTTGACAGGGCCAGTTTCCGATGGTGCGGCCATCGGCATCCTTCACTGTTGCGCTGAATCCGTGATAGGGACCGGGGCCGTCGACGCTGGCGCGGTCGTAGGGCTGATTGGAGCCTTCCGTGCCGCGGCCATAGTTTCCACCCGGCTTCTTCTTCTCAATCCATCCGCTCAATGCGCCGTCGTGCGTGTTCAGGAAAACATAGCCGGTTTTGGGATCGGCTGCCGTCCCTCCCCAATTCACACCGCCGGTTCCACCGGGAAATTGAATGCTGCTCTTGGGCGGGGCTCCGTCCTCGTGAAACAGCCATCCGCTAAAGGGGCCCGCGTTGTAGAACCCGCCGTTCTTCCGGTAAACCTCCTGACACGCTTTCGCATGTTCGGGCGTGGTGTCTTCGGCGGTGACGATGTCTTCCGGTTTGAAACTGACACGGGCGAGCGGCGGCGGCTTTAACGGAAATGGCTGCGTGGGAGAATACCATTCGCCGGGAACGTCGCCCTTGGGTACCGGACGCTCTTCGACGCCGAATACCGGCTTTCCGTTGGTGCGATCGAGGATGAACATCCAGCCGGCTTTGCCGATTTGCGCGAGCGCAGGAATTTTCTTGCCATCCTTGACGATGTCGATCAGGCTGGGCGCGGGGGGCAGGTCTGAATCCCAGAGATCATGATGGATGGTTTGAAAATGCCATTTGTACTTGCCGGTGACTGCATCCACGGCCACCACGGAATTGGCGAACAGGTTGTTACCCGGGCGGTCGCCACCCCAGTAATTCGCGGCCGGGCCGCCGAACGTCATATATACGATGCCGCGTTCTTCATCCACGGTCATGTACCAGCCCCAGACGTTGACGCCGGAACGTTCCTTCCAGCCGTCGTTGAGCCAGGTTTCGTGGCCCGGTTCGCCGGGACGCGGAACGGAGTGAAACTCCCAGAGCTTTCGGCCAGTGCGGGCATCGTAGGCGCGCGAATCGCCTGCAGGACCGGAGGGAACTTCGCCCACCGTAGCGCCGAGCATGGCGACATTTTTGTATATGGTAGGGACGCCCGAGTACGGGACCACTATGTCCACTTCCCCTTCGTTGCCGAATCCAGGATCGATTTTCCCGGTGTTGGCGTTGAGAGCGATGAGCTTGGAGCCGGAGGTGAAGAGGATGCGCGGAGGATTTTGTTTGTCGCCGGGCCAGTAGGACACTCCGCGCAGGGACGCGACTCCCGAGGTCAGCGCGTAGCTCCAAAGCTCGGAGCCGTTAGTGGGGTCGAGCGCGACGACGCGCGTGCCAACGGGCAGGTACATCACGCCTGCGACGACGATCGGCGTTGCGGCGGATGTGGTCCCCACCGGCGCACCGGGCAAGGCGAAGGGATCGGCCGTGCCGCCTGGACGTGGCGGAGCGGATTTCATACTGAATGTCCAGGCTGGAGCGAGCTTGGTGACGTTGCCGGACGTGATCTGATCGAGCGGCGAATACTTGGTGCCGGCTAGATCGCGAGCGTAGGTAGCCCAGTCACCTGGGGCAACTTGGGCTGTCAGCGGCCAAGCGGCCGCGGCTAGACAAAAGATCCATCGAGAGCGCATGAAGAGTGCAGTATATCAGGCGGACCTGCACGCTTCATGCGCTTTTCAAGTTTAGAATACGAACTTCGCGCCGAGCTGAATAATGCGTGGGTTCACACTGGTGCTGACGATGGTCCCCTGGCCTGCGACCAAAGCTTGCGGCAGGGAGGACAAAGTACCGCCTGTCCCGGAACTGGGATCGAGAGCAGCGAACTGCGGATGGTTGAACAAGTTGAAGAACTCCGCGCGGATTTGCAGCGTGCTCTTTTCGGTGATATGCGTAGTCTTGATCAGCGAGGCGTCAAAGTTGAACTGGCCCGGTCCCAGAAGAATGCCCTGCCCGGAACTGCCAAACAACGTGGCGCAGGTGGGACACGCCGCTTGGGTCGTTATTGTCACGCCGTTCGGCTCGATAGCTGGAGCCGCGCAGAAGGCGCTGGCGTTGAAATAACCCGGACCGCCGCTGTATCCTCCCAAGCGCGATTCGATACCACCCGGGGTCGCGATATTGGAGTACGTCATTCCCGGACACAACTCCGCGCGCCCGAATCCGGTTGTGGTCGAAGTGCCGTTGGTCCCGTAAGCCGTGCCCCCAGAGCCATCAATGAAGGTCATGGGCGCGCCATCCTGAATGGTAGTCACACCGGAGATCTGCCATCCTTCGAGCAGTTTGCCCGCGATTCCTGTGTGCTGGCCAAACGGAATATCCCAGCTATAGTTGATGATGAACCGCTGGGGCCGGTTGAAATACGACGGGCCATACTGCTGCATGAGATAGCTCGAGTTGTTGCTGTTGGCTGAGTCGACCGTGAGGTCAGTGAGTGACTTGCTCCAGGTATAAGAACCCTGTAGCGTCACGCCATGTGAGTATTGTTTGCGGACCGTGATCTGCAAGCTATTGTAGTTGGAAATACCGTCGAATGCCGTAGCCTCCAAGCCAGCGGGAGAATAACCCACATAAGGCACACGGAGGGCGACATTCGCCACGGTGGTGGTGGTGAAGCCATTGACCGGATTGGCCGCGCTGGCGATCATCGCGGTATTGACGTTGTGATTGTAGTCCAGTAAATTGATACCGCTCGAACCCACATAGCCCATTTCCAGCACCCAGCGAGGAGCAAATTCGTACTGGAGATTCAGGTTATACTGTCTCACCAACGGCGTGTGGATGTCCTGGTCGAGGTACGGCACGCTAAGCTCGGAGCTCGCAAGTGTGGTAGGGTTTGCCCAGCGCTGCACGAACTGGCCCAACGGCAGGGTGGGGAAAGGATTCTGGATGGTAAAGGGTGCGGCGGCACTACCTGCGTAGTCCAGAGTGGTGGCGTACGGATTACCTTGCTCCACGGCGTGGACAAAGCGATCGGCGCCGATGCGGTCATAGAAAAGACCCGCGCCGCCGCGGATCACCAGTTTGCTATTGAGCTGGTAGGCAAATCCCAAGCGCGGACCGAAGTTACTGAGCGGCGGGTGATCTTGTATAGCTCCGGTGCCGCTCTTGTTGATCAGCACGCCAGCGGGTGGCTGCGGATAGTGGGACAAATAGTTGCCGGCGGTGACCCAGCCTCCGTAGTTGGCCGGCAGGCCCTGTGCTGAAGTCGGCACCTGCGAATTGGGCACCAACTGGCTTATCCAGGTGTTGGTCAGGTTGGCATACTTCTCCGAGAACGTGCCGTCGTATTCCCAGCGCACTCCAGCATTTATTGTAAGTTTCGAACTGACCTTCCAGTCGTCCTGAACGAACGCATTCATATTTGGCAGGCGATAGGCGTGGATGATGCCGCCGGCGGCGGGAGGGCCGCTCGATACACAGTACAGGCACTGAAAGATATTGCCGGG
>JBEKLB010000248.1:0-9770 GCA_050010415.1 Bryobacteraceae bacterium | reverse complement strand
GAAAACAGCGGACGGCAAACCGGACCTCTCTGGAGTCTGGATGACGCGCGCGGGCTACACCGGCAATATCGCCAGGGATCTGAAGCCCGGCGAGCTTTCGTTCCAGCCTTGGGCTGAGAAGCTGTACCAGCATCGCGTGGCTACCAACAGCAAAGAGGATCCACAGGGCCGCTGCGTCTTGTCCGGCGTCCCGCGCGAGAACGTGGTTCCGTATCCCTTCAAGATTCTGAACAGCAACGGCATGATCGTGATTCTCTATGAAGCGCTGCACAGCTATCGCCAGATCTTCACGGACGGACGTCCGCTGCCGAAAGATCCCAATCCTACTTGGATGGGATATTCGGTTGGCCATTGGGATGGCGACACGCTGGTAGTGGAATCCAAGGGTTTTGTCGATAATAATTGGCTCGACAACAGCGGCCATCCAGGGACCGAAGCAATGCATCTGACGGAACGATTTCATCGCCGCGACTTTGGGCACATCGACAATGCGATCACCATCGACGACCCGAAAGCCTACACCAAACCGTGGACCGTGAATCTTGAGTTCACGTTCACCGACACCGAGCTGATTGAGTACGTCTGCGACGAGAATGAAAAGGACTTTGAGCACCTGGTGGGAAAATAAGGGACGTGAATCAGCACGCTGGCCCTGGTCCCGCGGCTTCCGGCATACCCGAGCCATCGCTCGCTGAGCGCGCCCGCACGCTAGCCTCAATTGGGCGCATCGGCAGCCTATCCACCCATTCGCGCAAGTTTCCGGGTTTCCCCTTCGGATCGATGATGCCTTTCGCGGTGGACGCTCGGGGGCGGCCCGTTTTCTTCATCAGCAGCATGGCGATGCACACGCAAAATTTGAATCAGGACCCTCATGCCAGTCTGCTGATCACTCAGCCCGACGTCGCTGGAGATCCGCTGGGAGCCGCTCGCCTCACACTGGTCGGCGCCGCGCATGTGGTGGATGCGGCCGAAGTGCGTGATCTCTATCTCGCCAACTACGAGAATGCACGACACTGGCAGGACTACAACGATTTCGCTTATTACAGGCTTAACGTGGATGGCGTTTATTTCATCGGCGGCTTCGGCGTGATGGGGTGGGTTAGCGCTGAGGACTACGCCCGCGCGGCGCCCGATCCGTTGGCCAGCGCCGCGGCCGGAATCCTCGAGCACATGAATCAGGACCATGCCGATGCACTGCTGCGCATCGCGCGCCACGCTAGCCAAGAGCAGCCGGACGAAGCATTCATGACCGCCGTGGACCGGCTGGGATTTCATGTGCGTTTGAAAACGGGCGACCGCATCCATGGACGCCGGATCGCGTTCCCCAGGGAAGTAAAGGACCGGAGCGAGGTGCGGACCGTGCTGATTGAGATGGTTCGGGCCTGCTCCTAGCCGGCGCGTCTTAAGTTCTTACATTCGACACACTGTCCGATTGTTCTCTTGACAGAATTAAACATTCATTTTAAACTACTGTTTACATGGCCAGCCCGATCATAAGGACCAAGCCGGCTGTTTTGCCGGAAGACACACGCGCCAAGCTGCTGGACGCCGGAGGGCAGGTTTTTGCCGAATCCGGATTCCAGGCCGCGACGGTGCGCGAGATATGCGCCCGGGCCGGCGTCAACATCGCGCTGGTGAATTACCATTTCGGCGACAAACTCGAGTTGTACACCGAAGTTCTGCGGTTTTCGATCTGCGCCTCGGGAAACGAAATCATCCACAAGGCGATCGACAGCGCGGCGCCTCCCGAGAGGGCTTTTCGCGAACTGATCCGCGCCATGCTCCTCAAAATCTACGGCGCCGATCGTCCCGTATGGCATTTCCGTCTGATGATGCACGAATTCGCGCAGCCTACTCCCGCGATGGCCAGCGTGATCGACGAGACCATGCGGCCGATTTACGATCGTTTCCGCATGCTGATCGGCCGGATGCTCGATTTCGATAGGGACCACGATCAGGTTCGGCTTGTGACGCACAGCGTCATCGCTCAAGTTGTCCATTACGCGCATGCGCGTCACGTGGTTTCGCGAATCTGGCCGGAATTGAAATTGAATCCGGAGCGGGTCGAGCAGATCGCAACGCATATCGCGGATTTTTCCCTGGCGGGGATTCATCAGATCGCGCGTACGCCAGCCAAATTGAAGAGTCCATCGAAAAGCCTACCGAAAAGCCCATCTAAAAGAAAGAAACGACGAAAGACATGACGGAACAAGAAACAGCGCCCAAGACCATCGCCGCACCATCTCCGGCTAAATCACTGGCCACCCCGCGCCCTCGCCGGAAAGTGTTTCCGCTGATCATTGTGGTGTTGGGAGTCGCTGCGTTTTTCATCTGGAGAGGTTATTTCGCGAACCCGGCGATTCCGGAAAGCATTGTTACCGTGAGCGGCCGCATCGAGGGCGACGATTCGGCGGTCTCGCCGAAAACGGAGGGGCGCATCATTGAAATCCGCGTCCGCGAAGGCGACACCGTCAAGGCCGGCGACACGCTGGCCGTTCTGGACGACGTACAAGTGCGCGCGCGTGAAGAGCAGGCCCGCGCCGCTCTGTTGGGCGCCGAGGCGAGAGCGAAATCGGCCAACGATCAAATTGCGGTTTATCAGCAGCAGTTGCAGCAGAACGAATTAATGGCGGAGCAATCCAAAGTGGACGCGGCGGGCCGCGTGCGGCAGGCAGAAGCCGACCTGGCAGCCGCCGAGTCAGATCTCGCCCAGCAGCAAGCCTCCCTCAGTCTGGCGCAGTTCGATAACGATGCCTATCAAAAGCTGGTGAAAACCGGCGCCGTCTCCGAACGGCAGGGCAAACAGGCATCAACGACGGCCGAACAGCAGACCGCGGCCGTGGCAGCCGCTCGCCGGCGTCTGGAAGCCACGCGCGGCGCGCTGACAACCGCCCAAGCCAACCTCTCTAATCCTGGCATTCGCGCCTTCCAGTCCGATACCGTTCGCAAACAAATCGACCAGCAGCGGGCGGAGATCGCTTCCTCCAACGCTGCCGCACAACAGTCCCAGTTTCAAGTGGCGGAAGCGGAGGCTAACAGGCGGGATCTGACCATCACCGCGCCCTTCGACGGGACCGTGATGACACGCGCGGCGGAGCCAGGTGAAGTGGTCACCGCCGGCACCGCCATCGTGACGCTGCTCGACATGAGCAAAGTGTATTTGCGCGGATTCGTGCCGGAAGGGCAGATTGGCAAAGTGAAGATCGGCCAGGCCGCGCGCGTGTATCTGGATTCGGCGCCCGGCAAACCGATCGATGCTTTCGTGCAGCGCATCGACCCACAGGCCACGTTTACGCCCGAGAACACCTACTTCCGTGACGACCGGGTGAAGCAGGTGGTGGGCGTCAAACTGCTGCTCAAGGGCGCCCTCGGATTTGCCAAGCCCGGAATGCCATCGGACGGCGAGATCCTCGTCCAGGGCGACGTCTGGCCCGCGGGCCGGTTCAACAAATGACGATCGCCGATTCCATTTCGGGAGCCCAGAGCGTTCCGGGCGCCGGGTCCAGACGCATTGCCGTCCGGGTTCGCGATCTGTGGAAACGCTACGGTGACCTGGATGCCGTACGCGGCATCGATCTCGAAATCGAAGACGGCGAGATCTTCGGCTTGATCGGCCCGGATGGCGCGGGAAAAACGTCCACGTTTCAAATCCTGGCCGGAGTGATGGAGGCGACTTCCGGCACCGCGGAAGTATTCGGCGTAGTGGCCAGAGAAGCCCGATCGCATACCGGATATTTGACGCAGGCCTTCAGCCTGTATCCGGATCTCACGGTCGCCGAAAACATCCGTTACATCGGCGATCTGCGCCGCGTGCCACCCGATGAGATCACGGCGCGAGGACGCCGATACCTGCGTATGTTCGATATGGACCGGTTCGAGCATCGGCTGGCCGCACAGTTGAGCGGAGGAATGAAGCAAAAGTTGGCTCTGGCCTGCGCGTTAGTTCCCGAGCCACGCGTGCTTCTGCTGGACGAGCCCACCACGGGCGTGGATCCCGTGTCTCGCCGCGAATTCTGGGATACGCTGGCGCACCTGGCCGCCGAAGGCCTGACCATTGTTCTGGCCACTCCCTATCTGGACGAAGCCGAACGATGCAACCGAGTGGCCTTGATGCATCAGGGCGAGATCCGGAAGATGGGAACTCCGGCAGAGCTGCGGGCCAGCATGCACGCCAGGCGAATGGAAATCCATACTTCGAATCTGGGCTTGGCTGAACGCGTGCTTTCCGCAATCGCGGGTCCCGACCGGGAGATTATCGACGTGCAGCGCTTCGGCGACAGGCTGGACCTGCTGTCCCACCGGCCGGACGAGGCCAAGCGCGTGGCCGACCAGGCACTGAGCGCCGAGGGGCTGGTGATCGACGATTTGAGGCTCGACGAACCGACGCTCGAGAACACGTTCGTAGCTACGTTGAGGAACCTGGGACAACGAGTGCATGACGAGGTGTTTCCCGGCCGCCGCGATCACCGCAGCCTGCGCGGCGAAATTGCGATCGGCGCTACCAATCTCACCAAACAATTCGGTTCTTTCACCGCTGTGAAGAATGTCACCGCCCAGGTGCAGTACGGCGAGATCTATGGACTGCTGGGCGCCAATGGCGCGGGCAAGACCACGACCATCAAGATGCTGTGCGGCTTGCTTCCGCCCACGCACGGCGACATGCAACTGGCGGGACAGCGCGGCAGTCTGCGGTCGGGAGAGGTGCGGCAGAAGATCGGTTACATGTCGCAGAAATTTTCTCTCTACGACGATCTGTCGATTACCGAGAACCTGGAATTCTTCGCCGGCGTCTACGGAGTGCCCGAGCGCGAGCGCGCCGAAAAAATGGCTTGGGTGCTGGCTTTCTCCGGGTTGGAGGGAAAAGAAGGGCAATTGATCGGCAGCCTGCCGCAGGGCTGGAAACAGCGCGTGGCATTTGGCGCGGCCATCCTGCATGAACCGAGCATCCTGTTCCTGGATGAGCCCACCTCGGGCGTCGATCCGCTGGCGCGCCGGTCGTTCTGGACGATGATCAACCGGCTGGCCGATGCGGGCACGGCCATTCTGGTCACCACGCATTATCTCGAGGAGGCCGAGCAATGCAACCGTCTGGGCTTCATGGTGGCCGGCGAACTGGTTACCGAAGGCAGCCCCAGTGGGATCAAGAGCGCGCAGGGCGGCCATCTGCTGGAGTTCGTCGTCGACCGGCCGCAGTACGCGATGGACCTGCTGAAGAGCGACACCGAACGCTGGCGCGTTTCTTTGTTCGGCGAGCGCCTGCACATCATTACCGAGGATGACGCGGCAACCGCGGAGCGAACGACCACTCAGACCTTGGAAGCGAACGGAGTCCGCGTGATCAACGCGCGCGAAGGGCGTTTCTCGCTCGAAGACGTCTTCATCAGCGTGGTGGAAAGAGCGCGCCAAGAAGGCAAAGTGGCGGTGGAGGAATGATCCTATGAGAAGAATCCTGGCCCAGACACGCAAAGAACTGACCCAGATCATCCGCGACAAGATGGCCCTCGGTCTTGCGCTGCTGCTGCCCTTGACGCAACTCATCCTGATGGGATCCGCGATCGCGCTCACGGTATCCGATCTTCCGATCGCGGTGCAGGACCTGGACGATTCGCCGGCTTCGCGCACGCTGATCGATGCGTTCCGCGGGTCGAACACATTCCGCATCGTGCCACTCGCGGCCGACCGGCAACCGGAAACCGCGTTCACTTCGAACCTGGCGCGCGCGGCGCTGATCATCCCGGCCCACTTTGGACGCGACATTGCCCGAGGCGTGGGTTCGCCGGTACAGATGCTGATCGACGCTTCCGATTCCAATACCGCCAGACTGTTGTCGGGTTACGCGAGTGAAGTTACCACTGCATGGAATGCCAATAACGGCGGTGGCGCGGCAGTAGCGCCGGTCTCGGCCGCGATTCGCTTTTGGTACAACCCCGGGCGATCGTCGAAAAAATTCTACGGGCCGGGAATCTTCGTGCTGGTGCTGTCGCTCTTTCCGCCTCTGCTGGCCACACTGGCGTCGGCCAAGGAAGGCGAGCAGAAGACCATCCTGCAAGTCTATGTGTCCAGCATTTCCGCGCACGAGTTTCTGCTCGGCAAGATCTTCACTTTCATGATCGTCGCTTTCTGCGAATGCCTGCTGCTGCTCACCTTGTTATTTACTTACTTCGGCCTCAACTTCGCGGGCGACCCAACACCGTTCATCGTTGCCACCATTCTTTACGCCTTCTGCGTGTCTTCGTTCGGAACGCTGATCGGCTCGGCCATCCCCAACCAGGCGGCGGCCATGCAAGCCGTGGCGCTGTTCGGGTTTCTGATCGTCTTCATGCTCTCGGGATTAATTTTTCCCATCCAGAATATCCCGGTTCAGATCCGCTGGCTCTCGAATTTCGTCTGGGGCCGGTATTACATCGACGTGGTGAGAGACGCACTGCTGGAGGGCGGAGGCTGGCCCGCGCAGTGGTGGAAGATCCTGATCATCGGCTTCACCGGATCGGTCTTCTATACCATGGCCTGGCGCAACATGCGCCGCATGCAATTGAAAGCGTAGGGAACCATGAAGCAACTGGCTCAATTTTTTCTCAGTTACCGCCTGCGCGCCTTGTTGCGCAAGGAATTTGCCCAAATCCGCCGCGACCGGCGTCTCGCGATGTCGCTCATTATTCCGCCCACGCTGCAGTTGCTGCTCTTCAGCGTGGTCCTCAATGCAACCGTGTCGAACCTCAAACTGGGAATCATCGATGACAGCCGGACGCCGGAGAGCCGAGGGTTGACCTCGACGTTGACCGAAAGCAAAAGCTTCCAGTTAGCCGGATATTACTATTCCGTCCAAAAACTGGGCGATGCCATCAGCCGGGGCGATATCGATGCCGGCGTTTTGATTCCCTTCAGCTACGCCAAAGACCTGCAGCGCGGGCGTCCGGTGACGGTGCAGCTGCTGCTGAACGCGATGAATGCCAACACTGCCGCCATCGCGCAGGGCTACGCGGAAGGCGTCATCGCGACTTACAACGGCGATCTCACCAACGGAGGGCTGCACTCCAGATTCATGCAGGTCTCGGTATCCGATGTCAGCCACAGGGGCGTGGCGCGGCTCACCGGAGCCTATCTCTACAATCCCGGCCTCGTCGCCTCATGGTTCGTAGTGGCCGGAATATTCGGCCTGCTGCTGATCCTGAATGGGTCCATCGTGGCGGCCACTGCGATGGTGAAGGAGCGCGAAGCCGGAACCATCGAACAATTGCTGATGTCGCCGGCCGGGACATATGAGATTATCGTCGCGAAAATCGCCCCGCTATTTTTTCTGCTTTTCCTGATGGTGCTGTTCGCGACGGCCATGATCAAGTTTGTTTTTGAGGTGCCGTTCCACGGGGGCATCGTGGTCCTGCTGAGCGGCGCGGCATTGTGCGTTCTTTCCGGTATCGGCATCGGGACCGTCATCGCAACCTTCACACATTCCGCGTTTCAAGCTCAGTTGACCAGCTTCTTCGTCAATCCCCTGCTCACCACCGCTTCCGGCGCCATCACTCCGGCGGAAGCCATTCCGGGCTGGTTGCAGCCGCTGGTCAAGATCAATCCCATCCGGCACTTCAGCGTAATTGCGCGCTCCAACATGATCAAGGGCAGCGGAATGGAAACGCTGTGGCCGAACTTCCTGGTGCTCTCCATCTTTACGCTCATTATGGTTTCTGCCAGCGTCTGGCGCTTCCGGAAACAACTCAGTTAGTTAGTTCGAACCAATGACAAAAAGAATCCAACCTTTCCTGATCGGCGCCGGCGCTTTGTGGTTGGCGGCCATGCTTCAAACCACGGCCTTCGGACAGTTCGGCGCTCCCGGTGGCCAGTCGACAGGCACGCTGGCAAACCAGGTGCCGCTCTCGGGAAGAACGGGCGAATCGGGCGCGGTGACCGCGGCTCAGTCGCCCATCGCGGGCACCACCACCAGCGTAAATACGCTCAACCCATCCATCCAGGCCTCGGGACCTTATTCCGGCAGTTCGCTCAGCACCTCGAAGATGCCGTTCTCAGGGAAACTCTCGTTGCGGGAAGCCGTGGCGCGCGGCCTGGAATACAACCTTGGCGCGGTCGGCTTGTCTCTCGCGATGCGGCAGGCCCATGGACAAACCTTGGTTGCACGGAGCGCTTTGATGCCCAACGTCAACGGCAGCCTGTCGGAGAGTGTGCAGCAGGTGAATCTCCGCGCGGACGGCTTGCGCTTCTCGTCCCCTATCCCGGGCTTCGGGATTCCATCGATTGTCGGCCCGTTCAACTATTTCGACCTGCGCGCGCGACTGACGCAGACCGTCGCCGATATGACTGCCTGGAACAATTACCGGTCCGCGAAAGAGACTCTTCACGCCGACCAATTCTCCGCGCAGGATTCCAAGGATATGGTGGTGCTGGCCGTGGGTGGTGCTTACCTTCAAGTGATCGCCGCGCGGGCCCGGGTGGAATCGGCCAAAGCGCAACTGGCGACGGCCGACGCCCTCTATCAACAGACCGCTCAGCAACGCAAGGTTGGGCTGCTCGCTCAGATCGATGTCGACAAGAGCGAGGTTCAGATGCTAACCGAGAAGCAGCGCCTGGCTTCGCTCGAGAACGATTTCGCGAAGCAGAAAATCAATCTGGCACGGCTGACCGGGCTGCCTCCTAATGATCGCTACGATTTGTCCGACGATGTGCCTTTCGCCGAAGCGCCTGTGCTCGATGAGGAAGACGCCGTGGCGCAGGCATTCATGCAACGGCCCGATATCAAAGCGGCCGATGCCCAGATACGCGCCGCGGAACGCTCCCTGTCTGCCGCCCGCGCGGAACGCCTTCCCTCTTTATCCGTGAACGCCGATTACGGAGTGATTGGAGAGAATCCGGCGCAATCGCATGGGACGTTCTCGGCCACCGGAACCCTCCGTATCCCCATCTGGCAGGGCGGCCATACGGAAGGCGATATCGAGCAGGCGCACGCCGCGGTGGCGCAGCGCAGGGCTGAAATCGAAGATCTGAGAAGCCTGGTGGAGAGCCAGGTACGCAACGCGTTTCTCGATCTGCAAACTGCCACCAGCCAGGTTGAGGTGGCTCGCCAGAATCTGGATGTCACCCGCGAAACCCTCGCGTTGACCCGGCAACGTTTCGAGGCCGGCATCACGGATTCCGTCGAAGTCTCGCAAGCGCAGGCATCGGTGGCGTCCGCGGAGCTGGATTACATCAACAGCGTGTTTGCGCATAACGTGTCGAAGCTGAGTCTGGCGCGAGCGGTGGGCGGCTCCGCGGAGAGTCTTCCGCGATTCCTGAAGTTGCAATAAGGAAGCCGCCATGAGGAAGCTGCCGTAGGGCTGACGCCCGGCTCGCGCGAGATGTATAGTATCTTCGACCGATAAAATCTTCGATCATTGATATTTGTCTGCTCCATGCCGGAAGGAGACCGATTATGAAATGCTCCCGCAGAGACTTGCGCTTGTTGCTCCCAGCGCTCGTGGCCAGCAACGCCCGTGCGCAGAATGGCGGCGGCGACAACTCCCTAGAGAAACTGCCGGTGATGAAAACCGAAGCCTTTCTGTACCAGGAAATCCCGGTCACCGTAAACGGCCAGAACAAATCGCGCCGGATGTTCACCGCCAAAACGCACACCGGCTTCAAGATGGAATCGCACCAAAGCGACATCGCGCCAGGTGAGGTGAATCATCCGCCCCATCGACATTTGCGCGAAGAGATGATGCTGATCCGGGTGGGAACCATGGAGCTGACTATCTCCGGCAAGCCTTACCGGCTGGGCCCCGGTG
>JBEKLB010000247.1:0-9915 GCA_050010415.1 Bryobacteraceae bacterium | reverse complement strand
CAATATCCGGATGGCCGTCGTTGTTAAAGTCGGATCGGATCTCCGCGGCACCCATAACCAGAGTCAACGAGAAATTCAGCGTCGTGCTCGCTAAGGTCGCACTGATTTGCGCCGGTGAACTGGTGGTCACCGACATCGTATTCACAGTGAAAGTTGTGCTCGTTAAGCCAGTCATGATAGTAACGGATGCTGGAACCGTGGCCTCCGGCAAGGCGCTGGATAAGTTGATGGTCGTGGTGTTCTGGGCTGCCGAACTCAATCCCACCGTGCAGGTGGATGTCGCCGGAGGAGTCACTGCCCCAGGGGTGCAGTTTAACGTAGAAAGCACGGGCGCCGGTTGATCGATGGTGACTGTAGCACCAGTCCCTGAAATACCGAGCGAATTTCCGTTGGCGTCGGATGCGTCCGTACTCACCAGCGATACCGGCGTAGACGTGTCCGTGGTTCCCGCGGCGATCTTAAATGTTATGGTCGCCACGGCGCCGGTTCCGATTCCATTCGTATTCAGTCCCGAGATGATACAGCGCACATCGCCGGCGGAAATGGCGTTGCAGGCGGCAGACTTCCCGGCCGCGCTCCCAGCCGTGCCGATCGCATCATAGGGCGCTGTCACAAGACTGAGAACCGAACTTGAGTAACTGATATCCCATTGGACGGATGCCGCGTGGGTACTACCGGGAGTCAAATTCACGCCAACGATAACATCATTCCCAGGCGTTCCCGATCCTCCGGTTAGTGAAAGAGCAGGCGTTTGTGCCATCGCGCCAGCCGTCAATAGGGCCAACGCACCGATCAAACCGATGCTGGTCGATGCCAACTTGTGCATTGCTCTTTTCACCATTCCAAACACCCCAGCTCACACAGCCCGCGCAAACTCATGGGACTAAGGTTCTATGAGTACCATCTTGTTCGTATGAACTATTATCCGTTAGAGAGATGTATCTGGCTAGCGGTCTCGGACCCGCGGATGGAAGGAAAAACTGCCTTAGCTGGAATGGATCACAGACCTCAGCAGGACTATACCTTCGAGGCTAATATTGAGGCTGGGGTGTAAGGAGTCGGGATGTGAACCGAAGCACTACTCCCTTGTATTATTGAGACTTACGGATGATCCCTCGATGACGGTGTATTCCTTGATTCGGAAACCGATCCGGGATTGACGGCCTTTGACCCGCACCACTTCCACTTGGCATTGCAAAGCCAGACGCGGCAGATTCCAGCCACTCCCGTGCCTGGTTGGCACTTCCAAGGTGGCTTCGAGTTGGTCACCCGGACGGTACGGCTGGTTCGACGCACAAAAGAAGCCCTCAGGCGTGAGACTCTCTGTCAGGGTGCGAGTGAATGTCCCGTCGCTCGGTTTCCAGAGCGAAACCGCGTATCGCATTTCCACTCGATCATTCTGTTGACGATCAATCATACGAAAGTTCTGGAAAGTTTGCCGATCCCTCAACCGCAAAACCAAAATGGCGGGAAGCGCACGGAACGTTAGACGTTCCGTCTCCCCTCATCCTGTCGATGGAGATTTCCACAGAAGAATCGCGTCTCCCACTGGAGCGTGCGACGGCGCTCGCATTGTAATCCAGGTTAATCTTAAAAGTCCTTTTGCTTCTGCATGGAGATGAGTACGGATAGTAACGTAGTCCTAATAGAACTCATACGCTTTGCACTTTCGGAAAAGGCTGCTAACATAACTTCGGCAAATCAAACAGGCAAAATAAGGATTCCGGGTGCTTCACCTAGCAAGCAACCGGCCACAGACGGAACGTGAAGAAAGGTCTACCGCCGGTACCATCGGACGTGGCGCGTCAACATGTCGTTCTTCTCTGCGGGGACATGCTGGTTCACCGCAACATTTTTAGCGATTCTATTTCCCGTGCCGCTGGCCTCGCTTCTGTCCGTTGCGTCGAGAATCGGGAGGAGATATCCGCGGTTTGCCGTTTGTTGAAAGTATCGGTCATCGTAGCCCGGCGAGCGTTCATCGATCAACTTCCCGGCTCGGACATTGTCCAGCTCACCAACTATGGGAAGGGTAGCCACCTGCTGGCAGTCCTGGAGACCGACACAATTGAAACCGCTTCCGCCGCCAAAATGCTGCGGCTAGGATGTCGCGGAGTGTTGCCCAACCGGTTCTCTTCAAAGCTCTTAAGGCGGGCCGTATTGGCGGTCCTCAAGAAACAGCTCTGGGCGCCGGGTGCGGTGGTATCAGACTTATTGTCCGATCTGTTGCGAACCACCTCTCTCAAGACCGAGTCCGGGCTAACGCCTCAGGAGGCTCGCATACTGGAGCTCACATCGCAAGGCTATAAGAATGCCGCTATCGCAGAGGCGCTGTTCATTAGTCTGGAAACCGTTCGTTGGCACAAGCGGAGACTCAACCGTAAACTCCGCGAACCCGGACGGCTTCCTCAGTCCAAAGCTGCCACTGTCCCGCCCCGGGAAATGGCGGCTGGTTGATTCTTCCCCTGGTGCGTGGCTCGGGCTAATCTTCAGTACTGGTGGTCCCTCCCCCGCGTGGGGGAAAAACAACCCTTGTGAATCGCACTCCTTCAGCTTAATTTGGATATTCGGAAAAAAGTTAGGCAAAAGCGGCGTGCGGATGGTACAAATTTGCATTCACCGGCCGCGAGATTAGTCATCAATCTCCAAATGTTGGAACTGAGCCCGAACATCGCAAGTCAGGGGTACGTGCTGGAAAGGTCGATTCTTGTTTGCCTGGTCGGGGCAAGCCAAGCGCTGGCCGACGCCTGCCGGGGAAACCTCGAGTATATTTGCCCGGCCTCTTACCACTTCGAACAGCACGGAACTTCGGGCGTCCCTGGCGGCTGCGACATCTACATTTGGGATTTTGAATCTTGCCCTTCGGTACCTAATGCCATGATTGCGTCCGAGGACGCAGCCAAGGTAGTGATCGTCAACAAGAGTTCGCTCTCATCCCTGCGGCGCAAGCTGCCGGCGGCTGGTTTCACTTACCTGCAGAATCCAGTCACGCCTCTCTCGTTACGAGCAGTTTTGGAGTCCGCAATCGCTCGTCTGGAGCTTGGTCGTGATGAACGGCCGGGCTCGTCACGGCTCCGGCTGGATCGCGACCGGATTCTCCAGCAGCTTCTCGAAACCAATCTGAAACTCCATGAACACGACCAGGAGCGAACCAATTTTCTGACGCGCTCCATTCATGACATCCGCGTGCCTCTCACTGCGATTCAGGGCTACTGCGGCTTGCTGCTGGCGGGCCAGTTAGGGTCCTTTTATCCCGAACAGACGCAAATTTTGGAAAGAATGCAGCGCAGTCTTGCCCGGCTGGGCAGGCTGGTGGAAGCGATGATGGACTTAGGCGCAGGCTCCCAGTTCAGCAACAAGCTGAAGCTCGAACACGCTAGCATCGAGACCTCCGTGCAACAGGCGGTCTATGAAATCGCTCCATTCGTCGAGAGGAAGCAGATTGTCTTGAGCCTGGACATCGAACCTCCCAACGGTGCTCTGCTGTTCGATGCCGAGCAGCTGGAACAGGTACTGCTGAACCTGCTTGACAATGCCTGTAAGTTCACTCCGTCGGGTGGATCAATCACCATTCGCGGCCGTTCCGTCGGCGCGCAAGGTCTGGTCAAAATTGGATTGCTCGACGCCACCGCCGGCTACCGCATCGATATCACCGACACTGGGCGAGGAATCAACCCAGAGCAGTTGGAACAGATCTTCGATGAGCACACGTCCTTCGGCCGCCCCATGGACCGTTCCGGTTGGGGCCTGGGACTTGCCATTTGCAGAATGATCGTCGATGCCCATAAGGGACGTATCTGGGCCAGCACCGGAGACCAAGGATCTTCTTTTTCGTTCGTTTTGCCTGCAGCTCATTCTTTTGACGATTCACATCTATCACACGCAGGCGTATGAACTCAGTTAGTCATATGAACACAGCCAATCATCTATCCACGCCTTATCCGCCTTACCGTATTCTCGTTGCTGAAGATGAACCCGAGATCCGCGATTACCTTCAGGTAGCGCTACGCAGGCCCAACTTCGTCGTCGATTTTGCGGAAGACGGAGAAGAGGTCCTCACTGCGCTCGCCACCGGCGTTGATACTCCGTCTCTCCTAATCCTGGATGTTGCGATGCCTCGCAAAGACGGCATGACGACTCTCAGGGAGATACGCTGCCAGAATATGCACCTTCCGATCATCATGGTCTCGGGAGTATCGTCGGCCACGCACATGGCGGAAGCCATGGAGTCCGGCGCCAATAACTATTTGACCAAGCCGGTATCGCACGAGGAATTACGAGAGGCCGTGGACCTTCTCTTGCCTTCGGCTCCTCTGCCCTCCCCTGCCAAGCGGATGGATGGGCGTCCGGGCAACTCTGAGTTGAATCTGAAAGCGGGTAACTGGATCCGCAGGATGGAACCGTTACTGAAGCGGCTGGGTGCCTCCGACGTGCCGATTCTGCTGCAGGGTGAAACAGGAGTTGGCAAAGAGGTGCTGGCGCGTCACATTCACAATCAATCGATGCGTTCGGGAAAGATCTTTTTGAAAATCAACTGCGCTGCGCTTCCGCCCGAGCTGGTGGAGAGCGAATTGTTCGGCTACGAGCGAGGCGCCTTCACCGGAGCATTCAAGAGCACACCCGGAAAGTTCGAGTTGGCGAACGGCGGAACGATTCTGCTGGATGAAATCGGCGACATGGATCTGAGGCTTCAGGCCAAACTGCTCCAAGTACTTCAGGATGGGGAGTTCCATAGAATCGGCGCCAAAGAGGCCACCGAGGTGGATGTTCGCGTCATAGCCGCAACCCATCGCGAGCTGGAAGCCCGTATCGAGCAGGGAGAGTTTCGCGAGGACTTATACTACCGGCTGAACGTCCTCAACATCGTAATCCCGCCGCTACGGGATCGCTTGGATGAAATCATCCCACTCGCGCAATCTTTACTGAGAAAGCACGCCGGTAGCGATACATCTGTTCCCGAGATTGGCCCGGCGCTGAGAACCGCGCTACTGCGTCATCAATGGCCCGGCAACATTCGTGAGTTGGAAAATGTGATGCGGAGATATTTGGTGGTCAGGAGTCCCGAAATCCTGGTGGAAGAACTCAACCGGCTCAACGCCAGAGTATCCGGCGGGAACCGGCGCGCTGCATCGAAGAACGAGATTGACCTCCAACCTCGCTGGGCTGCGGCCGCTGCTGCATCCGCCAGTGCGGATTCCTTCGCCGAGCCGGTGTCGCGCCGCGACGCCGACCAGGCAACTCGGCTTATGCCCTCGAACGGAGCGTACGTGCCGGACTATGCAGAGGCTGAGAATACGGAATTGGTTAAGCTCGATCAGGCTCGCAAGGCGGCTGAAACCGACGTCATCATGAAGGCGCTGTACTCCACGCAATGGAACAGGAAACGAGCAGCGACGCTACTGGGTATCGACTACAAAGCGCTCCTGTATAAGATGAAAAAGTTGGGAATCGATTGACCCGAGCACCGTTGACAGTCGAACTCAACCCTTCTTCGGAAATCGGATGAGACGCAGCGAAACCGGCCGGTCGAGGTGAGATTTATTCGGAGCTGGTTTACTCATCGGTGGGTCGGTCATAGCGGGCTCAGTGATCAATTCTGCTGCCACCTCGGCGGGTATCTCCGGCAACGCTCCCCGGGTTTGTAGCACCTTGCGGATATTCTCCGCGCGCTTCAGAACTTCGCGGACCTTCTCCAACGATTCATCGCCCGGCTGCTCGAATCGCAATATTTGCCGCCCCGCCACACGAATTGTCGCGCACAACTCGGCATGTGATCGGAGTAACTGATCGATGAGGGGCAAGGCAGCTTTCTCGCCCTCCGGTGTTCCGCAATAAGGGCAATGGGGCTGGACTTCGCCCAGGCGGGTTGCCGCAACGTGCTTTCGTCGTTTTGAGGATCGCTTGCCCATAGTCGCACTCAGCTTTCCGGGGGACCGAGCACTCACGATAGCTGAAGGCGCTAGGAGCTTCCCGACCCGGAATGAAGCCTTCCGGGGTTGGATGCATCATCGCATCGCACGTGCCAAACCAGTGTCAATTGAAAACTAAGGAGATGTTCTTGGAGTCGCGAAGGCAGTTACCAGGATTTGGAATTCGATGACAAATTTTAACAACAACCCGGGTAACAAATGGCGCTGTGAACTCACTTTAAATTAGAGAGCTGTGGAAGCGACAAGTCGACCAAGCTCTGGAAACGTCGGTCTGTGATTTAGAACACCCGGGAGGTGCGGCCTTTGAGGAACTCCGGTACACGGTTTCCCAAGCTAGCCACAGCCGCATCTCAACCAGGTGCGCTACATTAGACTCATTCCAGGGCAAAGTATCTCATGGGAATGTGTCCAAGTGTAAACATTTTGATTTCTATGGGATCCAGGTTCCCTCCAGCACCCAACCACTGTTTACTGTCTTGCCAATTGCGTTTAGGAACACCCGCTTCTCCCCAACGAATGTCCCGCTAAAGGTTAGCGTTACATTCAGCGTCATATTATTGCCAAAAGTGCTGACCGATGATCCGGCTCCTGCCAGAGTACACTGGCTATTGGATGCCTGGACGGCGGATCCCGGAGTAATCCCGGCCGACCATGCGGAGCCAGTATCGCTATAGAGATGCAGTTTATTACTAGCCGAATCGTAGACCACTGTGCACGAACCGCTTAGCGCCAGTTCATTATTGATCTGAACCATTACGTCTCTCAGATCGGATAGTCCGTTTGAATCGGAGTAGCCGAGTGAGAACGTTTGGGTTAGACCTGTACCTGAGCTGGGCAGTGCCGATACGACAGCCGGAAGCCCTCCCGGACTAATGGTGACACCAAATTCGACACTCGCTTGCGGATTGGAAGGCATGGAAGCCGACAGCGTGACGGGTGTCGAACTGCTGATGGTCCCGGCAGTGGCCGTGAACGTCGTGGAAGTGGCGCCCGCCGGCACCATGACCATTGATGGTACGCTGGCAGCCGTGGGGTTGGAACTGGTGAGCGACACCACCGCGCCGCTAGTCCCGGCTGCGGATGTGAGCCTCACAATTCCTGTTCCCGATTGACCGCTCGCAATGGCGCTAGGGCTAACCCAGATGCTGCTCACAGCTAGCCCGGCGGCGGCTGGAGTGATGGTGACGCCGACTGTCGCGTTTGCTCCCGAGTAGGAGGCGGTCAAGGTTGCCCCGGTCGAAGAGCTCACGGTCCCCGCAGTCACGGTGAAGGTCGTTGAAGTCGCACCTTGCGTGACGGTCACGGTCGATGGCACGCTGGCGGCTGTGGGGTTGGAACTTGTGAGCGACACCACCGCGCCGCTGGTCCCGGCCGCTGACGTTAGAATCACGGTCCCAATGCCCGACTGTCCGCTGACGATGCTGCTCGGGCTGACCGAAATGCCGCTGAGAGCCGACGGTGCTGGATCGATGGTCACTTCGAATATCGCCTTGGCGCTGGAGTAGGAGGAAGTTAAGGTTACTACGACCGCTGAACTTAAACTGCCGGCCGTCACGGTGAAGGTGGCTGAAGTGGAGCCTTGCGGAATAGTAACGCTGGACGGCACTGAGGCATCGGTGGAGTTAGAACTCGAGAGCCCGACCACAACGCCGCCCGTCCCGGCCGCTGACGTTAGAGTCACGGTCCCAGTTCCCGATTGTCCGCTGACGATGGTGCTCGGGCTGACCGAAACACTGCTCAGAGCCGGCGGTGCGGGAGTGATGGTGACTCCGACTACTACTGTTGCTCCTGGATAGGCGGCTGTAGAAGCGGTCAGGCTCGCCAGGGTGGAGCTGGTTACGCTCCCGGCGGTTACCGTAAACGTCGTGGATGTGGAGCCCTGGGGCACCGTCACGTTCGAAGGAACCGTCGCGGCCGTGGCATTGGAACTCGATAGCGACACTACCACTCCACCGGTCCCAGCCGCTGACGTAAGACTGACGGTTCCCGTGCCTGATTTGCCACTGACGATCATGCTCGGGCTTACCGAAATACCGCTCAGAGCAGGCGGCGGTGGATTAACGGTCACTCCGAAGGTCGCGTTCACGCCCGAATAAGAAGCTGTCAAAGTCGCCGCAGTCGCAGAGCTAACGGAGAGAGCCGTCACCGTGAAGGTCGCTGACGTGGAGCCCTGGGGCACCGTCACGCTCGAAGGAACTGTCGCGGCCGTGGTGTTGGAACTTGAGAGCGACACTACCACTCCACCAGTCCCCGCCGCTGACGTGAGACTGACGGTTCCGGTGCCAGTCAAGCCGCCAACAATCGTGCTGGGGCTTACCGAAACGCTACTCAGAGCGGGGGGAGCCGGATTGACGGTGAGTCCAAAAGTCGCGTTCACGCCGGAGTAGGAAGCCTTCAAGGTCACCGGGGTCGAACTGCTTACGGTCCCAGCGGTTACGGGGAACGTGACGGTAGTAGAGCCTTGGGCGACCGTCACAGGTGTAGTGAAATTCACGTCGGCCGGCGACGCACTGATCGCGATTATTGCTCCGCCACTCAGCGCTGCGGAAGTCAACGTGGCAGTGCAGCTTGATCCCACGGTCGGGGTCAGTGAAGCAGGGCTACAAGCCAAACTACTCAATATAGGCACCTGCAGTATGGTCACCGTCCCCCCGCTCGCCGAGGTGGGCATTGCCGCTCCGGTTGAGTCCGCCGATACCGCGTTTGTCAGCTGGACCGACGAGGCTGTATCAGTTGTCGAGGCGGCCAAGTTTAGCGTCACCGAGGCCATAACATTATTCGGGAGCGTATCGGAGTTCAGCCCCCACAGAAGGCAAGTAGCCGTCCCCGTGCCATTTGTGCAGGTAAGTGACTTGTTTGCAGCGCCAGCACCGGGCACGATGGCCGCTGATGTGAAGTCGGTTGTCGAGTAGTTCAGAGTCCACTGCGTTGACTCGGGCAGCGGGCTGCTGGCATCCAGGGAGATGTTCAACACCACCGGGGTGCCTGGAGTTCCGGACGCGGAAGAGAGACTCAGCGCAACGCCCTGCGCCAAACCATAGCTGCAAGTTGCCAATACGAACATCAAGAGGCGACATGCATGAGGAAATAGTACTCGACGGCATAGCATACTGATGCAAAAAGTATAGGACTACTAGTAGTTTCGGACTATCGTTGAAGTTCTCATGTAATCGCGAGAAAAGCAAGTAGGTGGAGGGAGTGAAAGGACTTAGAAGAAAATGTGCATGCGGTGTTGCGCTCGGTACTGAATGGTTTTTGTGGTTTTATAATCAATACATTAGGCAGAGAACCTAATGCACTGAACGATAGGCCTTCCGGACTATCTGTGTAACTGTTTCAACAGCTGGTCCAAGCTCGCCCGGGCGCTGGCAGCGTAAAGAAAGTTCGGATTGTCCTTGAGGGCCAGCTGGAGAGATCGCTGAGCAAGGTCTCGGTGGCCAGAGGCCAGATACGCCATCCCGAGATGGTATTGGAAGACGGGATTGGTGGGCGCCTTCTGAACGGAGTCCTTCAACTCGGAAACTGCTGAATCCGCCGATCCAAGTTTGTAATATGCCCAACCAAGCACGTCGGCGGTAACGGGCGAGTTGGGTGCCCGCTGCTTGGCTTGCTGTGCCAGGCCTAGCGCGACGTTTACGTCCCCACCATGCTCCAGATACAAGAACGCGAGTTCGTCGGCTACGACCGGCGCGGCAGAGTCGATCTCATGGGCCTGTTCGCAAAGCTTCTTCGCCTGCTCCCAGTTGCCCTCCCTCTCGTATTGTGCGCAAAGCGTCATGTAGTTTGAGATGTTCCGCGGGTTGGCCGCAATCGCCAGGCGTAGCTCAGCTTTGCCTTGCTCGTTGGAGCCCTTGGCGAAGTTAATGTTGGCCAGCAGCGTATGAACCTCGGGAGTCTTTGGATCCAGTGCAATGGCCTGCCGCACGCTGGCTTCAGACTTCGGTATGTCTTGCTGGCTAAAGTATGCAACAGCCAGCAAGAGGTGCAG
>JBEKLB010000246.1:0-9942 GCA_050010415.1 Bryobacteraceae bacterium | reverse complement strand
GTCGTGCGTCCGCCGCCATTAATCTCGCGCATGAACTCCTGGCGCTTCTCGTCAGCCGTACCCTTGGTCATTTCTGAGGCCCAGCCGAGTGTGTGATAGCGCCGTTCGCGTTTTTCGTCGTAGTAAAGAACCACCCATACTCTCCTGTCTGCATGCTTGCGAAGTTGCAAGCTGCCTTTCTGAAATCTCCTACGTCTCATGAAATCTCCTCTTGAGGCGCAGGCGTTGATTCGGGTGATTCGATCGTATCACTGGGCTCTGCTCGTTGCGACATCGTTCTCCTGCTCCGACAACCACTTGTCAATCACGGCCCGCCGGATCAGTGCGCGGCGACCCGCGCGAATGTGCGGAATGACCGGAACTCCTGGAACTTTTCCCGCGAGAATATGCGACAGGTGCGACCGCGAAACGCCCAGGTAATTAGCGGCGGTCTTGATATCCATGATTTCTCGATAGGCGATTGCCTGATTTCCACCGGTCATCGTACCGTCCTCCACTTCAAAGTCCTTTCAATCGATGAAGTTCTTGTTAATCGAAAACAGATCGTATTCGAATCCCGAGTGCTGCTTTTTCTCCCGTTGCTCCCGCAGATTTCTGAACGGATCGGAGCGTGACGGATCTGGTGACCCGCTATCGGCGTTCGCCTGCTGCGGAGGTTGTTCCGGCACCGTTGGGGGAGCTCTGTGACGCCTTCGCCTTAGCCGTGAGACACAGACTCGGAATTGGGCGTACGACATCTCTATTCCGTCGCGGCCGGCAGCCGCCCAGACCTCCTTGAGTTTCATCCCAGCTGCCGATCCAGCTTTGATTTCACTCCAGGCCCAGATGACTTGCCCGATCTTGGTGGCAGGCTGGGTTGAAGGGAGGGAGTGCAAGTGGACCAGGTCCGATCTTGATTTCCTTCGCCGCGGTTTCGGGGTAGAGTCCATCGATTTTGCCTGCATCGCGCTGTCACCATATAAAGGAAATGGCGGAGGGGGTGCGGGACGGTAGAATTTCGTTTTTCGATGTGCAACAGTCTGCAAAGTGTTTTGCAACGGATTGCAACAGTTTGAAACCGTCTGCAACAATTTGGGTGGTCAAGTGGGTTTCGGCAACAGTTTGAAACCCTTTGCAACATTCAGGCCCTCAAAAACCTCTCTGGAGGCAGCCAAAAATGCGTAGTGGAACATAAAGGGTTGTCTGACGTGTTGGTTGATTGCGTTGACTTAGTAACTCATTGCAGGTCCTGCCACGCGTCCGACGCACACGCAAATCGTCTGACATTTGTTCACCGGTCAAATTGTTCTGCGAAAATGCGTCCCGCAGGGCCTCCGCCATTTCCTTTATAGAGTGCGGAGGCAATCATGCCAAGACGAACGATCCGGTTAAGTGCCGAGGCCGATGAACGACTTCAATCGGCGGTGAAAGTCCGAGGCTACGCCAATCCGAGTGCTTTCCTTAGAGCGGCGATGGACCACGAATTGAAAGGGCGTGAAGAAACGATGCTTGGGGCTGAGGAACGACTTGCCACAACCATCGACCACATCACCCGGGAGATCTCCCGGCTCGGGCGAGCACAGCAAGCCTTGTTTGCTTTGGTGGACAGTTTAGCCAAGATTTTATTGACCTGCATTCCCGAGCCCGATGGAGAGGCAATGGAAGCCGCCGTGACAAGGGCGAAAGGGCGTCACGTCCGCTTGCTGAAGAGCGCAGGCCAGGCGATAGCAGCGCAAGGTCGGGTGCTTCGTCTCAGCTGGGACTTCATTAGGGAGGGTATCCGCCACATCACCGAGGATTTGTGCACCCGCCAGCTTGGGTATCGGACGGAATTCGATGCCGCCGATGCCCAGCGTCGTGAGGTTCACCAACATCGTTACACGTCGCTTGACCCCATCATCCAGCGGGATGCTGAGAGAGTTGAGAACGCTGACTCCCCTTTTTTCACAGCCAGCAAGGACCCAAGGCGCGCCGACTAGGCCCCAGCACGTTCCTTATTGAACGGCGCACTGCAGAGCGATTGATGGTCCTCGAGTCCATTGGATTATCTGAGTCTGCCGGCCCGAAGACTTGGCGTGTACGGCGGGACTTCGCGAACGTACTCCGAGCCATGCAGCGCAGCGCTGATCGTCAAAAGACTCTGGCAGCACATGGAGCCCTAGTCTCCGATGACCGCCTTCAGATGACTGTGCAGGACCTTCGAAGCCTTACCGCCCTGGAAGGCAGAGTTCTTGTCCACGGCGAAGAAGAGTACTCCGGACGCAGCTACCTCATACTCGAAGGAACGGACGCGCGACTCCACTACATAACCTACACTCCCGAAATCGAAGTAGCGGGGGCTTGCGAACGAATTCTTTCATTCAGCTTCGAAAGTCGACTGCGGAGAGCCGCCCGGCACTTGAAATAGACGAAATGGGTGATTCAGAGGCGATGTTGCGCAACAATCGGAAGCTTCGTGAGACAGGGCAACGACCTATCCGCCGCGGCATCATCCCTCAGGATGACGGCTGGGATGGCTCGGTCGCTATCAGAAGGCGCTTCGGGACGCCGTAACCACTCTCGAAATCCCGAGCGTCACGAAGCCATCTGAGCGCCGCAAGGACCGGGATCTTGGCCGCTAATGCGACGGTCGATCTTTCGGACCAATGGGCTTCGCGAGACAGATCAGATTGGGGTTAATCGAAGGTAGAAGTTAATCGACCACACGTCTTACGCCAGCTGCTATTGGCTCAAAGGGTGCCTTGAGAAGGCGTTGCTCCCATAACCTCAGTACCCCTCAGCCATTCGTCTAGCGCTCTTACTCCGCCTCCGGGATACTGGAGTATCGTAGACGAAGACCCAGGCCGGTGAGAAAGACCCGAACGAGGCAGTTCACCAATCCAACGGCGTGAATAATTCTTATCCTCAGAGTTCCAACTTGGTTCTGAATCCGACGACGACAGCACGTCCCCCCCGGCCTCCTACGTTGTCGTAGAACTGGACTACAGGCTGTATGAGCAGTGAGCGAATTAGAAAGAGCGAGTTGATCTCAATTCCCCGTTCGTCCTTCCAGGGAGGAGTGCCCGGCGACAAAAACTGCGAGCTAAGGCCGTTTTGGACATAGCCGATCGATATGGTGTTGTGAATCGGCAGGGGCAGAGGCTCGTTGAATCGAAGACCGGCGGTCATCAGCCGGTTGTTAAGATTGACATCCGACGGACTCCAATCCAGGGCGAAGGTCGCATCCAGTCCCTTTGCCTCTCGGGGATCGGTGCGCCAAAGGGCCTGGCTGGCCATCCAATACAACAAGTAATTTCCCGACCGTGACCGGCCGTTACTCGGGTTATTGAACGTCTCCGGGTTGTAGGCTGCTCCGAACTGATAGAGACCGGAGTAGCCTTTTCTGGTGTCCACGTTGTCGAACGCCCTCACGGCTGAAGCGTTCTTGCCGGGACTGAAGCCGATCTCAGAGACATTCATCGCAGTTCCTCGAAACTGCGGAACAAAGCCCGTGAGGTTGTGGGAAAAAGGGGCGTGGTCGGCGGCGAGGACCATCGACTTCACATACATATGGCGCAGCAGAGAAACTCGAATCTCGGCCGCCGGCGTGGATGGAGGGTCGAACGATTCGAAAGTATTAGACAGATTGCCCAATGCGTATCCCATAGGCTCGAAGATAAAGGACGCCGCATAATGTTGGGCTCCGTAGAAATCCTGGCCCGCAAATTGGCCGGCACGCACCACAATTTGATCGTGACGCCAGCGTTTCTCAAGCCACCAAGAATCCAGACGAAAGGTCTGTTGGCTGGACATGCCGCTGGGGCTGGCAATCAAGCCCAGACGTTCGCCCAGATTCCCACCGCCTTGCCACAGGCCGGTGGCATGGAAATACATGCCATCCCAATTCAGCAGCCTGCCGAGGTCAATATCCACGGTTGCGCGGACACGGTTCCAAATCTCGAACTGCGAAGGTGGACCGCTCTTAGATCCCCACAAAGAGTCGCTGATGTATTGGACATCGAAGTCAACGCCTAACTCGTCCAACCGGCTTCGCAGTCCGCCCCAATCCCCGAAGAAATAACCTCGATCCTGTCCGGTCGTTTCGTGACGATCAGCTCCGCCAAGAGTTTCGTGCTCGGCGGTCTGAGAGCAGGCTGGGCCAACGATCGCGAACAGGCCAGCCATGAGGACGGGAACAACTTTCAGCATGAGGGCTCCTGATAATAAGGCGAGAATCGTTGTGGCCGAGCGTCAATCGGCGCTTGCCACGTACGGCTTCACCATCTTGCTGGGGTCGACAACACGGTCAAATTCTTGCTCCGTGACAAAACCCAGTTTTAGGGCCGCGGCTTTGAGCGTAAGATCGTTGTCCAGGGCGTAGTGAGCGATCTTCGATGCCTTGTCATAACCGATAACCGGTGAGAGCGCCGTCACCAGCATCAACGAACGCTCCACATACTCGTTGATCTTCTTTAGATTGGGCTTGGTGCCCTCGATCAGGAATTTCCGGAAGTTGGTGACACCATCGGTCATGATCGCGATGGCATGGGTGATATTAAAGATGATCAGGGGCTTGTAAACATTCATCTCCAGATACCCGCCTGCCCCGCCAAATCCTACTGCCACGTCGTCGGCCATTACCTGAACAGCGATCATAGTCAGCGCTTCACACTGGGTGGGGTTGACCTTGCCCGGCATGATCGAGGAGCCAGGCTCATTCTCCGGTATTGCCAACTCCGCGAAGCCAGCGCGAGGGCCGCACGACATCATGCGGATGTCATTGGCAATCTTGTATAAAGAAACCGCGAGAGTTCGAAGAGTGCCGGAAAGATGAACCAGAGCATCGTGCGCGCCTTGCACCGTGAATTTGTTGGGCGCTGTCACGAACGGCAGCCCCGTAAGCTTCGCGATTTCGGTTGCCGCTGCTTCGGCGAAGCCGGGCGCTGAGTTGAGACCAGTTCCGACGGCCGTGCCACCCAACGCTAGGCGGTACACTCCGGGAAGCGCCGACTCGATCCTTTCCAGATCGTCTGCCAACATACCGACGTAACCCGACCATTCTTGGCCCAGCGTCAGCGGCGTAGCATCCTGCATGTGAGTACGACCGATCTTTACAATGCCGTTCCACTCCTGTGCCTTGTTATTGACGGCGTCGCGCAGGGCTGTCACGGCTGGAATCAGGCGCTGCTTTACATTCACTGCGGCCGCGATATACATCGCCGACGGAAACGTATCATTCGAGGACTGAGCCATATTCACGTGATCATTAGGATGCACTGGCGTTTTGCTTCCGAGAGGCGTGCCGGCAAGCTGGCAGCAGCGATTAGAGATGACTTCGTTCACGTTCATGTTGAACTGGGTACCACTGCCTGTCATCCAAACATGCAGCGGGAACATGTCGTGATGCTTGCCGGAGAGAATCTCGTCGCATGTCTGAACGATCAGGTTGTACTGCTGGTCGCCCAATCGTTTACCGTTGTGGTTGGCAATCGCGGCGGCCTTTTTCAAGACCGCATACGACGCGATCATCTCGCGGGGAATCAGATCCTTGCCGATGCTGAAATGCTGGAGCGAACGTTGGGTCTGGGCACCCCAGAGCTTATCTGTAGGCACTTCAACGAGACCAAGGCTGTCTGATTCCTTTCGAAAACGTTGCAGTCTGATTTCCTCGGCGTTTGTTATAGTCACGATGTTGTCCTTCCTTGAATGTCTTCGCAACAAGGCTGTGTTGCGTGCCATTCCAGTGAGCACAAACCGTTCCACTAATTCGGATTCCGGAAGTTTTGCGTTACCGCGCTGGCACAGCAAGACTTCTCTGGCAAATGGCTTGTCGCCGGAGCATCGAATGCGATGAAGTGATGTGTAGTTGTCGAACACGAAGTCTAAAGACGCTACACTCGCTGTCTAGCTGGGTTGGTCTCCGGGCGCGACATTCTATTGAATTGGCGGGGCGAACAAGTATGGGCCTTCTCGTACCCTTTTCCCCATGCGCGCACAATGCCGGGGAAGTCGTGCATGGCAGCAGGGGCCAAGTGCCGCTCTTAAGTTTTACGCGAGCAGAGCGAGAGACCCGCGTTCCTTGCGGTGGGACCTAGGCTATGGAGGTAGCTACCTATTTGCCTAACCACAACATCGCCGGTACAGTAAGGACCAACAGGAGAGTAGAGACGAGGAGCATAGAAGCAGACTCCGCCTCTGCCGTTTTGTACCGCGCCGCGAAGAGCACAACAACGTTGGAAAGTGGAAAACTACAACATAGAAGAGAGTCGCTGGCGAACGGACTGACTACATGCAATATATGAAGGAGCGCAAAAAACAGTACGGATTGCACGGATACTCTGGCAATGGAACCGAGGAACACGCCGCGGGAGAGTAGGATTGGGTGCGCTGCGAGGACCAAGCCTACTGCAAAAACGGCGACGCCCGAGGTCGCAGATCCAATGAGGTCGAGGCAGGCAGCGACCGGCGTCGGCAGGTGGTGACCAGAGAGAGTCAATATGATGCCGAGTACCGGCGCCCAGAGCAACGGAGAACTCAATCCTGCGCCTAATCCGGTGAGCACGGGACTCAGTCGGGAAGCGCCCACTCCAACTTGTGTGTGCTTCGCCGCCTCGTTCATCGCAAGCAACACCACGGCCAAAGGCACAATCAGGTTAATCGTCAGCGATACCAGTCCGATGGTTGGACCGGCCGTAGTGCCCAAGAGAGGTTCAAGCACGGCGAAGCCAAATACAGGCGTGGCTGATGTTGAAAGGGCCAGGGCATAGATTAAGGATGCAGTGCCGTGCAGGGACTTCACAAGGTTTAGTAAAAGACAAGCGGCAATGAATAGCCCCACGTGCGCAATCGTCAGGGCCAGCAGAAGACGTCCCTGTTTTAGAAGCAAATCTTTGGGAATCGCCGTCATGCTGACGAACAACGACGCCGGTAGTGCGAAATTCAGCGCGAGTTTGCTCAATCCGGCTGATTGATCGGCATCGAATTGGTTGCGCTTGCCCGCCAAGTATCCGAGCAGGAGCACAAAGAAGACCGGCGCAAGGGCTCCCACTAGTCCGCTGATGTGCATCAAGTACCTCGCATGTTCTGCATCGACGCGGTCGAGTGCAGTTTCTTTCGATGAAAAATTTCAGTGTTTCCGGTGCCTACGCTCAGACCAATGGAGGTACTTGGGCGGAAATCGGAATCTCCAGTACGGTGGGCTTGGCTTTACCCCATGCCTCGACAGCGGCTTTCTTGATCGCGTCAAGATCGTCGAGGCGGGCGGCGTCGCACCCATACCCTTTCGCGATGGAGGTGATGTCAATACCCGGTATGTCGAGTCCGGGAACTCCCGGCGTCTCCTCCAGCACCGCAAACGATTTAAGAATGCAGTATTCGTCGTTGCGTAATACGACGATCAAAATCGGAAGATGCAGCTGCGCGGCCGTCCAGATGGATTGAACCGAATATTGGAATGAGCCGTCGCCCATGACTACGATCACGGGACGATTGCGGCCGGAGTCGCGCTCGGCAAGCGCTATGCCCACCGAAGCGGGAAGATTCCAGCCCAAGATTCCGCTCGCGAAGGTGTAAAAGGTGTCGGGTTCGGTAATCGGCCAGGCCTCGTGAAGATCGGGAAGATTCGACGGGCTTTCCTCGATCAGGACGGTATTTGCCGGGCGGACTTCGTTCAGCGCGCGGAACACTTGCGCGGCGGTCAGGCGGCCATCATTGGACACTTTTGCCACGCCTGACGCGTGAGGTGCCATGCGGTGTGCGACTGTTTCGCGCGCCCTTGTGGTCTTTGGAGCGCAGCGCCCGAGCAATTCCTTGAGGGCCACCAGAGACAAGACGGCATCCCCGAGCACGCTATCGCCGACCGGTGCACGTGATGTCTCCGCTGGGTCATCGGAGATGTGCAGCAGCCGAAGTCCCGTTGGCAAATAAGGGCCTGGACTGTAGGGGTAGTAGCGGAAAACCGGAGCGCCGACTACCAGCGCTATGTCGTGGCCTTCGAGTTTCTTGCTCAGCGGCGCAATGGCGAAGGGCAGTCCGCCGGAATAAAGACGATGATTTTCGGGGAACGGCGCGCGTTCTGAAGCTGGCGCAGCCCAGACAGGTGCGCCCAGCGCCTCGGCAAACGCTACTGCCTGGTCCCAACCTTCCCCCCGCGCGATTGCGGAGCCGTAAATCAACACCGGAGATTGTGCCTCCGAGAGGGCCTTGGCAAACTCGGCCAAACGCGACGGGTCAGGTGCGATGCGCCGGCTCACCGTTCGTATCACGGCTGGACCGTCACACGGCACCTCCCAATCACCGAGAGGAAGCGAGAGAAAAACGGGACCTGCTGGTGGCTGAAGCACCGTCGCCATCGCCCGCATGAACACAGCGGGTATGTCTTCGGCACGGACGGGCTCATAGGCCCATTTAACCCAAGGGCGCGGAAGCATGGTAGCTTCGACGTTGGTGAGCCATGGCTCCATCAACAACATCTCGCGTGTTTGCTGGCCGGCGGTCACGATAAGCGGGGTCTTGTTTTGGAAGGCCGTCGCGAGGTTTCCCATTGCATTGGCGGTTGCCGTCGTGTGTAGATTCACCAAGGCCGGATGGCGTGTAGCTTGTGCAAAGCCGTCGGCGATCGCAATCACCGATGCTTCCTGCGGAGCCAACACGTAGCGGAAGTCCGTTGGGAAATTCTTGAGGAAGGTCTCCTCCGTCGAGCCGACGTTCCCGAAAATTGTAGTCAGGCCAAGCTCGCGGAGCAATCGATAAGTTACGTCTCGAACGGATTGCATGTTTTTCTCCTTATTTACAAGCAGTCACTTCTTCACGGTCTATTTGCCCGTGACTTCGGAATCACGCGGAGAGAAGTCTCGCCGGCGCTTTACCGGTGCGAGACGCGTCGGTCCGGAACCTCATACATCCAGAAGAATACCGTCCAGGGGCGTGAATGTATGACGCGCAACGAAGAGCAAGGCTGCCTCATACTGGCCGCGCAAACGCAAAAACTCTTGCCATTGGGCATCTTTGGTCGATGCGTGTCTCAACGGCATTCCTACCAATGAGAAGTGAGCCCGCAAGGCTTCGTACTTTTCCCTCGATGGACGTGTTGTTCCCTCCTCACTAGCGCGACTGGCTCGCCCGAGCGCGTCAGCGATCGCTAGGAGCGCACGTGTACCGGTCCGGACGCAAATCCTGGCGGCTTCCGCATCTTGAGTCTCGATCGACGACGCCGCAAGAGCGCCGGCATCAAGCACTGCGGCCGCGGCTACGACCCACGACTGGCTACTCTGCACCGACGGCGACATGCTTAGCATCGGTAGTACCGAGTGCGTGTCGCCGAGCATACGGAACCAATCTTCCCAGGCTCCCCATATATCTCTCATATTGCCTAAGACGCCCGTTTGTTGACACCATTCGAGCATTCCCGCGCCGCTTGGTTGATCGCCAACGCGAACATACAGCCAACTCGCCTTATCCTCCCGCGCCCGAATCACCGCCTGGTAGCCGGGAATGAAAGTAAAAAGAAACACCACGATGCCGAGTCCTAGTGCGCCTTCTGGAATCGCAAGCCATTCCCCGGCGATGGTATTTGGAGTCGCAAAGCCAAGAGTATTTAATGCCGATCCAGAGGCGAGCAACGCTTGGTGCCAAGTGCCCACGGCTCGAGTGCCCCAGTACAAGAGAGTGAAGGCCGCCATCGCTCCCAGGAAATACACGACAGTCAGCGAAAGCATATAGACAGGGAAAAAACAAAGCAGGACCGGATGCGTGGTTCGCGTGTCACGGTTGGCTCTAAGTCGCAGGTGCACGGCCGTGTATACTGCACGACACGTGGCCTTGGCAAAGAAGTCCCGAGAGTGGCGATTCATCAGCGCGATTCGAATCATGGATCGCAGAATCAAAAAAAGAAGCCACACTCCTAGGATCGCTATGAGAACGTGTGCCAATGTGGAGCCTCCGGCGAGCAGTTGAAGTAGGCTCGCGCCCGGCAGCGCTTGCTGT
>JBEKLB010000245.1:0-10016 GCA_050010415.1 Bryobacteraceae bacterium | reverse complement strand
TGATAATACAGTTGACCGGTCGCCATCCATTCGTCTTTTACCGGCGCAAGTGTTTCAGGCAACTGCATCACGGGCACGTGATACGTTCGCGCAGGCGTGACGGTGGTGTCCACCACCCAAATCTCACGGTTGGCATCGCGGCGCAAAAACTCGGCCGGACCCCCTCCAGCGTTGTGGTAACCGGCGCCGCGGCCTCCAATGAATACCCATCGGCCTTGCCACTGTCCGAAGGAAAACGACTGAATGCGCGGGGCTCCGGGAAAATCCCTGCTCACATCCTCGCTGGCGTCGATGCTGAACGGCAGCTTGGTAACGGCCGATTTTGTCGCGAAAAAAAACGCCAGAAATAACGGAAGAAGAGCGAGACTCATTTCATTCCGCTGATACTGCGCAGGCGGAAGCGGAGCTCTTGGTTGCTCCCGAGGAAATTTCGGCCGCCAACGCGCTGCAAATGGTATCGAAGGAACGTACTCGCACCAGTTCGCAGGCGCGCGCCACGAATCCGCTCATATTGGCAACCGCGAAGCTGATCCCATTCAGATTCCTCTCGCGAGGAACTCCGGGCAAAGACCGGGGGTAACCGGACGCGAAGAAAGCGCAGGAACCCTCCGTGGTCTCGATCCGATAGCGGTTTCGCGGCACATTCCAATCCACATCCACTCCGATCACTTGAGGCAGCGATCCGGGTAACATCGGGTGCAGGTTGTTCACCCGCGCGGAAACCAATACGCTGCCGGCCGACCGCGCGCGGTCCACAAGAGCTTGAAAGCGCTCCCTAGCCTCGATCTTGCCAGTACCGAGACTGAGGTTGATTACATCCATCCGATTTTCAACCGCCCACTCAATTGCTTCGATGAGCAGGCTGGTGGTAGCTCTCAGGGACGACCCGAACAGCTTCACCGCGAAATATTCGGCATCCGGTGCCTTCTCTTGAATCGCAGCGATGACGGCCGTTCCATGCCCTAAGCGGTCTTCTTCGGACTCGCCAGAGTGCGCCGCGCCGAGCATGATGGTCTTCACCTGCCCCAGAATGTGGGGGTGAGCCGCATTGACACCGCTGTCGATCACCGCCACCTTGACGCCACGCCCGGATGCGGTTGGGAACGGCATTTGTAGATCGGCAATCAAGTTGGCGTCCATCCATTTAACGTCGGGCCGGCTAACGTCGGGCCGGCTAACGTCGGGCGATGGTAATCAGGTTGGTGGTGGTGTCTTTGTTCAAGTAAATCAGCTTGCGCGATTCCAGCGTCTCGGCGTCGAAGATTTCGAGCGTAGAGCCGGCGCCGTACATATAAAGCTTCTTGCCATCGCCGCCCACCGCGAAGCGGAAGGTAGGTCGCGATTCGAAGGTCTTTTTGCGAATCACGCTGTGGGTAGGGATGTCCCAAACCCACCATTCCGTCTCCCGATTTTCGCCCTCGCCGATTTTCTGCATGACGGAGAACGCACGCTTGCGGTCCGGCGAAACCAGAAAGCCCATCATCGGCAGCAGCGGGCCAATGGGGTGATACTCGATCTGGCGCGTATTCAAATCGATGATGGCCAAGCCGAGTGTGCCTTTATGCACGATTTTGTCCACGGAGGTGAAGACGGAAGTGGCCTTATCGGGGTCATCCATCGAATCGTCGTTCGCGGCCAGCCGATACGGTGAAGCTCCCGGATACGGGGGCTGAGCCAGCGGAATTTGGCCCACTTGCTGGAAGGTGCTCAAGTCGAAGATCAAGATATCGTCCTGGAAAACATACAACAGTTTTCCATCCGGCGACACCTTGTAAGTAGCGTCGAAGCCGAAACCTTGATCCATCCCTTTCGGAAAGGGCCAGCTTTTGGCGATTTTCTTCTCTTGCAAATCGATGGCGACAAACTGCGGAGGTTCGATGCGATATTCGTCGATATCCTTGATCGCAGTTTTCATCGTGCTGTAGATGTAGCGGCCCGTGGGATCCACGGCGAGACCGGAGTATCGGATGTTGCCTCCGAGCAGCACGCGATCGGGCGCCGTGGCCTGCATGCGTGGCCGGCTGTTCGGATCGGCCAGGTTGAAGCTGCTGATTATTTTCCGGCTTTCCAGATCCACGGTCTCGAGCAACATCTGCGTGGTGAAAATGTGCAGCTTCTTGCGGTCGGCCGATAGCGCCGTGCTCCTCGGTATCCCGTCCAGGGCGATGGTGTCGACCACGTCCTCCTTGTTTTCGTCGATGACCAGAAGCTTTTTGTCGAGCGTGCCAATGTACATGAACTGCCCGGAGCTGGCGATCTGGCCGTAGGCAGCGCCGCATAAGGCCGCTGTGAGAATGACGGGAAGGAATCGATTCATCGAAACAACTCGCTTTAGAGAATTCTTTTACGGATATACGATATCGACGTTGCGCCAATCGTTGGCGGCCGATGCGCACTTGTCAGTCCAGTTGGGAGCATTATTCAGGTGGTCGGGAACCTGCGCCGGCCATCCGCAACCCAGGTAGCAATCGAACAGGTCGCGCTCGACGGGCTGGCAAAGACCGGCTGTTCCACCGGACGAATCCACTTCCCAGCCGGGAGTGAAATTGAGCGTGCACCCCATTGGGTAATAAACTTTTCCTTCTCCGCCCCGCTTCTGCAGCGCTTGGACGTCCCCTGTCGCCGCAGTGACCGCTTCCTCCACGCGACGCGCCTTGCGGTTGATGGGTCTCATTGAATTCATAGGAGCGCTCCTTTTGCTTTACTTCAGTTATCGTTAAAACGATTCAAGAACGACGGATTTGTTAAACCGATTTCGCCGTAAATCCGCAAACACAGATCGTTCCAGCCACGGATCCAATCGCAATAATGTAAGTTGGCCGCCGACGTCTGGCCGTAATGGACGAAAGCCTCGTGATAGCAGCCACCGGCGCAGACCGGCCGCGCCCAGCAGGTATGGCAGTCGTAGCGGGCACCCAGATGATGCGTTTCGAGAAAGTTATTGCGCGCGGAATGATCGATGCCTTGACCCTGCACATTTCCCATTTTGCCGACCGGAGAATCGACGAAGCGATGGCAGAGGTTGATATCGCCGGCCGTTCCCACTCCCAACAAACCCAGCCCCGCGCCACAGGGATAAGCCTTACTGATTCCCGAGTGCAGCTCCTTCAACGTGTCGTTCGCGTTGGTGAATCCGTGCTGACGTCCGGCGATGGCATGATCGCGATATTCCCAGGCCAATTCCTCAAACCCGCCCAAAATACTAGACATTTTTGCGGCGCCAATATGGTACAGCCGGTCCGGATTGGCGGTTGCGGGCGAAAAGCCGACGGCTCTAAACCCCACCTCTTCCGTTAAGTGGCGATAGATGCGCCGCACTTCGGAGACGCCCGAGCTGAGCGTCACGCGCGCACCGATGGAATTGGTGCGATGGCGCTCCAACAACATCTTGATCCTGGGAACGATGACGTTGTAACTGCCGCGGCCATCGTGGAAAACACGCATCTTGTCGTTGAGTTCCTGGTCGCCGTCGATGCTGACTGTAACACCGATACGGTGCTCGGCTAGAAAATCGGCGATCTGTTCGGTAATCAGCGTGGCATTCGTGGTGAGGCTGAACTCCACGTTCTTGCCCGCTTCCGCGGATTTATCCTTGGCATAACGCACCGTCTCGCGGAGCAGCGGGAAATTCATCAACGTCTCGCCGCCGAAGAAAGTCACATGGATGGAAGGCCGCTCGGCCGATTCCTTGATGAGCATGTCGATCGCCGACTGAGACACTTCCATGCCCATATACTTGGGCTTTCCATCGGTCTTGCTGATCTTATCCGCGCTGTACTCGTAACAATATCCGCACGCCAGATTGCATTGGTTGGTCAGGTTCAGCACGATGCGTTGCAGCGGAAAGGTGCGCGCCGGCATTTTGGGAAATTCCGGGAGCGAATCGCCGCGCATGATGACTTCCGATTCTTCGAGCTCCATCAATGCGGTTTCAACGTCCCAGCGCTGATGGCCGCGGCTGAGCAGCCATTCCATCAATTCTTCCGCATTGGGGCTGCGCTCCTGGACGCGTTCGAGAATTTCCTGGCCGATGGCGTTCAAGGCAAAAATCGCTCCGCTCGGCACTGCGTACAGAAAGCGGGAACCAGCGGCCTCAAATGCATGAAACTCGCGGAGCCGGTAGGGAGCCCCGGAGGTGATCAAAGTGGCGGAGGCCGCGCTCATTGCGCCACCTCCGGCTGGTCGTAGCGGACATAGGAAGGAACCGTCACAACCAGATAAGAGCGTGCTTTCATGGATTTTCCGTCAGGCGTGTCGTAGGTGGCTGTCACCCACACGTCGCCCCAGTTGTTGGTGGGGTAGTTATTGGCTTGCTTCTTGCGGGCAGGGTTAGGACCCTCCAGATTCGGAGTAAACAGACCGGCGTCGTTGATCTTGCCAACAAAGTTTATGTCGTCGTCGCCGGGCGTAGACACAAATTCTTCGAGCGACCAATGCGCGCTGACCAAGCCGACTGGAATGTCGTCGGTGGTCTGCGCCTTACCGTCCGCGCCGGCCGCATAAGCGACGGCTTCAAATTGAGCGTACTGCTTCGCCGCGATGGTGCCGCCCAGGCGAGCCATACTGGCGTCGGGAAGAATTTTGATATATGCGATCTTGTCGTAAACCGCTATCGCGCGTTCGGCCGTGGAACGTCCATAGGAAACATCGCGGACACCGGTGGGCAGGCTTGCACTGGCCTGCACTTCGAGCGTCACGACGGTGGGAGTGCGCTTCACAATCCGTTTCACGCTGATGCCACTCCCGAAATCGAAGTCGGCCGGCTTCGCGTCGGCCGAGAAATTCGCGCCGTAAAGCCGTACTTCGGTTGTCGACGGCGATTGAATAGCCAGTGAACCAGACCCTGCCAATAACGGCGCGCTTCCTATGCGAACCAGGTGCGCGTCGATTCCGAACTCCTGGTATCCGCCCCAAAACCAGCGGCCATCCAAGGTGTTGCCGTCACGAGAAACGAATAACGCCTCGCGCCAGTCGGTAGGATTGGAGCCGGGATCGGCGGATTGATTATTGCCGGGACCGGTGCTGTGGCCTCGCCAGCTGTAACCGGTGTATAGAACCGATTTACCGTTGAGCGAAGCAGTGATTCCAGAAGCGGGGTATTCAATTTCCGTTTTCGTCGCAAATTCGTCGGACGAAGCCCCGGCGGTGATGGTTAAAGTTCCAAACACCCGCCCCTTGCCCTGCTGATAACCAGTCAGCAGCCATTTACCTTCCAGATTGGGCGTCTTCATCACCGCTTTCCAGGAAGTCCATTGCGTGGTGATGAGCGGCTGATTCTTAGATAGATAATCGACCGCCACTTCAGCCGGGTATTTCCCATCCGCGCGTGTCGGCGCTGGCGCGGGTGGAGGCGGGATGACGTAGGGGTTCTGGCCGGCGGGCGAGGTGAGTTCAATCGGCAACTCCTCGGGCTCCACGGGGTGTCTGGGCCGGAGCGTATTCTCAGCTCCCGGGAACAAGCCCAGATGCATGTTGATCAGCTTTTCGTAATCTTGTTTGGTGCGCCGCTGCGACAACACGCGGCCGATGGTGTGGCAATAGTTGCAGGTGTGCTGCAGCGCCTCGTCCGGAATCTTGTCGCTTTGGTCGCGGAACATGCGGTGCTCCACTTCCCAAAAGATCGGCTTCGCTTCATCCGGTGCAAGCCCGTTGTTGTAGCTGAGATATTTCAGGATTTGGTGAGCTTCCTCGGGTTTCAGGGCGACGTTGTTCAGGCGGACCATTCGCCGGATCGACTCCTCCCAGACCTCCGGCGTGGTTCTCATATAGGAGAGCCGGCGCATCATCCCATTGGCGTCGCGCTGGTGACAGCCCCCGCACTTGGTGATGGTGAGTGGATCGTCAATCGGAATGCCTTGGGGACCCGGCGCTTGCGCAAAAGCGAACGCCGCCATGAGGCCGAACACTGCGGGAGAGATGAGGTTCTTGCCGCGCATCTTATGATTCCTTTGGCTTGCGATCTCAGCCTCGTGGAGATGGAAGATGGCAACGTTGCCACGGAGTAGCGAGAGAAATGCCGCAGCCGTTGCGGCATCGCCAGCTCCGAGCGGAAGCGACATTGAGCGGCGATAGACAAGTTTGCGCCAAACAGCAGTGCGAGTCAAGGGCAACATTATTGGCCGCCAGCCGCTCGGCCGCGAGTAACCATTATTATTTGTTTGGACTTATCGAGAAATGGTAACCGCGATCGATCACTGCACGGCTACGCGGACCACTTCGTCATTGCGAAACCAAACAAAATAAAGGCTGGGAGCTGCTACCGGTTACCGTTATCGATAATTAGCTAACCGCAAGCGTTTTCACCATGTGAACGATAGGAAGGACTTCCCCATTCGGAAGCGGTATGTGTACCGTGTCGCACCGGGCGTAACCCTTAAGCGAATAAAGAGGAACGCCGGTCAGCGTTGAGCCCATCTCCAGGCTGTGGAAGCCCTCCCGTTGCGCCGCATCCTCACAGTGTTTCAGAATCAGGGTCCCCAAGCCTTGGCGGGCCCATTCCGGATGAACGAAGATGGCCCGAATCTTGGCGGGCTCGGTGGCAGGATTGAGCAGCGCCTTCTCTCGATTTGGCCCGTGATCGCTGCCGAAGAGGGTTTTGCGATAGCTCCAGCCTCCACATCCGACAATTAAGTCCGGCCTCGCGAGCGGGACCGCCGCAAAGTATGTTCTGTCTTCGATCAGCTGTGTGTCCAGGCCAAGGGCGTGCCCGAGCGCGCCTTCAATCTGCGCCGGCGTGTAATCGTTTTTCTGAAGACCGCGCACGGAGCGTTCGATCAAAATTCGAAGTTCGCCGACATCGGCCGGATTCGCCTGACGAATCTGGAATGCCACGCGCTCTATTGCCCTCCCGGCAGCGCAAAGGCGAATAATGCCGCGCCGGAAGGAATGACAACGTATTGTTTTCCATCCAACGAATAGGTCATTGGCGAGGAGTAAATGGCCGCGCCGAGTTGGATGTGCCATAAATCCTTCCCGGAACGTGCGTCGACAGCGACAAAGTTGCCGTCGGAATCTCCGGCGAAAACCAGGCCTCCGGCTGTCGAAAGGCATCCTCCATTGGGAGGCGTAAAGTATGGGAACTCCCATTTCCTCTCGCCCGTGAATGGATCGAAGGCCCGCAGCGCGCCCCAGGCTTTTTCACCGCTGGCCTGCACATAGACGCTTCCGATGAAATCATGACCTTCGTGGTATTTCTGAGGCGCGCTGGTGAAGATATCGCACTCCTCGGCCGTAGCGACATACAGCAAGCCGGTTTGAGGACTGTAGGAAGGTGAAAACCAGTTGGTGGCTCCCAAGGCTCCGGGGCAGGTTCGCGTTCCCTCCGCGGTGGGCACGCTGCCCGGCAGAACAACCGGGCGGCCGTCCGCGCCAATCTCTTTGGCCCAGGTGACGCGCGGGAAGAACGGCTTGGCGGAAAGAAACTTGCCGTTCGTGCGGTCCAGCACATAGAGGAAACCGTTGCGATTGGCGTGCAAGAGCAGCTTGCGGGGCTGACCTTGCCAGGGTGCATCTAACAAGACGGGGATCTGCGTGGCATCGTAATCATGCAGGTCGTGCGGAGTGAATTGGTAATACCATTTCAGCTTTCCTGTGTCGGCGTCGAGCGCCAGCATCGAGCTGCTGTAGAGATTGTCGCCGGAGCGTTCGTCGCCACGGTTGCTGGGCGCGGGATTGCCGGTGGGCCAATAGATGAGATTCAACTCAGGATCGTAAGACCCGGTGATCCAAGCAGGTGCGCCGCCGGTTTTCCACGAGTCGCCAGTCCAGGTTTCGTGGCCAGGCTCGCCGGGGCCGGGAACGGTGTAGAATCGCCAGGCGCGTTTGCCGGTATCGGCATAATAGGCATCGACGAAGCCGCGCACGCCATATTCGCCGCCCGCGACACCGACGATGATCTTGTCCTTCACCACCAGAGGAGCCACTGTGAAGACGTAGGCCTGCCGGTAATCCGCCGCTGCCACATCCCAGACGACGTTACCGGTCTTCATGTCGAGCGCCACCACGTGCGCGTCCAGCGTCGCCATGAAGAGCCGGTCACCCAGCGCCGCAAAGCCGCGATTCACCAGGCCACAACAAGCCTGAACTTTATCCGGCACGCGCCGCTGGTAGCGCCAGATGGCCCGGCCGGTGCGTGCATCCAGAGCGAAAGCGCGATTGTTTTGTCCGGTGCCGTAGAGGACGCCATCGATCTCGAGCGGCGTGGTTTCAAACTGGCCGAGCTCGGCGCTTTGAAACGCCCACTGCACCGCCAGGTTTGCGGCGTTCGAAGGATTCACCTGATCCAGCTGGCTGTATCGCCAGCTCTGGTAGCCGCCTGAGTAGGTCAGCCAATTCTGCGGCTCTTCGGCAGCCTTCAGGATGCGATCGTAAGTGACTTGCGAGCGCGCCGGCATTGTGGCGAAGATCAGGGCGAGCGCCAGACTGACACGGGTTGGAACGATCTTCATTTCTGCTCTCCTCGCAAACCGGTCAGATAAGCCAGCAGGTTTTGTAGCTCTGCATTGCTCAGGAGACGTTCTGTGTATGCGGGCATCAGCGATCGGCGTTCGTGAATCACCTCCCGCAGATCCTTCTTCAAAAACAAGTGCAACTTCTCATCCTGGCCGAGAAGCTGCAGCGAAAACGCGTCTTCGTTCCTGGCCACGCCGATAACGCGCTGGCCGTCTTGGGTCACAGCCGTCACGGTCTCGTACTCCAGAGGGTAAACGTAATGGTTGTTCGGGTCGATCATTCCAAGGCTCAAATCCTTGTCCGGCTGGCGAATGGACTCGGTGAGGTATGCCACCGATCTCGCGGCGCCCACGCGCGTCAACTCCGGTCCCAGCCGGCCGCCGCGTCCCTGCACCATATGACACTGGGCACAGTTGCCTTTTCCGAAGAAGATGCGCTCGCCTTGGGCAGAATCGCCGGCCACTGGAGTCTTCGTACCGGCGCTGACCGAACGGAGGTACGCAACCAGAGCCCAAGTCTCGCTATCTTCAAAGGCGTTCGACGGCATCTGGGTGCCGGGAACCCCGTCGCTGATGGTTCGAAAGATTTCCGTGTCGCTGCCGCCATGCACCCAGAGGCCGGAACGAAGGTTTGGCCCACGCCCTCCGCCGCCCGCATTGAGACCGTGGCAGGGCGAGCAATTGGCGCGGAAGAGCGAAGCTCCTTCTTTGATGGCCACCGGATCGCCTGCGAGAGGATTCCTAGGCTCCTCGGCAGGCGCACACGCCACGCTTGCCAGCAACCCGATCGAAATGAAAGAGACGAGGTTCACAGCCCAGAATCACGATGAAGGCGCGCGACCGGGGAGCACCATCCTATTCAGAATACTCTAAACAGCCTCAGAATACTCTAAAAGCCTCAATGTTTCGGATACTGCTGGTCGAGCGCCAGGTTCAGCTTGAGCACGTTGACACGGGGCTCGCCGAGCAACCCGAGATCCGCCGACTTGGTGTATTGCGCGACCAATTGATTGAGCTGATCGGGGGAGATGCCACGGGCTTTCGCCACGCGCGCCGCTTGCGCCTGCGCCGACGCCGGGCTGATGTCGGGATCCAGGCCGCTCGCCGACCCGGTCAGCATATCGGCTGGTATGGGACCTTGATAATCCGGATTTTCCTTGTGGAATTTGTCCACCGACGCCTTCACGCGATCGATCAGCTTTTGATTGGTGGGGCCGTAATTAAATCCACCGGAAGCGGTGGGATCGTAGCCGTCGTTACCGGCGGCGGAGGGACGCGGCTGGAAATACTCGGGCCTGGTGAAGTTCTGGCCGATCAACTCCGATCCGATGACTTGATCGCCCCTGGTGATCAAGCTGCCGTTGGCCTGATGCGGAAAGATGATCTGCGAGACTCCGGTGACCGCGAGCGGATAAGCCACGCCCAGCAGGATGGTCAGGAAAATATTGATTCGCAATGCCGGCCAAAGTTGTGACAACATAATCGTTCTCCCGTGTTCTTTCTTCTACGCCAAATGGAACAGCGCCAGCAATTGATCGATAGCCCAAATGCCCGGAAATGGCACCA
>JBEKLB010000244.1:0-13365 GCA_050010415.1 Bryobacteraceae bacterium | reverse complement strand
GACCCGCAGCTTTTCGATGGGGCTTCGATTCGCGGCGGCGAATGCGGAGCGGCAGTTCTAAAGCACCGGTTGCATTTGACGTTTCAGCCCTATTTCCGTCCCATGATACCCCTGAGGAGCATGGTTGTTCAATTGATTTGCTCCTTCCCGATCTTCTCAATTCTCGGATCGAGCAACGGCTTGGGAACCTATCGATAGGCTTCGGATCGATGCCGAACCCGAATCACCGTGATCTCGTCCGGCGCAACCGTAAAGATCACACGGTAATCGCCAATTCGGAGTCGGAAGTTCCCTTGCCACGCCCCTGCGAGAGCTCTGACATCGCCGACGCCGGAATCACCGTATTCGGTGAGCGCATGGAGAATGCGAATGGCCGTTTGGCGATCGACGGCCCGCAATTCATTACGAGCGGATTCTGGCCAAATGAACCTCACCTCAAGCCGAATTCCCGCAGAACATCTTCATGCGGGACAACTTTTCCTGTGCTGAGTTCCCCTTGCGTCCGCGCGATAGCGTCTGCGTCGCCCGCGGTAACTGGCTCGTCATCCAGCGGCGCGGCCAGCGCTGCCCGGCAGGCCGGACTTACCGCCAAATACTCCAAGAAGCGCTGAGCGGCGGCAAGCTCTTCTTCGGGAATTCTGTCGATTAGTTCATGGAGGGTCTGGCGACTCATCCTCGCTCCTGGTATTAGATTACTGCGTACCGTCAACCTGACGCCGGCCGGTTGTATTCGGAGAGAACGCTCGTGTCGATAAGAAATCCGGTCATCCAAGATCAACCGGACGCGGGTAGTCTTTGGGCCGCTCCAGGTCGAGATTGGCTCCGGCAAAGGGAGAATTGAGCAGTAGGTCGGAGAGATTATCGAAAAGCTTAGACGGCTGCTGCGCCTCACCGGAAAGGCCGGCTTCCCGAGCCACAAGCTCCTGAAGGTATTCGTCCAGCGACAAGCCGCGCGCATGCGCTCGCGCCAGGAGGCTTTTTTCCAATTCAGCGTTTAGGCTTAGAGTCACGTTCATGGCTGCGGGTCCTTCTTTTAAGGTACCCGATACAGGGCCCTACTGCATGAACTCACGAATATACTGGTTCACTAACTGCGGCTTCTCATGAATCACCCAGTGCGGGCCATCCGGGATGCGCATGACGGTCAGGTTCGGCACGAATAGGTCCATTCCATCCAGATTCCCGGTGAGCAGCATGGGATTTATCGGGAGTGAAGGACGAGCCCGCCCGCTCTTTCGAGCGTCAAATCGTTAGCTCATCGCCGGCAGTCTTCGGAGGCTTCAACAAGAGCATGAGGCAGCCCGCGACGAACATACAGCCGGTAAAGTACAAGGTGCCTGCGGCGTAGGTTCCGGTTCGGTCCGTCAGGAATCCGACTACGTATGGTGAGACGAAGCTTCCTAACTGACCGAACGAACTGATTACCGCGATCGTCAAGGCAGACGACGTCCCGGTCATAAGGGAGCTTCCGACGGACCAAAAGGGAGCTTGCCGGGCGTTACTTCCCATGGCCGCAATCGTCAGCGCAAAAACGCCAATTACCACGTTGTCCGTGGCCTGAGACACAATAAATCCCGCAGCCGCGAGAAACATACTTCCGGCTGCGTGCCAGCGCCGTTCACCGGTTCGGTCTGAGCTCCAGCCAACGAACAGTGAGAACGGCAGGGCGGCCCAATACGGAATGGCCGCCACGATGGTGGTGACAACCGGACTGTAGCCTGACATTTTTTGAATGATCTTTGGCAGCCATAGGATGAAAGCGTTTGCGACGCCGGTGCCGAGAAACCAGATTGCCGTCAACAACAGCACTTCGGGTCTGAACAACACTCTCCAGAGACTGGCTTTGGTCTTCGCCGACAGGAGCCTCCTTTCTTCCTCGAGCTGATTGGTAATCCAGTTCCGTTCGTCAACGGTTAACCACTTGGCGTCCTTCGGCCGATCAGTCAGATAGAAGAATGTCCAGACGCCCGCCAGGATGGCAGGCACTCCTTCGAAGATGAGAAGCCATCTCCATCCGCCCCACCCGAACCAGTGAATATTCATGAGGGCGGCGGAAAGCGGAGAACCTACGATCTGAGATACGGGAGCGCCGATAAGGAAACCTGCCAATGCCTTGGCACGGTCACCGGCCCGGAACCAGTGGGTCAGGTACACAGCAACTCCGGGGAAAAACCCGGCCTCCGCAACACCGAGCAGGAAGCGCGCTGAGTAGAACTCGTTGCGAGTGTGGATTAACCCGGTGAGCGCGGCGGCTGCGCCCCAACTCAGCATGATCCGTGAGATCCACTTGCGCGCGCTCCAGCGCTCCACCAGGATGGCGCCCGGGATCTCGAGCAGCCAATAGCCGAGGAAGAATATTCCCGCACCCAGACCGAAGACTTGGTTCGAGAACTGCAGTTCCTTCGTCATACCAAGGCTGGCGTAGCCTACATTGGCGCGGTCCAGGAACGCGATGGTATAGAGGAGGAGGAGGAACGGAACAATCCGGCGGTTAATTTTGCGAGTGGTGCGTTCCGCCAAGCCGGCGAGTTCCGTAACGACGGGCGCTTGACGCATGTGCCAGTGTAGCTGGAATCCGCGCTGCGCGCATATTCAAGCGAGAATTATTGGATGAATCCGCGAATATACTGGTTCACTAGCTGCGGCTTCTCATGAATCACCCAGTGCGAGCCATCCGGGATGCGCTTCACCATCAGGTTCGGCACGAATTGGTTCATGCCATCCAGGTTACCGGTGAGCAAGGCGGTGTCCTTTTCGCCCCAGATTACGAGCGTCGGAACCTTTACTACCAGACTCGCGGCGTCCAGCCCGAATGCCGGACCTTCGGAAGTTGTCGCTCCCGGTGCCGGTGGTCCCAGGTTCGCGGCGCGGTAATAATTCAAGCCGCCTGTCAACGCGCCGGGCTCTGACCACGCACCGATGTACGCCTGCTTATCCGCCTCGCTGAACACGCCGGTTTTCAGGCCATCGCCCAGGACTGCGTCTACGAGCCCCGCATAGTTATTGGCGGATAGCGTTTGCTCGGCCTGCGGACTGCGGAAGAACAGCATATATTGGCTGGCCTTCTGCTGCGCGGGGTTGCTCGAGAGTTCGCGCGCCAGGATCGCCGGATGCGGACAGTTGACGATCACCAGCTTTTCGAGATATTCCGGATGCGCGATCGCGAAGCTCCACGCCACGCCGCCGCCCCAGTCGTGTCCCACCAGAATGAACTTCTTGTAGCCCAGGTGCTCAGCCAGCGCGCGGACGTCTTCCACCAGATTCTTCATCTGGTACGCGTCCACATCCGCGGGCTTTCCAGAAAGGTTGTAGCCGCGCATGTCCGGCGCAACGGCCCGATGGTCCTTGGCAAACTCCGGTAACTGATCCTTCCACTCGTACCAGAATTCCGGAAAGCCGTGCAGGAATATGATCAGCGGGCCCTTGCCTTCGGTGACGTAGTGCAGGCGAACTCCATTCACCTCGGCGTATTCGTGTTTCAATTTGGGCTTTTCCTTAGCCAGTACGCTGCAGGCGGTCAGAGCGAACACAAGCGCAGCACGGCGGGGCATGTTCAAACATTAACAAAAAAAACTCCAGAAGCCGCGGAGAAGTCGGCAGCTTCTGGAGTAACCCGAAGAAGGAAGTGGGTCAGACAGCCTGTAGATGCGCGTGGACGGATTGGGCGGATTGCCCGATCCGCTTGGTATCGCGCATACGTTCGGTGGCGGATGCGATGGCGTCAGCGAACGGTTGATCTTGAACTTGTACGCCGCCCCAACTGAACAAAATGGAGCAGGCGCCAATGCCGCGTAGTTGGTAATCCCAGAGGCTCTCGGCGATCTGGTTCAACCGGCGCTGCCCCTGCGCACCCTGTTCGCGGCACACCAGAACGAATTCGTCGTAGGCGATGCGGCATGCGAAATCTTTTTCTGTGAGCAGGCTGGCCAGGTGGTTGCCGACCGATGGCATCAAACCCTGGCTGTGCCACATGCTGCTATCGCTATCGTTGATGCCGATGGAGACTACCAGTCCGGTGAAGGGTGCGTTACGCTCCAGCAACTCCTCGAACGCAGGCTTGGGGACCATCCCGAGAGGTTCGATGGCGGACGCGGGAAGCAGGCTCTGCCTGGGCTGGCTTGAGATCAGGCGTTCCCAGAGCGCCGCGTCGATGGTGACGGCCGGCAGCGTGGTTTCGAGAAATCCCATCGGGGAGGAGGGCGCCGTGGGAGAGGACGGCGCCATTTGGACAGTGACGGTCTCGCGTTCCCGTGGTTCGACGGGAGGCCGGGAAGAGGTTGCAACGGGCACCAGCGGTTCCAGCGCGCGTTCCGGGACGAGCTTCCTGGCCGGGGCGTAAGCCATCGGCGCGGCTAAGAACAGCATGGTAGGACGCGGCGCGGGCGGAGTCCTCAGAGTGACCACCGGATGGGCCGGACGCAGCTGGCGGTGTTTTCTAAGATGGTCGAAGAAGACCACGACGACCGCCGCGGTTAGGATAACCACTACGGTAAAGGTCATTTGCAGGTCGGTGAAATCCATGACGACTCGATTGTAGGGGCGCGCCAGAAGGGTCGAAATAGACTCGCCGGTTCAAATTCGGAGGTACGAGGCCGGGGTGCTGAGATGGATCGAGGGTACTAAGAGGTCCCAGTGGGGAACGAGCGGCTCTAATACGGCCAGTGATTGGTCTGCAATTTGCGGCTCGGCTGGGGGCCCGGTCCATCGCTCGATTGCGCGCGCGGCATGGCGTTCCGGAAATCGATATCGGCCGTGTTGAATTGCAACGGCCGGTCGAGCACCATCTCCATGGTGGTGCCTTTGGCGAGAATGGCATCGGGTCCGCGTGTTAGCAGCACGGCGACCAATCCGGCCGTAGCTCCAGCCGCAGCGCCGATACCCGCTCCCATGCCCGCATGCCCCGCTGCGGCACCCGCTAGTCCACCGATGGTGGCGCCGACGCCGGTGGCTTCACCCGCAGTCTTGATGTCGCCGGCTTTGTCGCCCTCACCTTTGATCTTGCCTTCGGATTTGTCCAGCGTTTCCGGCGCGCGCCCATCCAGGCTGCCCATGCGAGCGCGGAAATCGCGGGTCACGCCGTTCGGCAAGGTGAGTGAATCAAATCGGACGTACAGCTCGCCTCGCCCTTTTACCTTGCCCGGCCGCTTTACTTCGGTGACCGTGCCCGCCACATAGCTTCCAGGAGGGATCACGACGTGGCCGTTGACGAGAATTGGAAACACGCTCTCCAGGTACACACGCTCGCCACTTACGGCGGTTTTCGTACTCACGCTGTTGATCATGCTCAGCGGGATGCGCGTACCTATGGCAACCACAAAATCGCCAGGATTGGCCGGTTCGGTTCGCGGGGCGGGCGTGCTCTGCGCCGTCTGCGCCGGAGCGCTCGAAGCTGGAAGTGAAACCACCGGAGACTCCGAATCCGGGGCAGGAGCAGGCGCCGGTTCCTGCGCGCCCAGAATGAGGGCGGCTGTGGACAGCAGAAAGAGCGGACGAAGGTACATCTGGAATGCTCCTTCTCTAGTTTAAACGCAGGAAGCGCCTAGCGGGTTTCCACCGCTCGGCGTTGAGGACGGCCGGCCTTCTTCTCCTTGCTCAGCTTCCCTTGAGAGTTCGACGCAACCAATTGCAAGGGGCCCGACGCCAGAAAGAAGGTCAACAGCGCGGCTGGCCACAATTGAAGCAGGACGCGCTCGAAAGACGTGCCGATTTCGATCGGCAAATTATCGACATAAAACAAGTCCACCGACAATTGTATGGCCAGCGTCAGAGCCAGCGCGATGCCAGCCGTTGCGAGCGCGGCGCGATCGCGCGCGTCCACTTGAAATCGAACCAGATACCAAAAGAGCGCGAGAACCAGAATCATCGGAATCAAGAACCGGCCGAAAGTAAAGAGCACCACCACCAGGCCCTGCGCGATCACAATCCAGCGGGCTGGATCCGCCAGGTGCTTCACGATCGCCGAAGCCGGTTGGGAGAGCAACCCGCTGGGTCCGGCGACGCGCAGCCGGAACGCGATCACCACCGCCAACGGCGCTGCCAATCCTGCCAGAAAGAGCAGTAACTGTGGGCCAAGCCTGGCCCGCTGGCCGAACCGGAACACGGCGAAGACACGAGCCACAATCAAAGCCACCAGGAACATCATCCCGTCGTTTCTGGTCCAGGCCGCGAACCCAGCCATCAGGCCCGCCAGCGCCGTGAAGCGCAGGTCTTGCGGATGCAGGTCTTGCGGATGCCGGTCTTGCAGACAAAGCAGCGCGAGTGTCGCCAAAATGTAGAAGCTCAACGGCACGTCACCATAAAGCGCGGCGCTCAAAGCAACATAGCCCGGGGTGCCCAGCAAGACCGTTCCGGCCAGCCACGCGTAAGCTTTGCCACGCAAGGCTCCGAGCGTGGTGACTAACAAGCCGGCCGTTCCGGCGGCGAAGAGAAAAGCAATGGCGATCGGAGCATCGGTCGATTCTTGCCCGGCCAGTTTCCAACACAGGGCAACCAGCCCGGGCAACAGGAGTGGATAATCCGTATGGCTCCAGGTGAGATCGCTCGAAAAAGCGTCGCGCCAGAAGCCGGCCGCGCGAAACAGGAATCGCGCCCTTAGATTCCAGACGGACCACGCGGCTTCGTCACCGTGCGGATTGTAGATCACCGCGCCGAGGAACATGGTGACGGCCAGCAGCGCCGCCAGCAACAAGAAAGCGGTCAAATACCAGGGGACCGCGGGGCCATGGGACCATTGCAGCTCGGTTCCTTTTCGCCTGGTCAGCAAGCCCGCCGCCAGTATCACGAGCGCCACACCGATGGCGAGTGGCATCGCAATCGCCGCGCCGGAGGAGGCAACCAGCACCGTCACACGTGGCCCGGCCAGCAGGAGCACGAGAAAGTACAGACAGGATGCGACGCCGGCTCCGGCTCCGATGCCGAGTGAAAATAGCCAGACATTCTGCAGCGACCAGCGGACCGCCCGCGGAAACATCCAGCGAACCATGGCGAATCCCACCAGCCAGATCGCGGCCAGGCATAACAACGTCATCGGCTGATCCGCCTGCACAACACTACGCCGTTGCCGAAATCCCGAATGGCAGCCAGACGATTGGACTGGAGCAGCTTGGGATCCAGTTGCTTGCTGTGATAATTCACGATCACCAGATCTTCAGTGGGGGACAATTTGATGATGGCTGGAGCGAGCGTATATTGCGTGAGATGGAACTCGGGCATGGCGCTCGGATCGGTGGGCGGATTGTCGGAGAGGTAGCCGTACACGGCGTGCGGAAGCACCGTCTTGCGAAGATCGTTGAAGCGGTCTTCGAAGCCTGCAACACTCAGCCCTTGAGACTTGTGGGTAGCCGTCCCCAAGACGTCCAGAAGGAACCAAAAGGTGGAGGCTAGGGCGATGGCTACGAGCGATAAAACCGCGAATTGATGACGCGCCAAACCGATCAGTTTAACATTGTTGAGCCCGGATGCTGGCTGAATTTCTCACTGCCCTACTGGAAGATGGATTCCGGGAAAGCTGGACGCACCATCCAGTTGCAATTGGATTTTGGGGTTGTTACCAGTGTTGAGAGGCAACTTCAAGTTGATCTGATACAGGCCGGCGTTTCCCGGCGCTACGCCCGCATATTGGATGGCGCCGGGGTCCACGGGCGTCCCGTCCAGCAAGATGCTCAGGTCCGCGCCAGCCACCAGCCGTGCGGCCGCGGTGGGCAACTCAAAGCCATCCACGGGGGGAACAACCGCACCGAGCCCGGTGGCCCAGAGAATGACGATGCTTCCGGGCTTGGCGGGAGAGGTGGGAGTGAGCACGGAGCCGTCGGGTAATGTCGCGACCGCATTTTGTGAGTCGAGTTGGAAAAGCCCAGGCGCCGCGGGAGCGAGCATCATTTGGATGAGCGGCCCTCGCAATGTGTCGACATCCACGTAAACGGTGACTGGTCCCGGCAACAGGTCTGGAGGAACTAAGAAGTTGATCTGCGTTGGCGAGACATAATATAAAGCCGCGGGAGAATAGTCGATCAATACGCTGGTGTCGCTAGCGCCGAGCAGCACGGTAGGCAGCGCGCCGCCTTGCAGATCGCCCGGACTGACCGCCGCGGTGCTGTACGCCAGGTTTGTGCCATAGATTGTGCCGATGGCGTAGGGAGCCAGCTGGCCGGATTGATTGTCAGCCGCGTTCACTATGCTCGCGGCGGTATAAATCGGCGCCACTCGGGGCAGCGGGAGATCCGCCCCGAGCAGGCGCCACACCCCGATGAGGGGAATCACCCAGATGAGGTGAAACACAGTGAGAAGCGCCAGAGGGAACCTAGCCAATGGCATTGTTCCCTTAGTACGGAACTGACGCGGAAACTCTCAGAAATATCGCGGGCGTTAATAGCGGGGCACCAGCGGATCGATTTCCAGGCTCCAGCGGTCAATGCCGCCCGCCATGCTCTGGCACGCCGCGACGCCCTGCTCACGCAGCCAATGCACGACGTTCAAGCTGCGGACGCCGTGATGGCAAAAGACGATCAGCGGTGTGTCGCCGGCCTGCGCATCCAGGCGCGAGAGTTCGGCCGGCACAGTGCGCATCGGAATCAGCTCGGCGCCGCCAATACTGGCGAGCTGGAATTCGCCTGGCTCGCGGACATCGAGCAGCGCGAGCTTCTCGCCGGCTGCGATGCGCCGCTGGATTTCTTGCGGTGTGACTTCCAGTGGTAAGACAGTCTGGGTCAGATCGGGCATCTCATCATGGTAACTTCGCAGGATCGTAGCTTCGCAGGCGTGCCTCGCGGACGGCTCAGCGGTCAAATAATCGTTGGTCCCAAATTACCGGCTTCGGACGAGTGGCCCGAAGTTTCACAAACTCGGGATGCGCCTGGTTGATGACGACGTTCCGTTCGACACGCGTAACCGTGGATGGCACGAGGAGAACCGCGGAGCGCTGCTGGTCGTACCATTGGTCTCCAAAGATGCGGCTGGTGCGTTGGTCCGCTGCGTCCCAGCGGCGAATCCTGCTCACGTCTACTTGTTCGACGCTCACGTTTCCCGCGATGAGAATCTCGATCCAGGCATGCTGCTTCGGCATGCGCCCGATGTTAGCGTTCGCCAGCACTTCCAGCATCGCACCGGCGTAGCTTTCGGCGGCATAAATGACGCGGCGTCCGGGCGAGTTCCAGCGTCCGCCATATGTCGCCGCGCCTTGCCCGTCGAATATGGTGTGACGGCGATCGGCGATGCGATAGACTCGCCAACTGCCTCTACGCTGGAAGGCCATGGAAGATTTTGGCGAGAATCTCTTCCACCTGGCGGGCGCCGAGTTCGGTCATGGCGGCATCAATGGGAGTCTTGCCCCCGAGAGCCGGATGCGACCTGGTCAGGAATCGACGCGCGTCCTCGCGATCCACCCAGACGTACTCCGCGTCTGCCACAACTCTCGCGATGCGCTCGGTTCGCTCGCTTTCGGCCGCACTCAGCCGATCGCGCCGGCGTTTGAATGTGGCTTCCGGGACGATCCGGTTCATGAGCTGTTTTTGTTCGATCTTGCTCGAGAAGATCCGGCTGGCGGTCTGGCGCAATGCAGCCTTCGGCAAGCCTTCCGCGACGGCGTTATCGAGCGCCCTAAGCGAACCCAGTCGCCGGCCCAAAATAGGCTGACCTCCCAGCACGTTGGCAATGTAGTTTACCGCAACCATTCTGGTACCATTGTATCCCACTTTGGGGATCAGATGATACCGTCGACAGCACTAAGGATGGAGCGGAGGCGGTGGCGTAGGCTGCCGGATCTTCAAGATGGTGATGTCCCCGTAACCAATGCGGGCGTACAATTTCTGGGCGCCCGTGGGCGGCTGAGGGCTGATGTAGGCATGGCCCAGGTGGAAGATTTTTCCCTGCTCCGGCCCTGGAAAATCGGAGTCCACAGCGCCAAGATCGCTCTTGGCGTCAAACGCGTAGTGGCCGTCCTGGGGGGCAGATGCAGCGTGATTTGCCCGATGCCGTTGGTGGCATGGACATCGCCGACGACATCGTCGATATACACGTTCCCCGAATCGTGTTCGATGATCAGCCGGGCGTTGCGCGGCACCTTGATGCGGTATTGTAGCTCAAACTCACTGACGCCGAGAAACAACCGCGCCAGCATCGCATGCTTCGGGAACTCGGTGGTGATGGCGAGTTCATCACCCTTGCGCTCAGGGACCAGGCGGATGCGATCCAGGCTCTTTTCGGCGCTGCTGCGATCTTTAGGGTGGTAGGATTTGGTCGATTTAACAGTAGTGATTTCCACATCGGGGCGGTCCCAACCTTCCACGGTCAGGTCGCCGGTGGAATTCTTCATGCGGAGCACGCCGCCGGAGGGAAAATCCATGCGTTCGGTGTGAGAAACCTGAACCTGCACGATGAGTGCGTCATCGGCGATCAACAACGAACTCGCCCCGATTCCGAACAGCAGCAGTTTTTTCAGCATGAGGTTTCTGATTTCTATCTTAGGCTGCCTTTTGACTGCGCGCATCCCAAGACAATCTTCAACCTCGACAAGCTCCATCTAATCAGTCAGGCACAATCAACCGATGGTAAGAAGGAAGGCGAAGTACCAGTAGGAGATGATCGTTCAGAAATTCTTCGAAAAACTTGCCAAGGCCGCTGTAGAATAAGGTATCAAAAGAACAAAGTGGCGCGGTCTGTCTCTACTGCACCGCGCCAGAATCAGAGGAGGAGAAGGTAGATGATTTACGCTTCTCTGTGTAAGAGGACGTACAAAACAATGCTGGGGTTCCCTCCAATCAACACCCTTAGAATGGACAATATGCGTTCTCATGGAATCGCTGTCTTATTGTTGCTTGCCTCGGCAGGCATCCTTTCGGCCCAGTTCACGATCACCAATACATCGTTGCCAAACGCGACCAATGGCAGCCCCTATAGCGCTCAGCTCAATGAGAGTGGCGCGGGGGGAACCGTTACGTGGTCCATTATTTCGGGGGCCCTGCCCGCGGGCCTGACGCTGAACTCTAGCAACGGAGTCATCAGCGGCATACCGACCGCCATTGGTTCTTCTTTTGAGGTTGAGGCGGAATTCGACAGTTCCGCGCCCGAATTTGCCATGAAGAACCTATCGATTCAAGTGTTGAGCGGGTGCACTCCCACGCTTTCGCCTGCTTCCCCATTGCCTCAGGCAGACATCGGCCTTGCTTATACCCAACACTTTACAGCCACATGTTCGGGACCCTATACCTATTCGGAGCAACCGATCAACCAGTTCGTTCCGAATACCTTGCCGCCTGGTCTTTCCATGACGTCCGTAGGGATCTTCAAAGGAACGCCCTCGGGCGCGGGAGTCTTCAGCTTTTTCGTTACCATCACGGACCAAAACCAAAACCAGACGCAGTTTCAGTACAGCCTCACCATTAACCCTTTACCCTCCATTAGCAGTAGCTCGCCACTGCCCAACGCGCCGGTAGGCGTAGCTTACAGCCAGCCGATCACGGCTACAGGCGGAGTTCCTCCCTATACGTTTTCCATGGACGGCCAGCCTCCGGGAATTGTGAACATCACCCCTAGCGGCGGCGTATTGTATGGAACTCCCACAACAGCGGGAACCTACAACTTCAACGTCGGGGTAACCGACAGCCTGGGCGCCCATAGCACTTCGCCATTGCAGGTCACTTTCGTCGAGGCGGCATCCGAGCTCCAGGTGGCGCCGCTGAGTTTGACTTTTAATGCGGATCTCGGGGGCAATCCGCCCGCCACGCAGGCGGTAGCGATCATCCCGGTGAGCGGAGCGACGGCCCCAGTGAACTTCCGCACTGTTATCGACGCAGGAACGGCCGGAACAGCCGCGCCCTCCTGGATCAACGTCACTCTCACCAATGCCGCGGCTCCGGCCGGTCTGGTGGTCAGCGTCAATCAAGGCACGATGGCCGCTGGAAGCTATCTGGCGCGAATTCAGGTTATCGACAGCAACGGTTATACAACGTACGTTTTGGTGACGCTCAACGTCGCGAGCGCGACCACGCAATTGACCGTAGCTCCGGCCCTGCTGAATCTCGCGGCCCTTTCGTCGACGCCCGGCAACCTGACCGCCCAAATGCTGGTATCCAATACCGGCGCGGGAACGGTCAACTTCACAACGTCGGTGGTCGGCAATAGCTCATGGATCACGAGCGTTACGGCCAGATCTAACACCACCACGCTCAACGCGCCGGTCTTTGTTCAAGTTCAAATGAATACCAGCGGCTTAGCAGAGGGCGCCTATCATGACGCCATCCAGGTTTCCTCTTCGGCGGGCAATACCCAGATACCCGTGTCGCTGTTTATCGCAGGCAGCGGCCCCATCCTGGGCGTGGACACGACGGGGGGCTTGTTCCAGGCCATCGAAGGCGGCGGGTCCACGGAGACCGAGATCGTCAAGATTCTCGATCTGGGCGATCTCAATTCCACCGTGAATTGGACCGCGACATTAATGAGCGGCTCCAATTGGTTGAACCTGGTCTCCTCCAGCGGAACCGCCACCACCACCACCTCGGGCAATCTCGCGCTGGCGCTTGTTCCCAACGCGACGCAACTCGCACCAGGCCCCTACTACGCGATCATTCAGATCACTGATTCCAATTCGAGGAATTCCCCGCAATACATTACGGCGGTTTTGAATCTGGAGGCCAGCACGGCGCTGCCGTCGCCCTATCTGGCTCCAGCCGGCGCGTTTTTCTCGGCCGTTGCCGGAGGATCGGCGCCCACCCCTCAACAGGTGCAGGTAAACACCAGCAGTGCGTCCCCGGTCGCCTTCGACGCCGCAGTCACCACTGCCGACGGCGGTACGTGGCTCAGCGCAACTCCGGCCACCGGTAACGCGAGCGGGCAATCGTCCGGTTCCGTTGCGGTGTCGGTGAATCCCACCGGCCTCGCCGCCGGCATTTACTCGGGGGACGTGAACGTATCCATCGGCGCGGCGCTCCAATCGGTGAACGTCACCTTCGTTGTGGAGCCGGCGGGTTCTTCGAACGCCGTCGCCCACCTCAAGCCCAGGACAACCGGATGTACCGCCAGCAAACTGGCCATCACGGAAACCGGCTTGGCGAATAATTTTGCAGTCCCGGCCGGATGGCCCGCTACTTTGATCGTCCAGCTGGATGACGATTGCGCAGCGCCGGTGACCAACGGCAACGTAGTGGCGAGTTTCTCCAACGGCGACCCGCCGCTCAACATGGTGGGTGACTCGCTGGGTAATTACTCGGCTACCTGGCAGCCCAGCGGGATCAACGCGAACATGGTGGTCACCCTCAACGCCACCTCGGGCACTTTGCAACCCGCGACGGCGGAGCTTTATGGCGGAATCGCGCCCAACCAGACGCCGCCGCCGAGCCTCGCTCCCGGTGGCACGCTCAACAATCTGAACCC
>JBEKLB010000243.1:0-10085 GCA_050010415.1 Bryobacteraceae bacterium | reverse complement strand
GGATTTCGCCAGCCTGCGCACGCGGCTTTCGCAGAATGGCGTGGAGGAGAAGCTGACCAAGCAATGGATCGACCGGTGTTTGCGGCAGATTGGCGCGCGGGAAGAGCTGGCGGTTACCGGTCGCTAGCTGCTGGTAACATCTAGCTAATGCTCAGCGCCCGTGGTTGGCTCTTTGTCGCTCTCGGCGCGTTCACCATCTTCCTGGGCTGGATTTGGTTCCGCAGCAGGAATCGCGCGCCAGGCGTTCCGTCCCTGCTCGAGCTCTTGGTCGGGATGGTGACGAATTTCTTCGACACGCTCGGCATTGGTTCTTTCGCGCCCACCACCAGCGCCTTCAAATTCTGGCACATGGTGCCGGACGAAAAGATTCCAGGCACGTTGAATATCGGCCATGCGTTACCCACGCTGCTGGAAGCGTTCCTGTTTATCGCTATCGTCAAGGTGGACGTCTTGACCCTGGTGCTGCTCATGGGCGCCTCCGCGGTGGGAGCCTGGTTCGGAGCGGGCGTCGTCGCGAACTGGCCGCGCCGCTGGATCCAAATCGGCATGGGGGTCGCGCTCCTGGCATCGGCCTGCTTCTTTTTGATGGCGAATTTCAACCTTTTTCCGGCGGGCGGCACCGCACTCATCCTGGAACACTGGCGCTTGTGGGCAGGGGTGATCGGAAGCCTGATCCTGGGTGCGTTTATGACCCTGGGTATCGGGCTGTACGGTCCTTGCATGATTCTGGTAAGCCTGCTCGGAATGGACCCCAAGGCCGCATTCCCGATCATGATGGGATCTTGCGCCGTTCTGATGCCGGTAGCCAGCGCCCGCTTCATCACGGCGGGAAGTTACAGCCCCAGGGCCACGCTGGGCTTGGCATTGGGTGGCCTGCCGGGCGTCCTGATCGCTGCCCTGATTGTGAAATCGTTGCCCTTGACTGCCATGCGTTGGCTGGTGATCGTGGCGGTGGTTTACGCGGCCTTCACCATGTTGCGGTCTGCCATGCAGGGCCCAGCTTCGGCCACGGCATCTTTATCCAGCCAAGCCGAAACAGCCAGGCAGGCCGAAGCCAAGCTATACTAAAGGCAGAAAGTCCTTGGGCCCCTATTTATGACCAGGCGTATCAAGTTTTTTGTAGCTTCCAGCTCCACTTGCCTCGTTTTTGTGCTGCTGTTCGGCGCCATGCGCGGCAAGAGCGCTTCCCCGGAAGATACTTACCGGCACCTCGCCGTTTACACCGAGGTGCTATCGCGAATCAAGAGCGATTATGTGGAAGAGCCCGACATGAAGAGCGTCACACTGGGCGCGCTGAACGGGTTGCTGGAATCCATCGATCCTTACGCCAGTTACTTGAACGCCGATCAGTACAAACAGTGGCTGAAGAGCAAAGACCAGCATAAGGCCGAAGTCGGCTTGATTCTTTCGAAGAAGTTCGGCTACGTCGGCATTGTCGACGCAATTCCAGGATCGCCCGCCGCCAAGGCCGGGCTGACCACCACCGACGTGCTGGAGACCATTAACGGCGTTGCCACGCGCGACATGCCGCTCGCGTTCGCTCAGCTCTTGCTCGAAGGCGATGCGGGCAGCACCGTAGAACTGGGCGTGCTCCGCTTCCGCAAGCCCGAGCCGCAGAAACTGACGCTAACGCGCGCCATGGTGGAATATCCGGCTGTGACAGCCAAAATGCTGCCCGATCAGGTAGGCCTGATCCAGGCCGCCAGTCTGGATGGCAACCGGGTGAAGGACATCGCTGCGAAAGTGGACGACCTGCAGAAACAGGGCGCCAAGGAATTTGTTTTGGATCTCCGGCATTGCGCCACAGGTGGTCCGGAAGCCGGCGAGCAACTCGCCAACCTTTTCCTGGACAAGGGGCTGATCACCTATAGTGAAGGCCAAAAGGTGGAACGGCACGACGTGACGGCCGATCCAGCCAACGATCGCAGTCACCTTCCTCTGGCGGTGATTGTGAACCGAGGCACCGCCGATGGCGCGGAGATCGCTGCGGCGGCTCTGATGGACGACAAGCGCGCGGAAGTGATCGGCGAACGCACCTATGGCGACGCGTCCATCCGCAAGCCCATCCAGATGGATGACGGCTCGGCGGTGATTTTGTCCGTCGCCAAGTATTATTCACCTTCCGGCAAAGCCATTCAGGACACCGGCGTCACGCCCTCGGTCCCGGTTCAGGAAACCGAACCCGTGGTGGTGGACGATGACGGAAACCCGCAAACGGTGGAACCTCCGCAGGCGGCGGCGGGCGAAGATGTGCTGCTGAAGAAGGCCATTGAAGTGGTGACGAAGGGCAAGAGCGACATCGTTTCCAACGAGCGGGGCCAAGGCGATTCCAAGCCCGGACCGGCGTTGACTCCGCTCAACGTGCCTCGTCCGGACCAAGCTCCGCCACAGTAGAGTTTCGACCATTGCCCATCTACGAGTACAAATGCGAAGGCTGTGGCGAAACCTTCGAATTGATCCAGAAGTTTGCCGATGAGCCTCTAACAGTCCACGAAAAATGCGGAGGACATGTGCATCGCCTGATGTCCGCACCGGCGTTCCAGTTCAAAGGCACGGGCTGGTACGTGACGGATTACGCCAAGGGGAACGTGAGCGGACCACCGAAGCACGAGTCCGGCAAAGGCGACTCATCGAAGAGCGATTCGGAAAAAAAGAGCGATTCGGGAAAAACCGAAACCGCGACTACGTCCGAGACCAAATCAGAATCGAAAAGCGAAACGAAACCCGAGTCTAAGTCTGAATCCAAGTCCGAATCGAAGCCCGCGGCGAGCAGCGATAAATCTTAAACCAGCGCCGGGGCAAGTTGCGCCCCCGACCTTCGGCTTCGCAAGAGCTCTCCGATGGCGCGCGCCTCATCGGCTAGCTCGCGAAATTGATCCGGGAACAATGACTGGTAGCCGTCGGACAGCGCGCGGTCTGGATTCGGATGAACTTCTACGATGAGCCCGGAAGCGCCTGCCGCAACCGCGGCCAGTGCCATCGGATGAACCTTGTCGCGCTTGCCGGTGCCATGGCTGGGATCCACGATGATCGGCAAATGGCTCAAGCGTTGCACCGCCGGGACAACGCTCAGGTCCAGCGTGTTGCGTGTGTGATCGGCAAAGGTTCGGACGCCGCGCTCGCACAAAATCACCTGATAATTGCCCTCCGACAGGATGTATTCGGCGGCCATCAGGAACTCTTCGAGCGTGGACGCCATGCCGCGTTTCAGCAGAACCGGCTTACGTGAACGGCCGGCCCGGCGCAGCAGCGCAAAGTTCTGCATGTTCCGCGCTCCGATTTGCAGGCAATCGGCGTACTCTTCCACCAGGTCGAAGGTTTCCACATCGATGGCTTCGGTAACGATGCCAAGCCCGGTTTCCTCGCGCGCGTCGGCCAGGTAGCGCAGGCCTTCTTCGCCGAGACCTTGAAACGCATAAGGCGACGTCCGCGGTTTGTACGCGCCTCCACGCAAAAGTTGAGCGCCCGCGGCTTTCACGGCGCGCGCCGATTCCAGAATCTGCTCTCTACTCTCCACCGAGCACGGGCCTGCGCACAGCGCTAGTTCAGCCCCACCCACCAGTACGCCAGCCACGTCTACCACCGTATTGTCGGGCTTCACTTCGCGGCTGACCAGCTTGTAGGGTTTTGAAACTGGAATGGCTTCGGCCACGCCGGGGAGACTCTCGAACTCCTCGGAGGGAACCGGGCCGTGGTTACCGGTTATGCCGACGGCGGTTCGCTCGGCGCCGGGCATCACGTGGGCGCGGAAGCCGAGGCTTTGGATTTTGGCGCAAACTTGAGCGATGTCCTGCTCGGTGGCGTGCGCCCGCATTACGATCAGCATTAATTCTAGGCTAGCAAACCGCGGAATTTCGGAGAGTCGTAGCCGGGAAAAACGGACTTCAGATTTGGATTCCCGATGTGCCGTGCCACCAGCTCGCCGAGGACGTCGCGGAAATCGGTGGTGAGCGCCAGATCGCGTCCGTCGTACAGTTGTTCTTCGTGAAGACCCGGCCAGTCGCCATACACCTTGCCGCCCCGCACATCGCCGCCCATTACGAACATGACATTGGCATGGCCGTGATCGGTTCCCCGATCGCCGTTTTCTTTGACCGTCCGGCCGAACTCCGACATGGTGACCAGTGTGACGTCTTCCATACGATCGCCGAGGTCCTGATAGAAGGCCGCGAGCGCCTGGCCAAACTGCGTCAGATTGTTCGCAAGCTGGCCATTGGTGGGCTGTCCGCCCACTTCGTTGACGTGCGTGTCCCAGCCGCCGATGTCGGCGAATGCAACCTCCACGCCCACATTGGATTTGATCAGCTGCGCGATCTGCTGCAGGCTCTTGCCGAAGCCGCCATTGCCGTAGCTGGCGCCGTTGGCCGGCACATAAGTCTGCTTCTGGATGGACTGCATGAGCTTCACCGCGTTGAATGTCTCTTTACCGGTGCCATGCAGCATGGTGTCCAGCGAATTTTCGTACATGCTCTCGAAGGAAGCAGCTCCATGCGGATCGTGCACTTGAAAATCGTTCAGGCTGCGGACCGCAACCGCGTCGTTCTGCCCTCGCAAACTGCGAGCCAGCGTGTCGCCCAGGCTGACGGCGCGCAACGGAGACGCCGGGCCGGCGGATTTTGGCCCATCCTGTTTAGACAAGGCCCGGTTTAGCCATCCGTCGACGGCGCCGTGGAAGCCGGGCGTACCGGACTCCATGTAATCCTGCGCATCGAAATGCGAGCGCGTAGGATCGGGCGAGCCCACCGCGTCGACAATCGCCAGATGCCGGGCGTCAAACATCGGCTTCAGAGGCGCGAGCGACGGGTGAAGTCCGAAGAATCCGTCCAGATCGAGGGCTGAGTTCGGCGTTCCGTCCGGCTTGGGGATGGCGATCGACGGCCGCAATTCGTAATAACGCGGTTCTCCGAAAGGAACCACCATGTTCAAGCCATCCACCGCGCCACGCTGAAAGATCGCGACCAGAATTTTCTTGCGGCCTTCGGTGGAATCGGCCGCATAGAGAGAACGCGAAAGCCACACCGGCATGGAACCCACGCCGAACATGGCGAGCGCCGAGCCTTTCAGGAATACGCGTCTGGATGGCATTGCTTTACCTCTACCTCTTTTGGAAATCCGGCGACCCAATCACCAGCGCCGCGACCAGCGCCGGGTTCTTCTGCTTGCTGTCCTTATCATGGTTCTCTTGCAAAGCTTTGTCGATGGCCTCGCGGGTTTGTGGCGACATGGCGCGAAACATCAGCGCTTTGGCCACTTCGCTCGGGTCGGCGCCGAAGCGGGACACATCCACCTTGACGCTCTCCACATGGTTTTGCGCCAGCTGCAGCGCAAAATTCATGCGGCCCAGCAAAGATGCCGAGTTTACCCATTCCGCGTTCAGATTCGAATAGCCGGTAGGCTCCAGCTTGCGATACAGAGGCTCGCCGAGCGTGCCCACCTGATTGGCCAGTGCCCAACCGTCGATGACATCGGCATTCAAGGCCCGAGCCGAACTCGCCACCATCTCGAAGGGCGACTTTATTTTGGCTCGATAGGCGCCTTCCGACCAGAACTCTTTCGAATCGAGCATGGTTTTCAGCACTTCGCGAATACTGCCGTTGGTGGAGAGGAAGGTCTGCGCCATCTTGTTCACTAGCGCGTCGGGAGGATTGTCGGCCACGAAGCGCTCGGCCAGCTCCTTGGAAATAAAATGCGCCGTAGAGGGATGCCGGGCCAGAATATCCAGCACCTGTTCGCCGTCTTCCATGCCGCCGCCGGCCGGGATGACGTGGCCCAGCACGATCTTTTCGCCCTTGTCGTGCAGCTTGTCGTTATAGAAAAAGCTACCGCCTTTGCGCGGCTCCAGGATGCCCCAGCCGGTGAAGCAGCGCGCCACTTCGGTGACGTCCTTCTGGGTATAGCCGCCATTCACTCCGAGCGTATGCAGTTCCATCAGCTCGCGCCCGTAGTTTTCGTTGAGCCCGCGCTTCACCTTGCGCTTTTTGTCGTTGGCGTCCAGATCGGGACGAACGGATTCGGAATTGTCCAGAAAGAAAAGCATGGCCGGGCTCTTCGCGGTTGCTTCCAGCAAATCGCGGAACTGGCCGAGCACATGCGGACGGATGGCTTCGCGCTCATATTGCGGAACCAGAAAGCGATCGGCCCCCTTCTCATAGAACACGTTGAAGTGGTTAAACCAGAAATCGTCCAGCTCTTCGGCGAGTTGCCGCGTGCTCTCAATGGCCCGCAGCATCTTGGAATCGACCAGATCGTAATTGACCACTTGCTGGGGACCGTTTAACAAAAAGAACTCGCGGCGTACGGCGCTGGACGCGGGAGCGAAGAGTGCGAGCCGTTGCTTCTGCGTCATGGCAACCAGCATGTCTTCGATCTTTTCCTGGGGCATGGATTCGAGCAGTTCACGCTTCTTGTCCCCATTGCCCGATCGCACGATCTCGAGCTCAGAGGGAGTGAGCACCTCATCCAGCGGACGCATGGGTTCGAGATCTTCCTTGATCACATCGGCCTTAAGGTCCAGTGGTGCAGGAGGGTTGGAACCCCGAGCGATTCTAGTTTTGTAACGGATCAGGAAACGTTCGATGCTGGCGCGCAGCAGCAGATCGTCGGGCATGGGCTGCTTGCCTTGCGCGATGGCGCGGATCATTTGTGGCGGCGGATAGTGTTGCACCGCTTCGAGCGGAGTCATACGCAGCGACTCCAGAGCATTGAGGTGCGCTTCCAGCACCGGATTCTCGTCCATCCGGTCGGGATGAAGCTGCGCGAAGAGCCATTTCTTCAATCCGATCTTCTTGACGCGCTCCACGTCGCCCGGCCGGGGTCCAAAGGTGAGGCGATCCAGTGCGTGCAGAATCTGGTCGTCCTTCGAGAGCTTCTTCTGGAACAGCTTGTTATCGTCTGAGGACTTGTGAGTTTTGGGGCGTGCCGTCATCGGGAGCGCCAGGGGGAACGCCAGAACAAGGCCACACAGGGCGGAAGCTAACCAAGTACTGCTAGTTTTCATGCGCCTACAACCATTAAACGTCATTCCGGCTGAGAAGTTTACGAGGAAGTTCGCCTTAGGTCTTGACGGTGTATTATAACACTAGTACATTAAAACTATGAATCACGTTGATCGGCGAGCCCAGTTCACGCTGGATCAACGCAGCGGCGTCCCGGCTTATCGCCAGATCATCGATCAAGTCTTGGGCGGGGTTGCGGCCGGAACCTTGCGTCCGGGCGATCAGCTTCCGACCGTGCGGCAACTGGCGGTCGACCTGGCGATCAATCCCAACACTGTGGTACGCGCTTATCGAGAGCTCGAAATCCGCGAGGTGCTCTCCACTCAGCAAGGCACGGGGACGTTTCTGACGGACAAGAAGCTTCCTGTGGATGGCGTCGAGCGCGGACGCCGCATCGGCCAGATCTGCGGCGAACTTCTGGCGCGGGCCGGAGCGGAGGGAATCGAGCTCGCGGAAATTATCGGCTATCTAAACGAACTGCAATCCGAGAGGAGAACGTAAATATGATGCCCTTTATGCCCGCAGGCATAACATCGAAGCCTCCATCGTCGAAGGGTCAGATCAGCACCGTTGGTGATCGCGAGAGCTTGGGGCGCGAACTGCAGCGCATATTGGACGAAAAAACGAATCCCTGGGGCATTACCGTTCAGGCGGTCGAGATCCGCGATGTACACATCCCACAGGCGCTCGAAGATGCAATGTCGCGACAGGCTCAAGCCGAGCGCGAACGCCAGGCCCGCATCATTCTTGGCACCGCGGAGACGGACATCGCCGCCAAATTCGCCGAAGCCTCAACGGTCTACATCAACAACCCGGTGGCGCTGCACTTGCGCGCAATGAACAAGCTGTATGAAGCCATTAAAGAGAAAGGCTCGATGGTCATTGTGCCTTCGAGTGCGGTGGAGACCATGGGCCTGGGCGGGCTGCTCGGCACGGCGTCGTTGTCGTCTCATAAGCAATAATGAAGCATGTCTTCGAGCGCGCCGGTGGGATCTTTGCATCAGAAAGGATCTTTGCACCAAAGAGGAGCCACGACGGAAGAGATCGACAAGTACGAGCCAGTGATTGGGTTGGAGGTACACGTCCAGCTCAATACGCGTACTAAGATCTTTTGCGGATGCCCAACCGGCTTCGGCGCGCCGCCGAACTCGAACGTGTGTCCGGTGTGCCTCGGACTACCGGGCGCCTTGCCGATGTTGAACCGGCGCGCGGTGGAGATGGCGATTCAGGCGGCGCTGGCCACGCATTGCAAGGTCAATCCTTTTTCCCGCTTCGCGCGAAAAAATTACTTTTATCCCGACCTTCCCAAGGGCTATCAGATCTCGCAATATGACCAGCCGCTGGCCGAACATGGCGGGCTGGACGTGGCGGTGGACGGGGTGAAGAAGCGCATCGGCATCACGCGCATCCATCTGGAAGACGACGCGGGCAAGAGCATCCACGATGGCTTCAAGGATTCAGATCGCTACACCTACGTGGATTTGAATCGCAGCGGGACGCCGCTGATTGAGATCGTGAGCGAACCGGACATCAGATCCTCCGATGAAGCGCATGAGTATCTGACCGAGCTGAAGCAGATTATGCAATATGTGGGCGTCTCGGAGTGCGACATGGAAAAGGGCCAATTGCGCTGCGATGCCAATGTGTCGGTGCGATTGAAGGGCGCTCAGGAGTTTGGCACCAAGGTGGAAGTAAAGAATCTGAATTCGTTCCGGTTCGCGAAAATGGCGATCGATTATGAGATTGCCCGGCAAGTGGGCATCCTCGAAGGCGATGGCAGAATCGAGCAGGAGTCGCGGCTCTATAACGTCGCGACGGGCGAGACCGTGGGGATGCGCAGCAAAGAGCATGCGCATGATTATCGTTACTTCCCAGAGCCCGATCTGGTGCCGTTGCGCGTGAGCGCGGCGTGGCTGGAGGGGATCAAAGCGACGGTTCCGGAGTTGCCGGCGGACAAACGCGCGCGGTTCATGGAGAGCTACGGTTTGCGCGAATACGACGCGCAGGTTTTAACGGCTACGCGCGACATCAGCGAATATTTCGAGAAGGCCGCGAAGGCCGCGGGCGATCCGCGATTGGCTGCGAATTGGGTAACGGGCGATTTGCTCGGAGCGCTGAAGGGGCGGGACATTACGGAATCGCCGGTGTCTCCCGAGCAACTCGGCGAGTTGGTGGCGTTCATCGCGAAGGGCGAAATCAGCGGCAAGATGGCCAAGGATATTTTTGCGAAAATGTTCGAGTCGGGCGTTTCGGCCGCGACGATTATCGATCGCGAAGGCCTGCGCCAGATCAGCGACACGGGTGCGCTAGAGAAGATCGTGGACGAAGTAATCGCGGCGAGTCCCAAGCAGGTGGAACAGTACAAATCTGGCAAGACCGGCGTAATCGGGTACCTGGTAGGCCAGGTAATGAAGCTGAGCAAGGGGCAGGCGAACCCCGCGGCGGTGAATGAGCTGCTGAAGACGAAGCTGAGGTAGACAGTAATGGCCAAATGATGCGCTTCCTCGGCTGGACAATCGTTGGTTTTGTGGGCGTCGTTATGTTCGTAAATGCTTCAGTCATGCTCGTTTCTCCGCGTACATGGTTCAGATTGCCCAGCTGGCTGCGCGCGCAAGGCACCCTGACCGAGCAGCGATATGGCAGGGGCTGGGGTGCGGTTGAGTTGCGTATCGGAGGCGGGCTGATACTCGCGTCCATCGGATGGATCATCTACGACATGTTCCGTTGATCTAGGCCTAGCGCTGGTTGACTTTCAGGCTTTTGATAGGCAGACGGTGAAGGCGAGCGAGGCAAGCGAACCCGGCGGCGGTGGAATGAGCTGCTGAAGGCGAGGCTGGGGTAGGGATAACTCCCAAGGCGTTCACACGAGTGTGAACGCGGCAAACTAAAGTTCGCGCCACAACTAAGTGCCGAACTTCTCGTGCATCAGTTCTTCCATTTGCTCTTGTGTGACCCAACGGCCTTCGCGACGCGCCTTCTCGGAATCTGCAATGATCATGAGTAAAGTCAGCGCTTCCTCAAGCTTCTTTTTCTCTTTGGGCTCCATTAGCGCTGGTTCGCCTTGAGAATCTTCTTCCGCAACCGGATCGA
>JBEKLB010000242.1:0-10103 GCA_050010415.1 Bryobacteraceae bacterium | reverse complement strand
GGCCGCCAGCAGAACCAGCGCGGAGCCGATGATGGGCAGTGCACCCGGCATGCGCACATCCTCGAAATAACTGCTGGCCACTTTCGCCAAAATCAGCCCGCAAACCGTTCCGGCAACAATTCCCAGCGCCGCCATTACCGCGCCTTGACTGATTACGCCGAGCACCAGGCTCCGCGGCTCCGATCCGATGGCCAGGCGGATGCCGAATTCGCGCGTGCGGCCACTCACCGAAAACGCCAGGACGCCCGCGACCCCGACCACCGCGATCAATAGCGCGACAGCTGCGAATCCGCCGAACACGATCGTGTTCAGCCGGTCCGGCGTGAGCACCTCGGCGCGCACATCCTCGAGCGTGGCGGCGCGCTCGACAGGTTGATCCGAGGCCAAACCGCGGATGATGCGCGTGACCGGCAACACCAGCGCGTAAGGATTCGATCGAGCGTGCACGAACAAACGTTCTCCGCCAAATACCTGGCCGAATGGGTGGTACACGCTCATCGCCGGACCCGGAACCACGTTTTCATCGTCCACATCGGCCACGACACCGATGATGCGCCGGGGCTCTGCGCTAAGACCGATGAACTTCATCACTGGATCAGTCCAGATGAGGTGACGGTTGACGGCATCCTGATTGGGGAACATGCGCTGGGCTATGCTCTGGCTCACGATCACGACCGGTTCGCTTCCCTTTCGATCCCCGGCGTTGAAATCGCGGCCAGCGATAATCGGCACTCCGAGAGCGGCGAAGAATCCGGGCGACACGGATCGGAACCGCCCGAGGGGATCTTCCTCGCCCGCCGCCTTGACATGGCCGTCCGCGGAAAATTCGAAACCTGGTCCGAAGTTGCCTGCGTCGCGCCACGGAACCGAGCTGCCTATCGCGACGCCCTCCACGCCTGGCAGCACCGAAATCCGCCGGACAGCTTCCTGATAGAAGGCCGTGATCTGTTCCGGCGTCTTGCCGTACGGCATCTCGGGCACGTTGATGGCGAGCACATGACGGGTGTCGAAGCCAGTTTGCGCCGCCTGCATCGATATCAAAGTTTTGAGCAGCATGCTGGCGCCGGCCAGCAACACGAATGACGCGGCAATCTGGGTTACCACGAAGATCCGCTGTTTGCGACTGGTGCTACCGGTGATCCGCACACTGCCGTTCGCAAGACTCAGCCCGTGCGATGCATCGGCTGACGGCAGGCGCGGCACGAACGCCAGGAGCACGGCCGAGACGAGAGCCAGTCCCGCCCCCACCCAAAGCATGCTGGAATCCACGCTGAGGTCGAGAGCGCGGACCGAAAAGCGCGAAGCGTAGCGAGCCAGGATGGCCACCATCGGCCTGGCGCTCAGCACACCAAGCAGCGCTCCCGCGCCACACAATAACAGGCTCTCAGCCAATAATGTTCGACGTAACGCGCCGGTGCTTGCACCCAGGGCGGCGCGGATGGAAAGCTCGCCTTCGCGGCGCACGGTGCGCGCCAGAATCAGGTTCGCTACGTTTGAGCACGCGATCACAAATACCAGGATGGACGCAGCGAGAAGCACCAGCAGCACGGTCCGGGCGCGGGATGTGATCTGATCGCGGAGCCGAACGGCATCGATCCGGAAATCAGCTTTGGGCGAATATGCCTCGGGATGTTCCTTTACGATGGCTCCGTGTACCGTGCTGAGTTCGGCGCGCGCCTGTTCGAGAGTTGCGCCAGGCGCGAGCCGCCCGAACAACTCCGTCATGCGATGGACCCGGCTGGTGACCATGGTGGCCGAGAGATGATGCGGGCTGGTAACTATGTTGGCGATGATCTCGGTCTCCGCCGGATAGGGCACGGACGGTTCCAGGACACCCACGATGGTGGCCGTGCGCGATCCAAGCCTGACCGTTTTTCCCAGGACCGACGGATCACTATTGAGTTGCGTGCTCCAGAAGCGATAGGTGAGCACCATCGCGCCGGCCGCGCTGGGCCCGTCATCCCGCATGTCGAGCAGGCGGCCGAGGACCGGGTGAAGCCCAACGACGTCAAAGTACGTTCCACCGACAACACCCGCGCGGACTTCGCGCGGCTCGCCGAGCCCGACCATGGTGAAGCCGATGGTAGAGAATTCGCCGAATCCCGTCAGAGTCTTGACGCGTGAACGCAGATCCTGGATCTCGGGCACGGAAAAGGCAATATCATCGACCTTAAGTCCACGCGCGCTCTGCCGGATATAGATGAGGCTGTTCTCGTCGCGATTCACCAGCGGCCGCAGGAGTACGCCACGCACCAGCGTGAAAATTGCGGCGTTCGCGCCGATACCGAGCGCTAGCGTAAGTATGACCGTCACCGTCAGTCCCTTGGTGCGCGTGAGCGAGCGGACGGCGAATTTCAGATCGTTCCAGAAAGTCATGCTGCCTCCGTCAGTTGATGCTTTTTCCAAGTATACGGCGTTACGATACATGGATAGCCAGCCACACATGATCGGCCAAACGGTGTCACGATACCGCGTGATTGAGAAGCTCGGCGGCGGGGGCATGGGCGTCGTTTATAAAGCCGAAGACACCGAGTTGGGCCGCTTCGTCGCTCTCAAGTTTCTGCCCGATGAGCTGGCGCGCGATCCGCAATCGCTCGATCGCTTTCGCCGCGAGGCGCGAGCCGCTTCCGCGCTGAATCATCCGAATATCTGCACCATCCACGAGATCGGGAATACCGGCGAGCAGACCTATATCGTCATGGAGTGCCTGGAAGGCGCGACCCTCAAGGATCGCATCGGCGGCAAGCCACTTGAACTCGAGACGCTGCTCTCCATCGCAATTGAAATTGCCGACGCGCTGGATGCCGCACACTCCAAAGGCATCGTTCACCGCGACATCAAGCCGGCCAATATCTTCGTCACCGATCGCGGCCACGCCAAGATTCTGGATTTCGGCTTGGCGAAAATCCAGGCCGCCGCGCCTTCATCCACTGCGGTCAACACCCAGACCTTTACCAGCCCTGGTTCCATTCTGGGCACCGTGGCGTACATGTCGCCGGAGCAAGTACGTGGGAAAGAATTGGATGCGCGCAGCGATCTGTTTTCCTTCGGCGCGGTCTTGTACGAAATGTCGACCGGCGTATTGCCGTTTCGCGGGGAAAGCTCGGCGGTGATCTTCAAGGCGATTCTGGATGGAACTGCTACGTCGGCGGTGCGGCTCAATCCGGACATTCCGGCAGAGTTAGAACGAATCATAAACAAAGCGCTGGAAAAGGATCGCGAACTGCGGTACCAGGGCGCGTCGGAAATGCGCGCCGATCTGCAACGCTTGAAGCGCGACGGTGAGTCGGCGAAGTTACCGGCAGCGCCTGCGCCACGCCGTCCATGGCCTTTGATGGCGGGAGCAGCAGTAATCCTGATCCTGGCGGTGGGCGCGGCGTATTTCCTCTTGCACAAACCTGCGCCCAAGCTCACCGACAAAGACACTATCGTTCTAGCCGACTTTACCAACACCACCGGCGATCCTGTTTTCGACGGCACGCTACGGCAGGGACTCTCGGCGCAACTGGCGCAGTCGCCGTTTCTGAGTCTGATTTCGGACGAGCGCATCTCTCAGACGCTTTCGCTGATGGCGCAGCCGAAGGACGCGCGGCTCACGAAAGAATTGGGTCGCGAGGTGTGCCAGCGCACCGCCAGCGCTGCCGACATTGAAGGCTCTATCTCCAGTTTGGGCAAGCAGTATGTGCTGGGGCTGAACGCCGTGAACTGCCACACAGGCGATCTGCTGGCACAGGAGCAAGTCACAGCCGACGGAAAAGAGCAGGTGCTCAACGCGCTCGGGAACGCAGCCACCAAGCTGCGCGAGAAATTAGGAGAATCGCTGGCCTCGGTGCAGAAGTATGATGCGCCGCTGGAGAACGTCACCACGCCATCGCTCGAGGCTCTGCGCGCTTATAGCCTCGGCAATGAAGCTTACCACGCCAAGAACGACGGCCATGCCGCGATCTCGTTCTACCAAAGGGCTGTCAGCTTGGACCCGAATTTTGCCATGGCTTATGCGCAGATGGGCGCCATGTATCGCAACCTGGGCGAGGAGGCGCGCGGAGCCAGTGCTGCGCGCAGGGCTTATGAGCTGCGGGGACGCACCAGCGAGTGGGAAAAGTTTGACATTGCGTCCACTTACGAAGCTCTCTTCAACGGAAATATGGAGGCGACCCGGGAAACTAGCGAGTTATGGGCCCAGACGTACCCCCGTGACGCGACTGCGCAGAGTATCGTATTTTTCGCTTACCTGGAGTTGGGAGAAAATGAGAAGGCTCTGACAGCGGCCCAAGCGGCGCTAAAGCGTGACCTCGCAGATACTCTTCGGTATTACAGCCTGGTCCTTGCGTACCGGCTTCTCAACCGCCTGGATGAGGCGCAGGCCGCGGCCAGGGAGGCGCGCGCCCACCATCTCGACGGGCCTGCCCTTCAGGTAGCCCTTTATGAAGTGGATTTCCTTCAACACAATAGCGGGGGGATGCAGGACATTGCCGCCAAGTTGATGGGGACACCGAGCTACGAAGGCAAAATACTTTACCAGGAATCCCACACCGCCGCTTATGGCGGTGAGTTCGATAAGGCCCGCGAAATGCTGCGCCGAGCGGTGGACTTCGCACAAAGAGGGGATGAAAGGGAACAAGCGGCGGGCTACGAGGCGTACGCCGCATTGAACGAAGCATTAGCCGGCAATATGGTTTTGGCAAATCAAGAGGCGCAGGCCGCACTCGCGCTCGCAAGGGGCAGAGACGTCGAAGCGCAATCGGCCATTACGCTCGCGCTTACGGGCGAATTCGCGCAAGCCGCGCGTCTAGCCGGGGATCTGGGCAAACGCTTCCCCGTGGACACATTGGTACAGTCCCTATACTTCCCGATGATTCATGCGGCCGTCGCGCTTCGAAGCGGTGACGGCGGAAAAGCGTTGGAAGCGCTCACCGCGGCTGCGCCTTATGAATTGGGAGTGGAAACAAACCTCTACCCGGCCTACCTGCGGGGCGAAGCGTATCTGGCCTCCAGGCAGGGCGCTCCGGCGGAAGTTCAGTTTCAGAAGATTCTGGATCATCCGGGCGTCGTCGGGAACCAGCCCATCGGCTCCCTGGCGCACCTGGGCCTCGGCCGCGCCTACGCCCTGGCCGGCGATAACGCCAAAGCCAAGACCGCGTACCAGGATTTTCTCGCCCTCTGGAAAAACGCCGACCCCGAGATCCCGATCCTGAAACAAGCCAAAGCCGAATACGCGAAGCTGCCATAGCCTGATAACCTGAAATTTACATGAGCGAAAGCCTCACCATTACTCTGCCCGATGGCAGCCAAAAGACCGTTCCGGCCGGAAGCGCGCCGCTGGATATTGCAAAATCGATCGGCACGCGGTTGGCCGATGACGCCGTAGTCGCGCGCGTGGATGGCGAGCTTTGGGATCTGACTCGCCCGCTGGAGAAGGACGCCAAGCTGGAGATCTTGACGTCCAGGAACCCGGAGGCGCTCCAGGTCTATCGCCATTCAACAGCCCATTTGCTGGCCGCCGCAGTGCTCGAATTGTTTCCCGAAACCAAGCTCGGCATCGGACCGCCCACCGACACCGGCTTTTATTACGACTTCCAGCGCGAGACCCCCTTCACACCCGAGGATCTCGAAAAGCTCGAAGCACGCATGGCGGAACTGCAAGCCAAAGGCCTGACTTTCGAGCGCGTCATGACGCCGAAGGATGCCGGTTTGAAAAAGTACGCGGATGATTGGATGAAGCGCGAACTGATCGAAGAGCGCGCGGGCGAAATCTTCTCCGAATACACGCTCGGACCGCATTTCATCGACTTTTGCCGCGGCCCGCACGTGCCCTCCACGTCGCGCCTGAAGGCGTTCAAGCTGCTTAGTATCGCCGGCGCCTATTGGAAGGGCGACGAGCACAATGCGCGCCTGCAGCGAATCTATGGCACGGCGTTTTTCAGCAAGAAGGATCAGGACGCGTACCTGCTGCGTCTGGAAGAAGCCAAGAAGCGCGATCATCGCAAGCTCGGCCAGGAGCTGGACCTGTTTAGCATCCAGGAGCTGGCCGGACCCGGCTTGATTTTCTGGCATCCCAAGGGCGGCCGCATTCGCAAGATCATCGAAGACTGGATGCGCGATCAATACCTGGCGCGCGGCTATTCGCTGGTCTACACGCCGCACGTGATGCGCCGCGATTTGTGGAAGATTTCCGGGCACGCCAATTTCTACAGCGACAACATGTTCAAGCCCATGGAGCTGGACGACGCCGAGTATCAGCTCAAGCCCATGAACTGCCCCGGCCACATTCTCATTTACAAAGACAAGCTGCACAGTTATCGCGATCTTCCCGTCCGGCTGGGCGAACTGGGTACGGTTTATCGCTACGAGCGATCGGGCGTGATGCACGGATTGATGCGCGTGCGCGGCTTCACGCAGGACGACGCACATATTTTCTGTACGCCTGAACAGATCGAAGACGAAGTGGTGAGCTGCATGCAGTTCGCCATCGATACGCTGAGCACTTACGGCTTCGACAGTTATGAAGCCGAAGTCTCTACCTGGGATCAAGGGGTGAGCGGCAAGTACGACGGTACTCCGGAGCAATGGGAGCTGGCCGAAAATGCGCTCAAGCGCGCCACCGAACGGCTGAACATGAAGGTGAAGGTGATGCCGGACGAGGCGGCCTTCTATGGCCCCAAGATCGACGTGAAGCTGGTGGATGCAATCGGACGGCTGTGGCAGCTTTCCACCGTCCAGTTCGATTTCACCCTGCCACGGCGCTTCGAACTCGAATACGTCGCCGACGATGGCAAGAAGCACCAGCCGCTGATGGTGCATCGGGCGCTCTATGGCTCCATCGAACGCTTCTTCGGCATCCTGATCGAGCACTACGCCGGTGCGTTTCCGGTGTGGCTGGCGCCGGTGCAAGCGGTTGTGATGCCGATCACAGATCGCCACGCGGAGTACGCGCGCAAGGTAGTGGATCAATTAAAGGCTGCGGATTTGCGGGTGGAACTAGACGACCGCAAAGAAAAGGTCAACCTCAAGATCCGCGATGCGCAATTGCAGAAGATCCCCTACATGCTGGTGGTGGGCGATCGGGAAGCCCAGGACGGCACGGTATCGGTGCGCAATCGTAAGCATGCCGATCAGGGGGCGCAGAAGGTGGAAGAGTTCATCGCGGCGATCCAGCGGCTGATCGACAGCAAGGCCCGGACGGAATAAATTGAATTAAATAGGCCATATACTGCCCCAAAGCTTTGGATTTTTTCGCCAAGCATTGGGGCGACCTGGCAAGCATGCCGGGCTCGCGTACGCGATCTATCTCGCCTATTGGGCCAGGAACGCCGCCGAGCAAGCGCGCGATGCGGCGGAAGCCGCGAGGGATCGGATATTTTCGCTAGATGCCATTAAGGAGCTCACCACTGCAAAAATGGCCTGGAACGAGATCATCCGACTTCAACGTTTGGATGCGCTCAACGCTCCCTGGGACATCGTTCTTGAGCGATATGGAACTGCCCGCGAGAGCCTTGTTCGTTGTGCAGAGGGCCTGTGCGTTCCCGATGCGCAACGGCAGTCGATTGGAGAGGGTATTGCACTTCTGCGTATCATGGTTATAGACATAGAGACGGCTTACCTTGAGAAGGATCCTGGCCGATTGAATATCGTTAGGTTTAACCACATTCTCTCAACGCAGATTGACGATCTTGAGAGGGCGCGAATCGCTATAGAGAGGGCCGAGATATGATTTTCCCGGATCAGATTGACAAGTTGGTTACGAAGCTTACTGAACTGACGGCCAAGGATAAGGTCGAATGGAAAGAGACGGGCAATGCCACTACATATCTCGCGTCCGTCGACAAATTTGTCGTCACTATCAACAGGACCGGATCAGAAGTCAATGGAGGTTTCAGTTTCCAAATTCTGGAGCGCACGGGAAGAGCCGTTGAAGGGGTCACAGCTCATGTCGGCCGCGATAAGTCAGCCTCAGAGAATGCAAACTGGGAGCGCCTCCGCGACCTGTACGAAATCGCCCGACGGCGCGCTCTGCATTCCGAAAAAGTGGTCTCGGAGCTTCTTGCGTCCCTCGAGCGTATCGCTTAGCTGTCGCTGCTCGTCGATCTCTCGTAAGATCAAGGTATACTTATAGATAATTATGTTTGGCCGGTAACCTTTCGCACCTGACGGACGCCCCTTCTTCAATCTTGTATACAGGCGCCCGTACGGGGGTGGCTATCTCCATGAACATGAGCAAAACATTTCGGCTGCTGGCTGTCGCGACTGTGACGTTCGCTCTTCTTGCGGGCTGCAAAACTTCGGACGCAAAGACGGGTGGCGCCGGCGGACGTGGCCGGCCCGGTGAAGGCGGACCCGTTCCGGTAGTAGTTGCCATGGTGTCCCAGCGCGATGTGCCCATCAACGTCGACGTCATCGGCAACGTCGAAGCGTATTCCACCATCACGGTGAAGGCTCAGGTGGGCGGTGAGCTGACCAAGGTCTCCTTCCACGAGGGCGATTCCGTCAAAAAGGGCGATTTGCTCTTTACCATCGACGCGCGGCCCTTCGAAGCCCAGCTGGCCCAGGCGCAGGCCAATCTGGCGCGTGATACCGCGGCGCTCAGCCAGGCACAAGCCAATCTGGCGCGTGACAACGCCAACGAAAAATACGCACAGGATCAGGCCAAACGCTACAGCGGATTGTTCGAACAAGGCGTGGTCTCGCGCGAGCAAACGGACCAGATGCGTTCCAGTGCCGACGCTCTTTCGCAAACCGTGCTGGCCGACAAAGCCGCCATCGAAAGCGCTCGCGCCCAAATCGTAGCCTCGAAAGCCGCCGTGGATACGGCCACCGTTCAGATGAGCTACACCACCATCAGTTCGCCCATTGACGGCCGAACCGGCAACATCGCCGTGAAGCAAGGCAACGTGGTGACGGCCAACACTAGCGACCTGATGACCATCACGGAAGTCTCGCCCATCTACGTCACCTTCTCCGTTCCTGAAGCGCAGTTGGGCGATATCAAGCGATACATGGGGGAGGGCCACCTTCCGGTGCATGCCGCGCCGCAGACCGACACCACCAGCCCTGAAGCCGGCGTGCTCACCTTCATCGACAACTCGGTCGACGCCACCACCGGCACCATCAAGCTCAAGGGCACTTTCCAAAATGCCGCCAATCGCCTTTGGCCGGGCGAATTCGTGCGCGTGACGCTGGGGCTCACCACGCGGCCGCACGCTACCGTGGTTCCCAATCAAGCGGTACAAACCGGACAGGACGGCCAGTTCGTTTACGTCGTCAAGCAGGATCGCACGGTCGAAATGCGGCCGGTAGTAACCAGCACGCGCGTGGATCAGGAATTGGTGATTGACCGGGGCCTGGAGCCCGGCGAAACAGTCGTCACCGAAGGCCAGCTGCGGCTTACGCCCGGCAGCCACGTGCAGGTCCAGGACAGCCGGGAATCGCCCGTCACTGGCGGCGCGCCCTCCACCAAAGCCAGCTAGGAGTTTGCGCGCTTGAATATCTCAGAGGTCTTCATTCGCCGGCCCATCGCCACCAGCCTGTTGATGGCGGGCATCGCGCTGTTCGGCGTGGTGGCTTATCGTGGCCTGGCGGTGAGCGATCTGCCGAGCGTGGATTTTCCAACCATCCAGGTGCAGGTGGGATTGCCCGGCGCCGACCCCACCACCATGGCTTCTTCAGTGGCGACGCCGCTGGAGCGCCAGTTCACCTCCATTGCCGGGCTCGATTCGATGACCTCGACGAGTTCCACCGGTAATACGCAAATCAGTCTGACATTCGATCTGGATCGCGATATCGATGGCGCCGCGGTGGATGTGCAAACGGCAATTTCGGAAGCCACGCCGTTGCTGCCCGCGGGACTGCCGGCTCCGCCCTCGTTCAAGAAGGCCAATCCCGCCGACCAGCCCATCATGTTTCTGGCGCTCACTAGCGCCACGCGCCCGCTGTGGGAACTCGACGAATACGCCGAGACCTTGGTGGCCCAGCGCCTGTCGATGGTCTCGGGCGTCGCCCAGGTGCAGGTGTGGGGCAGCATGAAGTACGCGGTCCACGTGCAGGTGGACCCCGACAAGCTGAACGCAAAACAACTGGGGCTGAATGAAATCGATACCGCGCTGAAC
>JBEKLB010000241.1:0-10160 GCA_050010415.1 Bryobacteraceae bacterium | reverse complement strand
TTCCTCTGTACGAGCGCCATATCCGCTCCATTGATTTGATCCACAAGCGCGCCGAGACCAGCGACGGCGTGGTGTTCTTCGATTTGATCGGAGACGAGCTGGAAGGCTACAACAAGTTCATCCCGTATTACCTGTTTCCGAGTTCCGTTTACACCGTTTCGGTGAGCACGTCCAGCTTCCGGACCAAGGTGTCGGTGGGTTCAAATCCCTGGGCGACCCAGCCCGTGGAACACAACCTGGCCACCATCTGCGAGCGTTACGGCGGCGGCGGTCACCCGCGTGTAGGCGCTATCAGCTTCGAGATCGGCGCCGCGGACAAAGCCCGCGCGGTGGCGCAAGAGATCCGGCAAGAGTTGGGGACCTGATCAGCATGCCGGGCGGCGCCAAGAAGTGTATCCACTGCGATCCTAAGGGAAGCGGGACGTGCAGCGAGTGCTTCGGAACAGGCCAGAACGTTCACTTGAATTCGCCCGAGCCGAAATGTCCGCGATGCGCAGGCAGCGGCCAATGTCCCGTGTGCCGCGGTAGCGGAAAAACGTCCGGGTTTGGCACGGAAGAGACCGGCTCCTCCGCGCCCAGCTTCGTTGCGAAATTGCTGGAACGCCTCGGGATGAGGTGACGACCCCTACGCTCCCGCGCGGCGGGTGACCGCGTCCTTAAACTGCGCCGTGTCCGTGTATTGCTGGAAGCCGGCGATCTTGCCGTTCTTGAACTTGAACACGTGCGTGAATTGCGCGTCCACCTTCGCGCCGGTGGCTTTGTAGACACCGCCATAGCGCCCCAGGCTAACCACGGTGTCCCCGCCGTCCACGATCTCCCCGGGAACCGCTGAGAAGCCGTCCCACTCGCCTACCAGGCGCGCAAAAAGGCCGGTGAGCACCGCTTCTATGCCGATGTAAGGGCTCCTGTCGGCATACACGAAGTTCTCCGCCTCATTCCAGACGATCTGCGGATCCAGCGCTCCGATAATGGCCGGAACGTCTCCGCGCCCCATGGCCGCATAGAACGCTTCTACCGTCTTGCTGTTTTGTCCCATTTCACTCCTGTCGTCTCCAGAGTATAGCAGCGCAGGTAAATACCTTAGTGGGGTGTTACTGCGGGGCTAGGCTAGCAGGTTTAATGCCGATGCCTTAAGGCTCGGCTGAAGTGCTATACTCGATTTTCCGCAGCGTCAGACATAAGAACTGCAATGCTGTATCGCCTTCGTTACATCCTCCCCGTTGTGGTGCTCCTGGTTTTCGCAGGATGGATGTATAGCGATGACATCCCCAAGCCCGATTTAGGGGCGGCCATCCAGAGCCTCCAAAGCACGCTTTCCCAGCTCCAAACTCAGATCAAAGACCTGCAATCCTCGGTGAAGGATCTGGCGCGCGAGGCCAAGGAAGCCAAAAGGGTCTCCCGCGCCGCTGTGCAGCCCGCCAAGGCAATCGAAGCCGGTCCTGCGGCTAAGACGGCCGAATCCGCCTGGCAGCGAGCTCAGGAAGCCTATGAGCGCGGACGGCGTGCGGAGGACCTGAAGGCTTACGGATCGGCCATCGAGTCTTTCACCGAAGCCGTCGATCTGGATCCGAAGAACGACTCAGCCTTCCTGCATCGCGGTTACGCGCACTTCTACCTGGGCGATTTTGCCATGGCGGTCTCCGACATAGGCCATTCGCTGGAGCTGCAGCCCAACAATTCCCGGGCATATGCCATGCGCGCTTCCGCACTCGCTGCGAGCGGCCGAACCAAGGACGCCATCGCCGACGCCACTCAGGCCATAGAGCGCGATCCACGCAATGGGGAGAATTACCAGCTGCGTGCGAGCTTTCAGCAGCAGATCGGCCAGACGCAGGAAGCGCTGACCGATTATGGCCAAGCCATCCAACTGGCCCCGGATTCGGCCAAGGCCTACCTGGGACGAGCGGCCATTCTCCGCACGCATGGGCAGCTGCAGCAATCGCTGGCCGATTGTTACAAGGCCATCCAGTTGAATCCGGCGGACAGCGCGGCTTACGTTTGCCGGGCGCAATTTTATCTGGCTACCGGCGCCTCGCAGCCCGCCATCGAAGATATCAACCGGGCCATGCTGAGCGGCCAGAATCCTGCGGACGCCGCGAGTTTGTTGAGCTCGGCTCAGAAAATGATCGAGCCTAAGCCGGCTGCGCCCGCTCCACCGGCGCCTTCCCTGCCCGCTCCCGTGGTTGTAGCCCAAGGGGCCGTAGCGGCAGCGCGTCCTGCTCCGCCCGAGCCCATGATTCAGGTCCCAGACCTTCCGAAGGCCCCGGTTCCCGTCGCGGCCCGATCTGTACCAGTGGTGTCTGCACCAGTGGTGCCGGCGCCAGTTGCCCCAGTGCGGCCGGTAGTGGCAGCGGCCGCCACCGTAAAACCGCCGCAAGTGTTGACCGCACCGCAACCCACGCATGACGCCAACCGGTTTTACAAGCAGGGCCGCTATTTGTCCGAACAGGAAAACTTCCAGCAAGCGGTGCAGGCCTTCGACCAGGCGCTCCAGATGGATCCCGCAAACTCGCTGGCGCTCAATGGGCGCGGCTACGCGCAGCTACGCCTGCGCAATTACCAAGGCGCCATCAGCGATTGCACGCAGGCCATCCGGTTGAACCCGAGTTACGCGAACGCGTATTTGAACCGGTCGGTCGCGAAAAGAGCTGTGGGTGATGTAGCCGGAGCTCGAGACGATCAGCACCGGGCAGCGGAGCTTGGAAACGTAGCACAAGCAACGCTCGCCAAGCCCTAGCTCCAACTAGCAAGCCTTACTGGAGCGGCAGATCGTTCTGACCGTTGCCGTTGCCCTCGCCCTCGTCGGGAATCACCGAAGGAATGACGGACGCCGCAGCCACCTGATCGCCCTCGTCCATACGCACCAGCCGAACGCCCTGCGTGGAGCGGCCGGCCTGCCGGATCTCGCCCGATTCCAACCGGATGATCTTGCCGTCGCGCGTGATGATCATCAGGTCAGTATCTTCCTTGACGGAAAGAATCGCGACCACCTTGCCGATGCGTGGCGCGAGCTTCATGTTGATCACGCCCTTGCCTCCGCGCGCGGTGAGCCGGTAGTCTACAAGCGGCGTGCGTTTGCCGAATCCGTTTTCGGAAATCGACAGGATCAAGCCCTCTTTCTCCACCACCTCAGCGCCGATGATGGCGTCGCCTTCGGCCAGATCCATGGCGCGCACCCCGCGAGCCGGCCGGCCCATGGCGCGAACGTCGCCTTCCTCGAAGCGGATGGCCTTGCCCTCGCGGGTGCCGAGGAAGATGTAGTTCTCGCCGTTGGTGAGCCGCGCGGCCAGCAACTCATCGCCTTCATCCAGCGACAGCGCGATGATCCCACGCGACATCGGATTGTCGAACTCGGTGAGTTCGCATTTCTTGATGACGCCCTGCTTCGTCACCATGACGATGAACTGGTTGGGAACAAAATCCTTCACCGGCAGGAAGGTCTTTACCGCTTCGTCCGGCTGCAAATTCACCAGTCCGGAAACGTGTTTGCCCTTGCCGGTGGTGCCGGCATCGGGAATCTCGTAGATCTTCAGCCAAAAGACGCGGCCCTTGGTGGTAAACACCAATAGGTAGGCGTGCGTGGACGCCACCACCAGGTGCTCGACCACATCCTCGGTGCGCGTCCCCATCCCGATGCGTCCCTTGCCGCCGCGCGACTGGCGCCGGTAGGTATCCACAGCCGTACGCTTCAGGTAACCGCCGTGCGTAACGGTAACCGCGACGTCCTCCACCTGGATCAGATCTTCGAGATGAATCTCGCCCGTGTCTTCGATGATCTGGGTGCGGCGTTCGTCGCCGAACTCCTTCTGGACATCCTTCAACTCCTGCACGATGATGCCGCGCAGCTTTTTGTCGGACCCGAGAATGTCAAGATATTCGGCGATCTCAACCTGGATGTCGGCCAGCTCTTTGATGATCTTCTCGATCTCCATGCCGGTCAGGCGCTGCAATTGCAATTCGATGATCGCCTGCGCTTGCCGTTCGGTGAACTTCTGATCCGCCACCGCGTTCGGGGCTTCAAATGCCATCAGGCGATCGCGCGCTTCTCGCGGCGTCTTGGAATCACGGATCAATTGAATGATTGCGTCCAGGTTGTCCAGGGCCCGCTTGAAGCCGAGCAAAATGTGCTCGCGCTCCCTGGCCTTGCGCAGCAGGTAATCCGTCCTGCGCCGGACCACATCAATACGATGGTCGATAAAGCGCCGCAGTACGTCGGCCAGGCCCAGCTCGCGCGGCTGCCCGGCCACGATGGACAGCATGATGACACCGAAATTGATTTGCAGCTGGGTGTGCTTGTAGAGGTTGTTGAGAATTACTTCGGCTTGCTCGCCACGCTTCAATTCGAAGACGATGCGCATACCGTCGCGATCGCTCTCGTCGCGAATTTCGGAAATGCCCTCGATTTTCTTCTCGTTCACCAGACCGGCGGTGGTTTCGATCAACCGCGCCTTGTTCACCTGGTAGGGAATTTCGGTGACGATGATGGCTTCACGGTCCTTCCCGATTTTCTCCGTCGCGGCTTTGGCGCGCAGCTTCAGCGTGCCTCGTCCCTTGGTGAAGTAGTCCAGGATGCCCTGCCGGCCGAGAATAAATCCGCCGGTGGGGAAATCCGGCCCTTGCACCAGATTTACGATCTCGCTCAGGTGCGTGTCGGGCTTCTGAACCAGCAGAATGGTCGCGTTGATGATCTCGGTAAGATTGTGCGGCGGGATGTTGGTCGCCATGCCCACCGCGATGCCGGACGATCCGTTGATCAACAGATTCGGAACGCGCGTAGGCAGTACTTCGGGCTCGACCCGCCGTTCATCAAAGTTGGGGCGGAAATCGACCGTCTCTTTATCCAGGTCTTCCAGCAGCGCGGTGTCGATGCGCGAGAGCCGCGCCTCCGTGTACCGGTAAGCCGCCGGCGGATCGCCGTCGACGGAACCGAAATTTCCTTGCCCGTCCACTAGCGGATAGCGCAGCGAAAAATCTTGCGCCATGCGAACCAGGGCGTCATACACCGACGCGTCGCCATGCGGATGGTAGTTGCCCAGCACTTCGCCCACGATGCCCGCGCATTTGCGGTAAGCGCGGTTGAACGCCAGCCCCATGTCCGACATCGCGTAGAGGATGCGGCGATGCACCGGCTTCAAGCCGTCGCGGATGTCGGGCAGCGCGCGCCCGATGATCACGCTCATCGCGTAGTCGAGATACGAACGACGCATCTCGTCTTCGATGTTGATGGGGATCAGGTTCTGCTTGCTTTCGCCACCGAGGGGAATCTGTCCGCCTGGGGGCGGGGTTTGCGGATCTTTAGGATCTTGGGGGTCTGCCAACTAGTTAACTCCTAGAAAATAGAGGAGCGAAACGATTGGGGGATAGAACGCTTCGCAACACTTATTTTAGCAGTTTGGGACCGCCAAACGCCAGTGAAACCCGGCACTCCAATGCTCACGAAATCATCTTTGAAGTCGCTGCCAAATCAGTCGTGGGCCTGGTGCCGAGGGGCCCTCGGGGATCGAAGCGGCTCAATGCTTAGCCGCAGGTGGAGCGCCTTGAGAATCGCCGCTAGGCTCTGGAGCCGAGGGTTGCCGCCTTCGGAAAGCATCCGATACAGGTTTTCCCGATTCACGCCGGCTTGCGCGGCGAGCCCAGCCACGCCGTTTTGCGAATCGGCGACGTCTCGTAGCGCCACCAGGAACGCCTCGGGCGAATCCGCCGCAGCCGCTGACAGGTACTTTGCCACGTACCTAGGGCTTTTTCTTAGATCCTTGAGGAGATCTTCTTTGTAGTCGGGCATTTGCTACCGTTCTCTCGTCGCGTTCGTCACTCTTGCGTTTCGTATAGTCCGTCCAAAAGATCTTCGCTTGTCGGATGTCAGCGGTCTGCGTCGACTTGTCGCCCCCGCGAAGCAACACGATCGTATCGCGGTCGCGGCCATGGTAAATGCGGAAGCCCGGACCCAGGTCGATCCTGCTCGGCCAGGACCATAGTACGTAACGAGTGGCGAAACGGGCGCTCGCAAGGCTCAGTTCGTAGCGCAAAGGCAGCTGGTCTATCGCGTGACCCCAGTTGGGTTCATCGCCGTTCGATTCACGAAATCCAACACCTTCCGCGCAGTCGCGTCCCTGGGGTCCAATTCCTGCGCCTTGTGAGCGAATGCTTCGGCGGCGGGGTAATCGCCCAATGCCGAGGAAGCGAGCGCCAGGTCCACGTAGATAGGCGCGGAGGGCGGCCCGATGTCGAGAGCCTTTTGGAACTCTGCACGGGCGTCGGCGGTGCGTCCAAGCCGGACGTACAGCACGCCGAGATTTATGTGTGCGTCGCGATACGACGGGTCGATCCGAATGGCTTGTTCGAGCTTGGCGATGGCCTTAGGGAGGTTGTTCGCGTGTGCGAACTGTTGCGCTTCGAAGGCCTCCTGACGCGCTTTCTTCGGAACAGGATGTTCTAAATCGCGCAGCGACACGATGCCTGAAATCGGTCTATCGGACGGACGGTCCGGCAAGTCGAGAACCAGAGGCGCGCCGCCGGGCTCGAACTCATGAAATTCCTCAACCAGCGGATTCCCCCCCGGCGCCGTTACCAGACGGACCGAATAGGTGCCGGCAGGCACGTGGTCCAACTGAAATTGCCCATGCGAAACGGATTCGCGCTCAATCACCGCGTGGGTCCGCAAATCATAAACTTCGATCATCAGCTCGTTCAATGCGGCATCGCCGCTCGACCGAATTTCGCCGCTGACGCTCATGCCCGGTCCCGAAGAGTACTGCGCGGATGCTGTGGAAAGCAGGGAAGCCCAAAAGCAGATGATTCCGAAAAATCGGTTCGTAGACACACTTCCTCCTCAATGAATCGGGTTAGATCTGTGCAACGAGGTTTGTGTGTTTACAAACTGGGTTTACAAACGTGAACAGCGGGGAGCTGACAGGACTCTATCGACATTCTAGAGTTTTGCCGGAGCCTTTACCAATCCAAAGTTTCTATGCAGCCTATGGAAACGCCAGCGCGCATTAAGCCGTTGTTAAGGGGCCGGTAAGTTCTCGGGTGGCGCCGAATTCCGCCCGATCTTTCCACTCTTCACTTCATTGATATCGATATGATTGGCTTCCAAAGTGATTCCGAGCGTCTGGTCCAGCGTAACTCGCGCGGTGCTATAGGCCACCGTCGCCGCCACCGCGGCCGATTGCGCGTTGATCAGATCGCGCTGCTGGAGCGCGACGTTGTAGGGCGTGGAGGCACCCAGCCGGAAGCGCTTCGCTTCGGCGTCGAACAGCTCCTGCTGTAGCGAGCGATTTCTGACCGCGGCATCGAAGCGCGCACGAGCCTGCTGCAAAGCCACCACGCCGTTTCGCACGTCCACTTCCACCTGGTTGAGATCCTTGTGATTGGTGAGCTGGGTCTGGCGAAGAGTTAACAGGTCGATGGAATAATCCGCTTGCGCCTGCCGGTTGCGCAAGGGCTCCTGATAGAAGACGCCACCCGATTGCGTGGGAAAGTTGCGGCGGAACACCTGCCCGAGCGCGTTGCCAATGCCACCCCCAAAATACTTATCCCCGCTTTCGGTGAAACCATCGACGCTAACGGTCCTGGGAACGCCAGCCAGCCCGGCCTCACTCTCGACCGCGAATGCGGTCAGGCTCGGAAGAATGCCGTTCTTGGTTCCGAGCGAGTTCACCTCGTTGGCCTTTTCGCCGGCCAGCTCAGAAGCCAGGTCCGCGCGATTGGCAAGCGCCTGCCGGACCAATTGATCGACGGGCAGCAGATTGTCGCTGGCGGGAATGGATATGGAGTCGATGGGGACGATGCGCACGTTCGCGAGCACCGCGTCGGCCGGGCCGGTGCGGCTGATCAGATTCTTCAGCGTAAGTTCCTGCTGCTGCACCGCGGTGTCGGAATCCACCACAGCCTGCGCGCTGGAGGCTTCCGCGCTCTCCGCGGCAATTAAGTCGCTGGGCGCCACCGATCCGATTTCGATTTGCCGCTTCGTATCGCTCACAAATGTTTGCGCGGTTTCTGACGCACCGCGCTTCGCCCGCAGGTCTTCGTAATCCGCAGCCAGGTTGTAATACGCATTCAGTACCTGGTTCACCACCGAAATCACCTGGGTTTTGAAGTTGAGTTCCGCCGTGTTCAGATTCATACGGGCCACCGTGATGGTGCGGGCGTTGGTGGCCACTCCGAATCCGCGCAGCAGATTTTGCTGCACCGACACGCTGAGAGTGGGAGCAACGGAAGGGTTCAGCAAATCGCTGGACGCGTTCTCGCTCAGATAGTGATCGTTGTAGCTGACTTGGGCAATCCCTCCGGCCAGATAACCTTGCTGGTAGCTTCCGCTGTATGCGCGCGTATTTTGAATCAGGTTGAACACGCCGCTTTGCACTTCATCGGGTTGCGGAGAGCTGATATGGCTGAAGGTGGAGTTCTCCTGGAGGATGGGATCCAAATTCTGCGTCACCGGCCCGATCTGCGAAACCGTGGCGTTGGAGCTGGAGCCATTGGAGCGCGCTCCAGGAACGCTCACTCCGGCGGCGGCTTGGCTGCCTGCCACACCTTGACCGCTGGCCACCGATCCAGCTTGCGACGCACTGCTGGGCACACCGGGCAACGCGCCGCCGGCTTGCGCGCGTTCCAGGTTCCAGGCCGATATAAACGGATTGTAGCGGCTGACTTCGATGTCGATATTGTTTTCGAGCGCGAGCGCGATGGCGTCCTGCGCGGTGAGATAAAGCATCCCGGCGCGGACCAACTGGCTGAGCCGTTCCGAATTGGCGAGCCGGACGGGCGGAACAGCGACAGGCAGATAGGGCCGAACCAGGATGGGCGCCTGCGAGCGAATGGGTTGGATATCCTGCGCCCAGGCCAGAGTGGTCAAGCACAGCAGGGCGGCCGTTTGCTTGATGGCGCGCGTCATTGCTTTGCTCCAGGTTGTTGTGCTCCAGATTGTTTTACCCCCGGCAGATTCGCAGGCAGCGCCGAGTCTCTGGTGAGCCGGCCCTTCATGGCCTCATCCAGGGAAATGTGGTTTTCGTCCAGCGTGGTGCCCAATGCCTGATCGAACGAGATGCGCGCGTGGGTGTAGTTGGCCATAGCCTGCACCTCGGTGCTTTGGCTGGTCGCCAGATCGCGCTGGTCCTGAACTACTTGGAAAACAGTGGCGGCTCCGAGAGCGTAACGGCGCTGATCGGCTGCGAGCGTTTGTTCCTGAAGCTCTCGCGCTTTGGATGCCGAGTCGTAACGCACGCGAGCCTGCCGCAGGCCGATCACGGCATTCTGTACGTCCACCGTCACTTGATTTGTATTCTTCCGCAGATTGAGCTCATTCTGGCGAAGCTCGAGCAGGCTGGTGGCATAGTCTGACTGAGCCGCGCGATTGCGCAGCGGAATATTCAACGAAAGCCCCGCCGAGTAATTCGGGAAATTACGCCGGAAGATCTCTCCCAAAAGATTTCCGTAGCCCCCGGCCAGGTAATCGAAACCGGGTTGCGTCGCGCCAAACGCGGTCAGCTCGCCGCTGAGTCCGTTATTAGTCAGCTCCGCGAAGGCCTGCAGCGTAGGTTTCAGCGAGTTCTTGATCCCCACCAGGTTCATCTCATTACTCTCGATATTGATGCGCGCGGTGGCGATTTCAGTTCGATTCGCGAGTGCCTGATTGACCAGCTCCGGGACCGGACGAACGTTGTCACTCGGTGGAATCTGGATCTTGTCGAGCGGCACGACGTGCACGTTCTCGAGCCCGGCCGCGGAGATGCCGTCGCGGCAAAGCGCGTTCTTGAGCACGATCTCCTGTTGCTGCAGATTGGTTTCGGAAATTACCAGATCCTGCTGGCTGGAATAGAGCTGCGCCTCGGCACGCGTCACTTCAATCTCCGCCAGCGCACCAATCTGCACCTGTCTCTTGTTGTCGTCCAGCAACTGCTGAGCCGTGCTCACCTCTTGCCGGCGCGCTCCTACATCCTCATTAAAGCTGACCAGATCCCAATACAAATTCAGCGCGGCCGATACCGTGGTCATCACCTGCTGTTTGAATTGCAGATCGCTCACCTTCACGTTATTGCGTTGCACGCGAATGTTGCGGGCGTTCACGGCGCGTCCGAATCCTTGCAGAAGATTTTGGGTGAGCTGCAGGTCGAGATCGCCAGAGGTATAAGGATTCAGGCTGAACACCTGGCTGTTGA
>JBEKLB010000240.1:0-10161 GCA_050010415.1 Bryobacteraceae bacterium | reverse complement strand
GTGCCGCGAAGGCCTTCGAAGCGGTGCTCGCTGCCAATCCCGATTCGCTCGATGCGCTGCGGGGCCTGGCGGCTCTCGCGGTGGAGCACAACAATTACGATCAGGCTCTGGAGCATCAGGCGCGCCTCATCGAAAAAGGCGAGCGAAGCCCGGAACTGTTCTACAACACTGGGCTGTTGCTGCAAAAGTCGGGCCAGCTCAACGACGCGGAGAAATTGTATCGCGAGGCGTTACAGGAGCGCGATCAGTTCCCCGAGGCGCTGCTGAACCTGGGCCACGTGCTCAAGGGTCTGGGCCAGCAGGACGAGGCGCGCGACTGCTGGAAGAAGGCGCTGGAGCAAAAGCCCGATCTCGCTGAAAGCTACTTCAGCAGCGCGAATTAAACCGCCGCTTCCTATAATGGGTTGTTGAAAATCCCGGCAGACTTAAAGTCCGCCCTACACAGCAACCCGCTAAGCTGGAAGCTCGGGTGATTGACGTCCGCCGTTTCCAGCGCCGCAACCTCGGCCGCGTGGTCGAAATCGAACGGGCCTCGTTCGGCAAGGACGCTTGGCCCGCCGAATCGTTTGTCGATTATTGGAGCGAGAGCCCCGAGCTGTTTCTCGTGGCGCGCCTAGGCCGCCGGATCGCCGGCTATAGCATCACGCGCACCAACTGGCGAGGCGCGGAACTGGAATCAGTCGCCGTGGATCCCGGTTATCGCGGACGTGGAGTGGCTCAAGCCCTGCTCGACGCCACACAACCCTGCCTCGGCCAGGATGGAACACGCGCGCTGCGGCTGATGGTGAGTACCGCGAACGCTCCTGCCCTGCGCTTCTACCGGCAGTATGGCTTCATCCGAACCAGGTTGGTGAAGGGTTACTACGGCGCCGGCCGCGACGCGTGGCGCATGCGCCTGGAACCTAGGGCCAGAACAGCAGGCAAATAAACAGGCATAGCCAAATACCGGCCAGAAAATGCCAGTACAACGCCGCCGCGGCGGTCCGGCTACGTTGACGCCGAAAATCGAACAGGACCACTTCAGGCCGCCGGGAAGCAGTGACCAGCAAACTGAACAGCGCGATCATCCCACCGAGCAGATGGATGCCGTGTGCGCCCGTCAGTAGGTAAAACAGCGAACTGTGCGGATTGTTTCTCAGATAAATTCCCTGCTTCGCCAACTCCCGCAGCGCGAACAATTGCGATGCGAGGAAACCGGCTCCGAGCGCGACCGTCACTCCCAGCCAATGCGCGTAGCGCTTGCTGTTCTTGCGCTCGAAGGCGCTGCGCGCGATTTCGAGCGTCCAGGTGCTCGCGAGAATCAAGCCAGTGCTCAGCCACAGCAGAGGCGGAACGTAAATGCGCTGCCAATGCAGGGGCGTCTGGGCGCGCTCATGGTAGGCGACGCCGATGGTCACGAAAAGCATGCTGATCGAGACCAGCAGGAAGCGCATGGCGAGCAAACCCGCGCCGGGTACGCCGCGCCCATCGCCGTCATGATCGTCTCCGCCGCCCCCGCCGCCGGGATCGAAAGGATCGTGATCGTGCGGACCGCCTCCGTTGGGGCCGCCGAGTTTGACGTCCGGATCGCCCAAGGTCCGAGGCGGATCGCCCAAGGCCCGGGGCGGACTGTCCAACACGGAAGGCATACTACATCTAAGATAACGCCGTGAAAGCCGGACAACTTCGCTTCGTGGTATCACAGAGGAATGCCTCGAATCACCCGGAGACAATTTCAGAAACAGTTGGGCGCCGCTGCGCTCATTCTGGGCGCTCGACCGCGCAACGCTTGGGGCGCGAACACCGCGGGAATCGACCAGGCCCTGCGCGCGTCCCTGCAGCAGCACAAGATCCCGATGGCCGTCGCCATGGCCTGCACCGCCGGCAAGACGACGTATTCGGGAGCCTTCGGGAAGCGCGACCTGGCGTCCAGCGTGGACGTCAACGCCGATTCCCTTTTCGGCATTGCGTCCATGACCAAGCCCATCACCTCCGTCGCGGCCATGCAGTTGGTGGAACAGGGCAAGCTGAAGCTGGATGAGCCGGCGTCCACCTACATCAAGGAACTGGGCTCCTTGCAAGTCCTCCAAGGCTTCGATTCGAGCGGCAAGCCAATCCTAAAACCCGCCACCAAACAGGTGACCCTGCGGACGCTGCTGACGCACACCTCCGGATTCTGCTACGACACCTGGTACGGGGACATGCTGCGCTGGGAAAAAGTGAGCGGGAACAATTTTCCGCTAGGTACTGTCGCGCCGCTGACTCCGCTGATGTTCGAACCCGGCTCGCGCTGGCAGTACGGAACAAGCGCCGATTGGAGCGGCAGGCTGGTGGAAACCGTGAGCGGATTGACGCTCGAACAATACTTCCAGAAAAACATCCTGGAACCGCTGGGCATGCACGACACCAGCTTCTTGCTGCCGGCGTCCAAGTTCGACCGGCTGGTTGCCGTTTCGAACCGGCAACCCAACGGAGCGCTCAAGGAAAATCCGCGCACGCAGCCGCAGCCACCTAAAGCCTTCAACGGCGGCGGCGGACTCTATTCCACCGCGAACGACTATGTGCGCTTCACGCAAATGATCCTGCGGCGCGGCCAAGGGCCCAAGAATGAACAGATCCTGCAAGCGAAAACGGTCGACATGATGGCGACCAATCAGATCGGGAGCATCAGCGCGGGGAAACTGAAAACAGCGCGGCCGGAGATTTCGAGCGACGTCGATTTTCACCCCGGAATCAAGGACGGATGGGGATTTGGCTTCCTGATCAATTCGAAAGGCTACGACGGCGGGCGCTCGGCGGGCAGCCTGGCCTGGGCTGGGATATGGAACACGTATTTCTGGATCGATCCGCGCAAGGGTATGGCGGGTGTAATCCTGATGCAGTTTCTTCCGTTCGCGGACAAAGAAGCTGTCGCGGTGCTGGGCGATTTCGAGCGCGCGGTGTACGCGGCGTCGTAACTACCAGGCCATTCTTTGGCGCAATGCCGTGATGTGCGCCACGTGATGGCGTCCATGCCAGGCATAAAGAGCGGCATTGTTCTCTAGAGTCACCGGTCCCAGTTCGGGATGGCGAAAGCTGCGCTTCCAATCGGCGGCGGAGAGCGAGCGCAGCAACGGCACCCAGCGCGCGTGCAGCGATTCGAGCAAAACCAGCGACGGTTCCACGGGCATGCTACGGGCATCCGGCAATTCGGCCCAGCGGCTCTCTTCGTAGGGCTTGATGACGGGTGAGTCTTCCGTTAAAGCCAGACGAAAGCGCACGTAGCTGTTCATATGGCTGTCGGGAACATGATGGGCCACCTGGCGAACGGTCCATCCGCCGGGCCGGTAGGGTGTGTCGAGCTGCGAGTCCGACAGACCGGCCGTTGCGGCGCGCATGCGTGCCGGCGTCTCGGCAATGTGATCGATGAACTTGGCGAGTTCCTGAGAGCTGACGGCTGCAGGGAATTGAAACTTACCGACGGGGTAACGAAGATCTTCCATAAGCTATTTTACTTCACACCCTAATAGGTGCCCGCCGCCTGTGACCGCCAGACCATCGGCACGTCCGGCGAAGTACCGCGCGTTGATTTCGTCGCAACCCAGATCCTCGATCCAGGCGAAGCCCCAGCGCGCGAGATCGCTATGGAGCTGCGCCGGATCGAAGAAGAGCTGAAACGGTTCACCGGCGCGAGCCACGCGTGCTGAGAGTGCATCGAGCGCCAGTTGCTGTTGGGGGCTCAAGAGCGATCGTTCCAGGGCGTAATCGAATACCACGCCGCTCGCTGAAGGCAAGCTCGCGATGAAATGTATGGTCGCATCGAAGGCGGATCGTGAAAGATACGGTGTGACGCCGAGCCAGGAGAAGAACGCCGGCTGCTGTTTGTTGAAACAGGTCCGCAATAAACCCTCTTCGAGCGATTCGCGTTCAAAATCGACAGCTGCGAAAGTTACATCTTTGGGGATGGGAATGTAGGCTTCGTCAAGCCGGACGCGCTTCCATTGCTGCGTCGCGGGATGGTCCACTTCAAAGACACGCAATCCGAGTGATTGAAAAGGATTCCGATAAGCGAACGTGTCGAGCCCCGCGCCGAGCACTACGTATTGGCGAACGCCGCGTTCGGCGGCGCGAGCGAGCTGATCTTCCGCATAGCGGCTGCGCACGGCGATGAAGGCCCGCAACGATCGCGAGTAGATCTCCTGGGCGCTGGGCGGACTCTCGGATTCGCCGGCGATGGCCACCGCGAGCGGATCGTGGAAGACCAGCGGATCATCGACCATCTGGTGCGCCGCGCGCCGCAATGCGACACGTTGGGCCGTCCGGCTGGGTTGGGCCTGAAGCATGAAACCCAATTTACCGCCATTCGCGGGCGCGTTTGTGGGTAGTACGCTCGCGCGCGTACCCCTTTCTGCGCGCACCGTAAACCGTAGGATGGAATGATGAGCGAAACATTTCTGACAGGAAAGACAGCGGTTGTGACTGGTGCGACACGCGGAATCGGCTTTGCGCTCGCGGGTGTACTGGCGGACGCAGGCGCCACGGTGGCCATATGTGGACGCAGCCAGGCAAGCGTTGACGAGGCTGTAAGGGGCCTAACCAACGAGCGCAATCGTAAAGTGGCGGGAAAAGTTGCCGATGTAAGAACAAGCACAGACGTTGCAGCATTGTTTGAGTGGGTGGAGCGTGAAGCGGGAGGTCCCGATATCCTGGTCAACAATGCAGGCTTGGGAATCATGCGGAGCACAGCGGAACTCACGGTGAACGATTGGCAGCAGACCATCGAAACGAATCTGTCGGGAGCGTTCTATTGCTCGCGCGAAGCGCTGGCGCGCATGAAGAATCGTGGCGGCGGCTACATCATCAATATAGGTAGCCTGGCAGGGAAAAAAGCATTTGCGGGAGGCGCCGCGTACAACGCTTCCAAATTCGGATTGAACGGTTTCACGGAAGCCATGATGTTGGACCATCGTTACGACAACGTGCGGGTCACTCACATTATGCCTGGAAGCGTCGATACAGACTTCAGTGGCAGATCGGCAAAGGCCGATTCGCCAAAAGCGGAATGGAAGATCGCGCCGCAGGATATTGGGGAGATTGTACTGATGTTGTTGAGAATGCCTGAAAGGACTCTGGTAAGCCAGGTTGAAGTCAGACCAGCAAAGCCACGAAAGTAAGGCTTTTACGGTGGTCCCACGGTATGGCATCCAATTTGCTCTTGGAAAGTGTGGAGTGGTTGTGAAAGGGGCCCAGAAGAAAATGTCACGGGTTAATGTTCCTTTAGATCCTACGCGAACAGGGCGAGATGCAGAAGCCCTGGAAGGTAGCTTACGGCGCATGATCGTCGGCCAGGATGAAGCTATCCAGCAGATCGTCAACATTTATCAGATGAACCTGACGGGGATGACACCTTCCAATCGTCCCATCGGGAACTTCCTTTTCTTGGGACCAACGGGATCCGGCAAGACGCGCATCGTCGAAGCAACGGCTGAGGCTTTGGTGCGCAATCCTCGCGCGGTGATCAAGATCGATTGCGCGGAATTCCAGCATAGCCACGAGATTGCGAAGTTGATCGGCTCGCCTCCTGGATACCTGGGGCATCGGGAAACGCATCCCCTTCTTAGCCAGGAAGTGCTGAATCAATACCACACGGATGCTTGCAAGCTGAGTTTCGTGCTTTTCGACGAGATCGAAAAAGCCAGTGACGCGCTGTGGAACTTGCTGCTGGGTATTCTCGACAAGGGAACGCTCACCCTGGGCGACAACCGCAAGGTGGATTTCTCTCGCGCGTTGATCTTCATGACCAGCAATCTGGGCGCGACAGAGATGAGCAATCTGATCAATCCCAAGCTTGGCTTCAACGCCGGCGAGTGTGCCAGGCAGTCTCAAAACGGCACGGTGGACGAGAAACTGGGCGCTAAAATGGCACGCAGCGGCGCGGATGCGGCACGCCGCAAGTTCACGCCTGAGTTCATCAATCGTCTGGATAAAATCGTCACGTTCAAGCCGCTGGGCAGCAATGAGCTCAGAAAGATTCTGGACATCGAGTTGAACATGGTCCAGCAACGGATCTTCAACACTTCGCCTGAGCGATCGTTCGTCTTCAAGACCACCGATGAAGCCAGGGACTTCCTACTCAAAGAAGGGACCGACCTGAAGTACGGAGCCCGCCATTTGAAGCGCGCCATCGAGCGCCTGCTGGTGCAGCCCATGTCGAACTTGATCGCTACCGATCAGGTGCGCGGCGGAGATTGTGTCAATGTCGATTTCGACTCCGCAGCCTGCTCCTTGACCTTCGTCAAGGAAGCCGAGGGTCTGGCCGTGCACGCCATGGCCGATCTGGTGGATCGCTCCATCTCAATCCCGGCTTTTGCCTTGGCCAACGGCGCCTTCATCGAAGCCGCCAAGTCGCAGAGCGCCCGGTCGTCGAAACGGGCGTAATTCGAAACGCACGCGGGAGTGCGTGCGCCACGTTATGCGGGTGGCAGATTAGCTGGCGCACTCGCCGCGGCCCAACTGCAGCGAATACTCCATATCGTCGCCCCAATCCCGGTACATCTCGGGAGCGAGCTCGGGCGGCTTTACCAGATCGTTGGTCATCCCGCGAAAGGTCTCCACCTTGTACCGGAGCACGTATTCCCGGAAGCTCTCGCCGTCCTGCCGGTTCGCCAGGTAGTGGTTCAGCACACGCCGGACGGCTTCGGGTGCTAAGCGAGCCGGAATGCTCTGGATGGCCACGCCAAAGCGCATTACGCCCCCGCCATCATATCCGCCGCCCAGGAGCATCAGATAATAAGGGACTTCCTTGCCGTCGATCTTGCGTGCGTTGCCGTAAAAGCCAATGTCCCCGATCCAATGCTGTCCGCAGGCATTGGGGCAGCCACTCACCCGGATGCTGAGCTCGCGGACTAAAGGATCGGAGTAATCCTTCACAACCGAGGCGAGGGCTGCACCCAGGTTCATGGATTTCGTTAGAGCCAGATTACAACTGTAAGCTCCCGGACAAGTGACCACGTCCTCGATCTGGTACGCCCCGCCATCCGCCAACCCCACCTGTTCCAGTGCCCCGTAAACCTGAGGCAGCGTCCGCAAGGGTATGTAAGCTAGGACAAGGTTTTGATCCACGGTTACCCGCAACAGGCCATCGCCAGCGCTTCGGGCTACGTGCGCCAACTGATGCATCTGCACGCCCGTAAGGTTGCCTTGAGGTACCTTCACTGTGACCATGGCGTAGCCGGTCTGCTTTTGCTCGCGAATGTTGGTTTCAAGCCATCGTTCGTAGGCAGGGCGGGAATGTCCGTTCGCTCCTCCATTTGTCGACAGCACCGGCGGCAGTTGGGCGCCCGTCCCAAGCGGTGGTGGCGATGACTGAAAACCACCAAAACCGTCCGGGACCGTCTCCGGTGTCGCGATACCACCATTGGCCAGAATATCCTGGTAGTTCTTCTCGATCTCTTCCTTCACCCACTCCCAGCCACGTTCACGGACGACAAACTTCAATCGGGCCTTGTTTTTGTTCTTGCGGTTCCCGTGCGTGTTGAAGAGCCGCAGCACTGCTTCACAGCGGCTGACGAGGTTCTCCACGGGCACGAATTCGTCGAAAACATGCGCCTCCACCGGCAACGGACCCAACCCGCCTCCTACCAGCATGCGGAAGCCGCGACGGCCGTCACGGATCACGGCGCGCAGTCCTATATCGTGGATCGCACCGAGCATGCAATCGTCCTTGCAGCCCGAAAAAGCGATCTTGAACTTGCGCGGCATACTGTCGGTGAGTTCCTTGTGCAGGAACGCGAACGCCACTTTCTGCGCGTAGGGATGCACGTCGAACACTTCGTCGGCCAGCAGCCCGCTCAATGGGCAGGCAGTGACGTTGCGAACCGTGTTGTAGCAGGCCTCGCGCGTCGTCAAACGGAAATCGGCCAGCTTGTGCAACAGCGGCGCCACCTGCGGCAGGGGAACAAAATGATACTGAATGTTTTGGCGAGTGGTGAGGTGTCCCTTGCCCGCGCAGAACTCGTCGGCGATGCTGGCAAGCTGATCCATCTGAGCCGCAGTCATCGATCCGCCGGGGATCTTGGTGCGGATCATGTGGACGCCGGCCTGGCGCTGGCTATAAACGCCGCGCCGCAGCCTCTGAGCGCGAAACTCGTCGTCGGTGAGACCGCCAGCCATGAACTTTTCGGCATACGAGCGGAACAGTTCGATATCGGCTCGGACCGTGGCATCGTACTGGGCTTCCGTCTCGGCTTGGAGGTTGAGCAGGTTCGCGGGTACTTCAGCGGTCATAATTACCCTTATCTCTATAGAGATTACTATATTTGAGACTCATTTACAATCTGGAAGGTTTCGACCAACATAATAATCGATGCTGTAACGCTGGGAACGATTCGTGGGAGGCAGGCATGTCATAGAGATGGCAGCCCTTCCCGACAACAGCCGGTCGAGTTGCGGATACACGTTCCAAACCGTCGAAACCACGGCAACCGTCACCAGCGCAGCCACGCCCCATGGACGACGGATCGCTCCACAGATCACGGCAAGTCCGACCGCATCAACGGCCACCACGGAACCCAAGTGAAACGGGGTGTGCGAGATTCCGTTTGCGAGCGCCTCCGGAAGGACTGCGATGATCGGGGGTGCCAAAGACACCAGCGCTCCACAGGCTGCCAGCCAATAGCGCGCGTGCCGGCTGCTCTCGAGCGCGACGCCGATCAGCACTGCGAGTGCCGGCAATAGCGGCAGCAAATACCCCGGCAGCTTGTTGCGCGATGCCGAGAAGAACACGAAGCCCCATGCGAACCATGCCAAAAGAAACTGAGCGCGGCGATCTTGAAATTGACGCGCGCTGAACAGGAGCGCGAGAAGCGGCGTCCACGGAAATAGCCCGGCGAGCAGAATCGGCACATAGAACCAAAACGGCTGCCCATGTTCGAGCGCGCTGCTGACGAATCGGCCGAAGTGATGCTTCCAGAAGAAATCTTCTAGAAACGGAGCGCCATTGCGCCAGGTGACGAGCACGTACCAGGGTGCGGCGATCACAATTGCCGCAAGGAAAACCAAAGTGAGATCGCGGATGCGATGCCGCAAGAACCAAAGAACCGGGATGAAGAGCGCCAGCGGAACCAGCCCCTTCGCAAGAACAGCGAGGCCGAGCAGGGCGCCGGCAGCGAGCAATCGGCTGGCTGACGCGCGCGGTTCAGAAAAGGCCACAGCCAGCATCGCGGCGGCGAAGGCAGCGGACATCGGCAAATCCGTGATGGCAATGTGGCTGTAAGCAAGCCACCCTGCCGAGGTGGCGAGAATCGTCGCGGAATACCACGCCACGCGCTCCCCAAATTCGCGCCGCAGCAGGATGAAGAAGTAAATCAGAAACGCAACGCTCGCGAGCGCTACCGGCAGCCTGGGCGCGAGCTCCGTTCCCAACCCGGATTTGAAACCCGTGGCCGTCATCCAATACAGCAGCGCGGGTTTCTCGAACCAGGCTTCGCCCCACAGACGCGGCGTGATCCAGTCGCCTGTAGCGGCCATGGCGCGGCCGATCGCCGCATAGCGCGGCTCGTCGGGTCCAATGAGACCCGTGCGAGTGAGTCCAAAGAAGTAGAGGAAAAATAGCCCGACGGCAGAGCCTGCCAGCGCAGCGCAGCGCTTCATTCCGGACTGGGCTCTGCAAGCGCGACCAGTTCCGCCGGTTCGTCGCGCCCGCCGACCGCAAGCACGATGTACTGCCTGCCCTTCGCCAGGTAAGTCATCGGTATACCCGTGGCGTGCGCCGGCAGCTTGAATTCGAAGATGGCCTCGCCGGTCTTCTTGTCGAGCGCGCGGAACGTGGACGCGTAGGAGCCATTCACGGGAGTGAGACCCGTTGCGTCGGCCGAGAACAGCAGCGTCTTGGTGGCGAGCAGCAGGGCGCGTTCCGGATTGCCGAACTTGCTGGTGTCGATACCTTTTAGCACGGCGTTGTTCTTGATCTCGTCGGGCGGCTGGCCGTTGGGAACCATCCAGAGCTCATCGCCGGAATTCAAGTCGTAGGCGGTAATGCGGCCGTAAGGCGGCTTGACGATGGGCACGCTCTTGTTGATCTTTTCGAGAATCACCGTCTTGGTGATGTAATTCATGTCGGAGTGCTCGGGATCGTGGACCATCGCCGCCACAAAAGGACTGGTGGCTGAGGGAACGTAGAGCACGCCCGTTTCTGGATCCGCC
>JBEKLB010000239.1:0-10182 GCA_050010415.1 Bryobacteraceae bacterium | reverse complement strand
TTCACGAATTGCCATGAACCATTGATCCAAGTTCATGTGGGATGTTTCGACTTCCGTTTGGGATTTTGGGACTTCTTGAATGGACTCGGCGGTAACGCACTCTTGGGCACCTTCAGTACTGTCTTGAGCGCCTCGCGAAATCGCGTGAACGCTTCCGGTCCTTCGTGCATTTCCGCACTCGGCTTCATCTATTCCATTATGCCGGTTTTCGTAGTCCGCGTTCCAGGAAGACCATGAATGATCGGACGCGTTCCATGACCCCCAACGCCTCTGGTCCATTGTAGTTTGTTCGCGCGTGCGAGATTTCATTTCTCACCGCCTACAGGTACAAGCAATGACCCGCCGCCTCTGAATAGAAGTGAACTCGCGCGTTGAGTTTCGGTCCCTTGGGAAGTTTGGCGTTTAATTCTACGATTCGGTCATTTATGCGTGTTATGACCTTGCCCCATTCGGCGTACTCGATAGGCTGTTTCTTGCCTTTGTCTTTCAGTTTGGCCCCTACCCTGGTGGCCAGCGCACGCAACCCGTGCTCCGCCACTCGAATCAAATGAAAGACAGCGGCAGAGTCCAGTTCAAGCGCAAGACAATTGCCAGCGGCCCCCATATCCTCATGGGCATCAGTGAAGATGTTATAGGCTTTTTCTCCGAACAGCGACACCGGAGATAAATACTCGAAACGCTCTGGCATGACCTGAATGTACCGGCAGCTCTTGATGTCCTCGTCAATCGCGTCCTTAAGCGTTTCCAACTTAGCGGCGAAGGTCGAGGCGTCCATGTTCACGTGCTGAAGGCCGAGTTCTTTGAACCCTTCATCATCCAGCGCTTCTAGGAAACGCTCGACTTTCTCCCTGCTGTCGGCGAAATTCGCATCGACAAAAACGTCCAACGAGAGCTTCATAAATGTTCTCGCGGACTTGATCTGAATATCCGGCATTGGTCTACCACCGTGATGCTTCCTTATGATCTTGTCCGCTTGATATTCGAGCATGTCGATCATTTGTAATGCGGCCAAGAGTCCGACAAGATTGAAATTTCGCACGATATCCCACAAGGTCACGAACCTGTTGGGATTCTCTTTCCAGAGGCAGGCCGGTGGTTGGTTTCGGCTGACCTGGGGATGTTTGGACACACCGGCGCGCATTTGATAACCTGAAGTCGCGCGGGTTGTTCAGTGGTGGAAACACTGAGCCGTCCGTTTCAGTCGAAACATAGAGAGGCCGAACTGTTCGGCCTCCTTCGCATTTACAGCCTACCACGTCCGGTCAGTCTAGTTAATTATTGCCTTTTATAGGGCCGACACAATCAATCGGTGAACTCGGTCGTGCGACAGGTCGTGCGTTGCAGAGCAGAACGGGCAGGTGGGTGCAGCGCCACTGCAGAATAACGCTTTCACATACCAAGCAGGTTCGTCTCCAACTTCACGTAATCGTGCTCGTCGGCCCAGATGTTCAACGCAACCGTCGCGATTTCGTCGATCACGGGAATCGCGTGGCCGTCCTTGGTTAGATCGATCGACTTGATATAGGTCTGGCAAGTGTCGCAGGCATCGACACGGACGAATGGAAACTCCGCCGCGGTGTAGATCGGCAGCTTGTCCTTGTTCTCCTCGCCGCAGCCGGGGCACAGCACACGCCGGAACTGCCACTCGGTGGAACAAAGCGAGCACAGCAGCCACCGCTTGCCACCATCGCCCTCGCCGCGCAGTACGCCGGCGACAGGCCGCGCGTTGCAGAATGGGCAGGTGGGACCAGCACCGCTTGTTTGGATGTCGGCGCGCGAAGCCAGATATTCGGCGAAGGGTTGCAACAGCGCTCGCGCGTAAAAGCGGCCGGCGGGATCGGAGGTGAGATCCGAGTCCCCACCCTCCCAAGTTGCCGACAGCAACGCGAGCTGCTCGTCCGTTCCCTGAAGATTCTCCACCGCGAAAGTGGTCAGCAGTTCGGTTCCCGAGCGCGCTACCAGCTTGATCAAAGCGGGAAAATGGCACACTAACGCGCGCAGATTCGTCTCGCTCTTGGACTGGAGCTCAGTAAAAACGGGCTTCTGGAAGCGTGCAAGTTGCGCGTAGAAATTGAGCAGCGACGCGGCGCTCGTATGCTCAGCAGCTAGCGTAACGGCTCGCGCAATTCGCGCGTCATACGTCGTCATTTCTTCGGCGCGGGCTGGCCGGTCACGCGAAGGTACCACAGGCGATGATGCGTCCAGGCCCAGGCGCGCGTGACATAGCCGGTGATCATCGCGGTCACGCTGTAGGGCACCATAAACACGCTCATGTAAATGTGGATGATGAATCCGGCGATGGTGACAAGCGCGGAGATCTCGTGCAGCAGGATCATCACGTTCCGCACCCATGCGTACTGGCGCGGAATGTACTCAGGAAACCAAAGGAAGATCCCGGAGAGCAGCAGAAAGAGCGCGCCGTAGACCATCAGCCAGTAATACAGCTTTTGTCCGGCATTGAAGCGATCGGCGAGCGGGGTGTGCTCCTCGTCATTGGTGATGTACGCCTGCATGTGATCCAGCCAGCGTTTATCGACGTCGGTCATCTCCATGTCCCGGCCCCACAGGATATGCATCCACACCGTGCCGATCACAAAGACGACAGCCACGATGGGATGCCAAAATCGCGACGTCGGAGCGCCGCCCAGCACGTATGCGATCCAAAACAGATGCGGTGAGTAAAAAGCGAGGCCGGTCCCAAGGCAGTAGAGATAGGTGAAGCCCGAAAGCCAGTGCATGACCCGCTCGGTCATGGTGTACCGCTCGATCTCACCCGCGCGCTGAGCGTGGGACACGGCAACCGCGTTCACTTGTCACTATCTTTCTGTAGAGATCCCTTCTCTGTTGGCTCGGGTTGCACTTCCTTCGGGCCGAAGCGCATGTAGTGAACCGCCACGCCGATGATCCCGGCAATCATTCCGAAGTCTCCGATCCACTTCAGCGGGCCCTTCCACAGGCGGACCATCAACGGCACTCGCGGATCCTTGGGCAAGCCGCCGTAGCGCTCCGGATGGTTGATGTCATGCAGGACGTAAATCACGTGGGTGCCGCTGACACCGGGCGGATCGTAGACTCCCGCGTCTTTGTGCGAGGTGTGCTCGCGAAGCTGCGTGGCCCGCGTCTCCGCCAAATCCTTCATGTCGTCCTTGGTGCCGAAATGCAGACAACCGGTAGGACACGCTTTGATGCAGGCCGGCTCCAGGCCGGCAACCACGCGGTCCGAGCACAGCGTACACTTGTGAACTTTCTTGGTAACGCTATTGAATTTCGGAATATTGAACGGACAGCCGGTCACGCAATACTGGCAGCCGATGCAATACTCCTGCTGGAAATCCACGATGCCATTGGTATATTGCACGATGGCGCCGTCGGCCGGACACGCGCGCAAGCACCCGGGATCGGCGCAGTGCATGCATCCGTCTTTGCGCATCAGCCAGCTTAGATTGCCGGCCTCATCTACATACTCGTTGAAGCGGATCAGATTGTAATAATTCCACTCCGTGTCCGGCATGGTCTGGTAGGTGTTGTCGAACACCGTTTCGCGGAACGGATAGCCGTTCCACTCCAGGCACGCCACCTCGCAAGCCTTGCAACCGATGCATGTGGTGACGTCGATCAGCTTGCAGACGTCGTAATCGCGCGACGTGTTCTTACCGGGAACGGGCCCGGCGTGTCCCGAGATAGCTTTAATTTGCAGGCTTCCGTTGGCCATGGGTTAGACTTTCTCCAGTTTCACCAGGAACCCCTTGAACTCGGGCGTGTGGGCGTTTGGATCGATCACGGTGGGCGTGAGTGAGTTGGTGAGGGAGCGCGCCGTTCTTCCAGCGTCCTCCTGAATGCCCCGGTAACCATAATGAATGGGGATGCCGATCTGATAGACCTTCTTGCCGTCGATGGTCATCGGCTTGATGCGATGCGTGACCATGGCTTTGGCCTGATAGCTGGCACGCGCGCTTGTGACCTTCACTTTATCGCCGCCTTTGATGCCGAGATCGGCCGCCAATTGCACCGGGATTTCGACGAAAGGCTCGGGTACCAGTTGCACGTTCATCGGATTGTTCTTGGTCCAGTAATGATAATGCTCCGTCAGCCTATAAGTGGTGCAGACGATGGTGAATCCTTCCGCCGGCGTGCCGTATTTGTCCAACGGTGTCTTGAAGCGCTCGGCTACTGGATTTTTGGATCGCTTCGGATGCAGAGCATTTTCGACCGGGCTTTCAGTGGGTTCGTAGAATTCAGGAAACGGTCCGTCGGCGAAGGCTGCAAGCGGGGCGAAGATGCGGCCGACGCCTTCCGCGTTCATAATGAACGGACCCATGTGATCCTTAGGCGGCGAGTCGGGCTTGAAGTCCGGGACATCGTTGCCGACCCACTTCTTCTGCTCCTCGTTCCACCAAACCAAAGCGCGGGACGGGTCCCAAGGCTTGCCGGACACATCGCAGGAGGCGCGATTGTAGAGAACGCGGCGGTTCATGGGCCAATTCCATGCCCAGTTCGGATGGATTCCGAGGCCGGAGGGATCTGTGGGGTCGCGGCGCTGCGACTGCGCGCCAGCTTCAGTCCAGGAGCCGCTCCAGATCCAGTTGCCGCAGGAGGTCGAACCATCATCTTTCAGCGCTGCGAAGCCGGGAAGCTGCTGGCCGGTGGTAAGGTCGCGCCCGTTCAATTCCCGGGCGACCTCTGACAGCGGAGGGTTTGGAGCAAGGGAGTAGTTCCACGTCAGGTTGAGAATCGGATCGGGGAACTTGCCTCCTTCTTTTCCGTAAAGCTCACGCACCTTCAAAAAAATGCGCGAAAGAATTTCCTGATCGAGCTTGGCGTCGCCGGGCGGGTCGACGGCGGCCCATTTCCATGTGAGCCAGCGCGCCGAGTTGACGAACGTCCCGTCTTTTTCGGCGAAACCGGCGCCGGGCAGGCGGTAGACCTCGGTCTGGATCGCCTTGGTTTCCTCGGGCGTGATGCCGGGGGCTCGCCAGAAATCGCTGGTTTCCTCGGGATAAATGTCGCAGACCACCAAAAACTTGGCTTTCTTCAATGCATCGATATTTTTCTGCGAATTGGGGCCGATGGCGACGCCGTTCATGCCGAAGGCGAGCATGCCTTTGACTTTTCCTTCGTACATGTCGTCCCAGATGTGGGTCCAGGAATATTCCCGATCCACTTTCGGCAGGTAATCGAACGCCCAATTATTTTCCTTCTTGGCAGCCGGGCCGTATAGCGCTTTCAGAAGGGAAACGGCAAACTTCGGAGTGTTCGAGTAGTAATTGAACGACTCCCATTCGGCGGGCTTCGATGCCGTCGGAGTGGTCCGCTTCATCCAGGCATCGAAATCCTTATCGTTGTCGCTGGGAATCTTCAGGTAACCCGGCAGGCTGTCAAAAAGTCCGGCCATATCGGTAGCGCCCTGAATGTTGGAGTGCCCGCGAAGGGCGTTGACTCCGCCGCCGGCCCGGCCGACGTTGCCGAGCAGCAGTTGAAGCATGGCGGCGGTGCGAATGATCTGCGTCCCGAAGCTATGTTGAGTCCAGCCGACGGCGTAAATAACCGTCGCGACATTTTTCATGTCGCCGTCCTTGCGGACGGAGGTGAACAATTCGGCCGCCTTCAGGAATTGATCCTTGGGGATGCCCGTGATGCGCTCCACCATCTCCGGCGTGTAGCGCGAGTATTGCCGCTTCAGTAACTGATACACGCAACGGGGATGCTCGAGCGACAGGTCATGAGCAACATTCGTCGGCAGCCCGGGAAGAGCGTGCGTCGCCGCGCCTTCTTTGAGCGTGAAACGTGACGGCGCATCTCCCATGTGGCCGTGGACGCCCATGACTGAAGGCGGGCTCCCGACGCTCGCTTCGTAATTCCAGCTGGAACGGTCGTAGCTCATCGACGCCTCGTCGAAGCCGGAATACAGGCCGTCTTCAGGCAGCTTGAATCCCTCCTGCACAAGAAAGGCCGCGTTGGTGAAATTCACCAGGTACTCTTTCGCGATGCGCTGATTCTCTATGGCGTAGCGAATCACGCCGCCGAGGAACGCGATATCGGCGCCGACGCGGATTTGGAGGTGCATGTCGGCGGTAGCGGCGGTACGGGTGTACCGCGGATCAACGACGATCATTTTGGCATTACGCTCGCGCTTGGCCTCAATCGCCCATTTGAAGCCGCACGGGTGGTTTTCAGCCGGATTGCCGCCCATGATCAACATCATGTCCGTGTTCTTGATGTCGACCCAGCCATTCGTCATGGCCCCTCTTCCGAACGTTGGCCCCAAACTGGAGACCGTGGGACCGTGTCAAACCCTGGCCTGATTTTCGATGAAGGTCACCCCAAGGCTGCGCATGGTCTTGACGACCAGGTAATTGAACTCGTTCGTATCCGTGCAGCCGCCAATAAAGGCGATGTTCTCACAGCGGTTGACGGTACGGCCTTTGGCGTCGGTGGCCACAAACGATTCGTCGCGGGCACTCTTGATATGGCGCCCGATCTCTTCGAACGCCTGATCCCACGGGATGGGTTCCCAGCGATTGGATCCGGGGCGGCGGACCTCAGGCCTCAGCAAGCGGCGGTCATTGAGAATGTCGTGATAAAGGGACGATCCCTTGGGACAGAGCGTGCCGCGATTAGTAGGACAATCGGGATCGCCTTCGACGTGAACCACCTGCGCGGTGACGTTCTTGGCTTTGTCGCCCAGTGTGTGAATGATGACGCCGCAGCCTACCGCACAATACGGACACGTGGAGCGTGTCTCCGTCGTTTTGGCGATCTTCAATTCCTGTGCTTGAGCGTAAGCCGTTTTGACGTCGAAGCCAAGAACCGACGCGACCACAGCGCCAGTCCCGGCCTTCAAGAAACCTCTGCGAGTAGGATGCACGACTGCCTCCTCGGGCCATCATATCATCGCTGTCGCAACTGACATCGAAGATTCCTCCCTGGGCAACAGCATGGGAGGTTGCGCCTGACCCGCCTGTAGGCAGCGGTCTAAGAAGGCATCGCAGCTGAGCTTTTAGCGGAGCGCCGTCCGACTTTCGCTGGGTTCGCAGAGTGGCTCTTGCTGTTTGAGCGCGCATTCCGTTTCGGACCGCCTCGTGGAGTTCAGATGATTCTGATCGCGTCACGCGTCGTCGGGAAGTTGCTCGGGGTGATGCACCCCTGAGGTGACCGCGGCGGATCTAAGCAGAAAGAAGACCTTTCTCGAAGACAACGCGCAGTTCCCACGCAAAATCATGCTTGCTTGAGCGCGAGCCATCGAGCATACCGTGATCGTTGCTGGTCCCTCTCATGACTCGACCCCAAAGCAACCAAGATTTGTGGCTTAATAAACGTTATTGGAGGAAGTAGGGGATGAGCAAAGTACGAGTCTTGGTGGGAACACGCAAGGGGGGGTTCTTGCTGGCGTCGGACGGAAAACGTGAAAAGTGGGATGTTAGCGGCCCCCACTTCGGCGGCTGGGAGATCTATCACATAAAAGGATCACCCGCCGATCCCAACCGGCTCTATGCATCGCAGTGCAGCGGTTGGTTCGGACAACAGGTGCAGCGTTCCGACGATGGTGGCGGAACTTGGACGCCCGTTGGCAATAAGTTCGTGTACGACGGGATTCCGGGAACGCACCAATGGTACGACGGCACGGCGCATCCTTGGGAATTTAAGAGAGTCTGGCATTTCGAACCCTCGCTGACGGACCCTGACACCGTCTACGCTGGCGTTGAAGACGCGGCCTTGTTCCGATCGAGCGACGGCGGACTGAACTGGCAAGAACTCGCTGGACTGCGCGGACACGGGTCGGGACCGCGCTGGCAGCCGGGCGCGGGGGGAATGTGCCTGCACACTGTCATTCTCGATCCAACCGATTCCCAGCGTATCTTCATCGCTATCTCGGCTGCGGGTGCTTTCAGAACAGACGATGGCGGTCAGACTTGGCAGCCCATCAACAAGGGACTATACTCGCAGTACATTCCCGATCCCACCGCCGAGGTCGGACACTGTGTCCACCATGTCGCCATGCATCCCGCGCGTCCGGGCGTCCTGTTTATGCAGAAACACTGGGATGTCCTGCGCAGCGATAACGCCGGCGAATCGTGGCAAGAAGTGAGCGGGAATTTGCCCACCGACTTCGGCTTCGTCATCGACGTTCACGCGCACGAGCCCGAGACCATTTACGTCGTTCCGATCAAGAGCGACTCAGAACACTTTCCGCCAGATGCAAAGCTACGGGTGTACCGCAGCAAGACGGGAGGAAACGAATGGGAACCATTAACAAAAGGTCTCCCACAGAGCAATTGCTACGTGAACGTGTTGCGCGACGCGATGGCCGTTGATTCGCTGGATGAATGCGGCGTCTATTTTGGAACCACCGGCGGCCAGGTGTACGTATCGGCTGATGCGGGAGATAGCTGGATGCCTATCGTGCGAGATCTTCCAGCCGTGCTTTCGGTCGAAGTTCAAACGCTGGCATGATCCAAGTTGTATTACCAGCACATCTGCGAACACTCGCGCGCGTCGACGGCGATGTCACACTTGAGGTCCAGGGTGAGGCTACTCAGCGCTCAGTCCTGGACGCTCTTGAAACCAAATATCCAGTGTTGCAGGGAGCGATCCGCGATCACGTCACCCGCGAGCGACGGCCCTACATAAGATTCTTCGCGTGTTCCGAAGATCTGTCGCACCAATCACCGGATGCTCCGCTGCCCGAGCAGGTGGTCGACGGTACGGAGCCGCTTTTCATCGTGGGAGCCATTGCCGGTGGAGAAATGGCCTTCAGACCGAAATCGGACGGGTTCGTAAGGCGAGACAAGCTGTACGCCTCGAACATCCGCGACAGTGTCATTCTTTCGTTAAAGAGACGCCGACCGTTTGCGCGCAATGCATGAGATCAGAGACGGCACGCCAATCCAGTTAGCGGCGAGACCGAGGTAGCGATGCATCTCCGCATCAATGCAGAGAGTCTTTTGGCGCGCCTCCCCAGGCTCAAAATAAGGGATACTTGCGATGACCCGAAGCCGTTCTGCTCGACCTACCGATTGCGGTAAAAGGATTGCATGACCATCCTGCGATTATTGCTGATGATCGCCGTCTTTTTTCAACCAGCGCCATCAGCGTCGTGACGGGCAGCACTTCTCTAATCACAGTTCCGGTGATGTTCCAATTCGACATTGATCCTCGAACTGCCGTCGCAACCAACATGTTTGCTCTGACATTCATGAGTGTTGGCGGTAGCTGTTGACCGCCGTTTACGTCGCCTTTTTTCGGTTGTGGTTCGTTGCAGCGGTCGCTACTAGGAAGCTTATCAACATCTTCTCCTCCGGCATTGCCACAGTCGTGTTCATGTGCCGGCACCTTATAGATTACCGTCTGGGCGCCAATCTCGCCCTCACGATGTTCTTGGGGGCGTGGCTAGGGGCGCGTTTGGCGATACGTCTCGGGAACCGATGGCTGAGACGAATCTTCTTAATTGCCGTGTGGGTCCTCGGGCTTAAGACGCTGTTCTTATGATGTGCTGGGTAAGGACGTAGACTGCGGTACATCGCCGCAGGTTGTCCCATGATGTGCCCCCTATTGCGCTCGATGAACCCCGGAAGGCCGTGGTCTTCAAAATTGCGATGAATCGTCATCATCTTGCCGGGCAGCAGAGCGCAACTCCGTGGCATTGTCACAGCTGGTCAGAACGTAATTGAACTGCTAGTGTAAATTCGTCTACGCTCCTTAGAGCGCTGTCCGGAGTGGACCCCAGCATCCCAAACCATCGATTCGTCATTCAGGACCGCTACCCCGAGTGGCCACAGTAACCTGGATGGTAACGTTCTTAGAGCCTAACGAATCGGGCACTTGACCGTCTATTGAGAGAACTGGAGATACTTACGCCTATGGTACGAACAGTCGTGTTTTTCTTTTTGGCCGCTGCGCTGACGTTCGCGCAGGACCACCAAACTATGGTGAACGAGCACGGGGATCACGTGATGGGCTTTTCCCACGAAAAGACCACCCATCATTTCGAGCTGAACTACGAGGGGGGCGCCATCGAGGTTCGGGCGAACGACGTGCGGGACACCGAAAGCCGCGATCAGATTCGCACCCATTTTCGGCACATCGCTCGGATGTTCGCCGAGGGCAATTTCAACGCCCCGATGCTCGTACACGGCGTGGCCGTACCCGGTACGGCAACAATGACCCGACTGAAGGATCAGCTTC
>JBEKLB010000238.1:0-10203 GCA_050010415.1 Bryobacteraceae bacterium | reverse complement strand
GCAAAAATCGGTAATCCGGCGGCCCTCCACGTACTCCATGACGAACCACGGAGCTCCGTCATCCAGCGTTCCCGCGTCGTGAATCTGGGCAATGAACGGATGCTGCAGCTTGGCCAGCGTCTTTTGTTCACTGGCGAAGCGCCGCCGCCGGTCCGGTGAGAGCAATCCGTCGCGCAGCAGCTTGATAGCCACCAGACTGCCGATATCCTCGCGCCTGGCGAGATAGACGATGCCCATGCCGCCCTCTCCAATGGGCTTGACAATCTGGTAGGGGCCGAAATCGCTCTCCAGTGACAGACCCTGCGGACGGTCCAGCAAATCCTGCGCTAAAGGTGGCAAGCCGCCATCGAGTAGCGAGCCGCTGTGTGCGTCTTTCTCCAGCATGGATTCGATCTCGGCCAGCAGAGCATCGTCGCCGCGGCAGGCCGTCCGCAGGTAGTCCTGCTGGTCGGAAGCGGATAGATCGGAAACATGATGGAAGATTTCCTGAATGCGTTCCCAGCGCGCGACGTCCATGGCGAAATCACCGCCCTCTGGCGATCTCAGCTTCGAGCCATGCCCTGGCTACCCGCCAGTCGCGATCAATGGTACTCTCCGAAACCCCCAGCACGTTCACCATTTCGGTGACGTTCAGTCCACCGAAGAAACGCAACTCAACCGCTCTGGCTTGCCGGGGATTCAGACGCGCCAGTTCGTCCAGCGCCGCATCCAGCGCAATCACATCCCGGTTACGCGAGACGGACACGCCCAGGGCTTCATCGAAGGTGACAAAGAGAGCGGCCCGCTTGGATGCGCCTCGCCGCCTGGCGATATCCACTACGATTTGCCGCATCGCCTTGGCAGCCACGCAGGTGAAATGCAGCTTGGATTCGAGCTCCAGCTTGGAAGAATTGACCAACTTGAGCCAGGCTTCGTTGATCAGCGTGGACGTGCTCACGTTCACATTCGGGCCGGAGTGCTGTACGGAGGCCGCAATTCGGCGCAATTCTTCATAAGCCACGCTAAACATAGCGTCGAGCGCTTGCCTGCGTTCCCCGTCGAGCTCGGTTCCGTCACTCATGCGTAACAGTCATGGGATTCGCTGGATCTTCCCGATTTTAGCAAGGGAGCATTGCTCGCACTATAATCGTATTACCGTTTTCATTCATACGACGTATTCTTAGGAGGATTGTTTTGCGCAAACGCTCCAGGAGCGGGTTCCTGAGTCTAGTGCTGGGCGTGCTTGCCTTGGGAATCGGCACGATACCTTCGAACGCGCAGGTGAGCGCGTCCGTCTCCGGAAGGGTGACAGATCAATCCGGCGCTGTGGTCGCAGGCGCGATGGTCACTGTGAAGAGCGTGGAGACCGGAGCCTCGCGAACAGTAACGACCAACGACCTCGGCGATTATACAACTCTCGGGCTTCCGCTCGGTCCTCAGGAAGTAACTGCCCAGAGCTCCGGCTTTCTTCGGATGTTCCCCACCAAAGTGAACCTGGTGGTTGGGCAGAACGCAGTTGTGAATTTGGTGCTCGAAGTCTACCGCGGGGACACAGTAGAGGTGACCGTCACGGACGAGACCCCGCTCGTCAACACGACTACATCCTCGGTGTCCGGCGTGGTCGGCGAGCAACAGGTCAAGGACCTGCCGCTGAACGGCCGGAGCTTTGATAATCTCATCGCCCTGAATCCCGGCGCGGTCAATTACAGTGCGATGAAGAGCGCGGGAACCACCACCAGCGACGGCAACACGTTCACGGTGGACGGCCGCCGGACCTACGAGAATCTTTTCCTGATGAACGGGATTGAGTATACCGGCACCAGCCAGCTCGCGATCAGCCCCGGCGGTGTCAGCGGAGAACTCTTGGGAATCGACGCCATCCGGGAGTTCAACGTGCTGACGGATACCTACGGCGCGGAGTACGGGAAGCGCGCCGGCGCGCAGATCAACGTCGTCACGCAATCGGGGACCAATCTGCTGCACGGCTCGTTGTTCGAGTTTCTTCGCAACAGCGATCTCGACGCCCGTAACTTTTTCGACCAGGCTTCCGTTCCACCGTTCCGGCGCAACCAGTTCGGCGGCGCGCTAGGCGGCCCTGTCAAGAAAGACAAGTGGTTTCTATTTGGCAACTATGAAGGATTCAGGCAAGTGCTGGCTGAGACCAGCGTGACCGAGGTCCCCGATAACGAAGCGCGGTTAGGGTTGCTCCCCAACGCTGCAGGCGTCTATGTGCCGGTGCCGAAGCTGAACACCGCGATGCTCAAATACATGCAGCTCTGGCCGGCAGTGAATGGTCCGGAACTTACCGTGGGCGGGCTGCCCAGCGGAACAGCGCTTTCCTACAACAATCCGAAAGAAACCATTCGCGAGGATTTTGGCACTCTGCGAACGGATTACATCCTGAGCGAACGGGACACTTTTTCGGCCGCCTACACCATCGACGATGGCGACGGTTTGTTTCCCCAGGCGGACCCGCTTTTTGGAGGATCTGAAACATTGCGCAGCCAGATAGCCAGCATGGAAGAGACGCATGTTATTTCGCCCGAAATCCTGAACACGTTCCGCGCCGGATTTTCGCGCGCCGCTTGGAGCTTTGCTCCCACCGAGCTGGTTTCTTTTCCCGCCAGCACGTCGTTTGTCACCGGATTGGATCCTGGCGGCTTTGTGATCGGCGGCGGCGTGACCACATCCAGCGGCGGTGCCATAACGTCCGCTGGGCCCAACAACGCCTCTAACGTCTGGAATCGCAGAAATCTTTTTACATACACCGATGGCGTGCAGATCATCAAGGGACGTCATCAGATCACCACCGGCGTCTGGTTTCAGCGCGTGCAGGAAAACGAGAACACCGCATCGCGCCAGCTTGGCCAAGCCAGTTTCGCGAGTTTGACCACATTTCTGCAAGGTACGGTGACATCGTTTCAAGTGGTGCCGGATCCGAACGAGCTCGGCTGGCGCAGCGTCTTCGGCGCGGCGTATTTCGAGGACGCGATCAAATTGCGTCCGAATCTGACCTTCCAGGCCGGCCTGCGTTATGAATTCACCACGGGCTGGAACGAAGAATCGGGCAGAGCCTCTAACTACATCACGGGTTCCAATGGAATTCTGGAGACGAATCCGCTGGTGGGCAACTCCGTTTTTACGCAGAACAATGCCGGCCACTTGCTCGGCCCCCGCGCGGGCCTGGCCTGGGATGTTTTTGGAAACGGGAAAACAGCCGTTCGCGCCGGCTACGGGATGTACTATTCGCTGATCGACAATTTGAGTTTCCTGCTCAACTCACTCCCGCCCTACAATGGTTCCGTTTCGCTCCGGGGATCGCTGCCCTCGCTGGTTCCCATCACTCCCGGCGTGCCTCCAGGGCCAGGCACTATCTACGCTCCGCAGGGGGTACAACCCAACGCCAAGACCCCGACCGTCCAGGAATGGAATTTCACCATTGAGCAGCAACTGAGCCACGATACGGTGCTGCGCGTGGCCTATGTTGGTTCTTTCGGATACCACGGGCTGTTGAGTGTCGATCCCAATGCCATTGCCCCACAGATTTGTTCCAATGCGGCCGGCTGCTCAGCGGGCGGCAATGGCACCGTCGCAGGCTTCGTGCCACAAGGCGCGCAGTACATTCCAGGGCCTCACGCCACGTTACCGAATCCCAGTCTAGGCGCGGGATTTTTCTGGTACACCGAAGGCAATACCAGCTACAACGCGCTGCAAGTGGAGGTGAGCCATCGCTTCAGCAAGGGATTCCAGTTTCGCGCGAACTACACCTGGTCGAAGGATCTGGATTTCAACTCGGCGCTGACGGGAGCGCAATCCTCGAATCAAGCGCAAATGGTGCTGGATACATACGATCTGCATCGCGATTGGGGACCGTCCGCATATAACATACCCAATCAGGCAAATATTTCGGGCACCTACGAACTGCCGTTTGGCAAAGGCCAAGCGTTGGCCAACAGCCTCGGCGGCGTCGGAAACCATCTGGTGAGCGGTTGGCAGCTCAATGCCATCGTCACACTGCTGGACGGCTTTCCCTTTACGCCGCAGATTGGATCGAACAGATCCGGAGACGGCGATACCAGAAATCCCGATCGGCCTTCGCTCAATCCCGCGTTTTCCGGCCCGGTGGTATCAGGCAACCCGAATCAGTGGTTCAATCCCAACGCGTTCATTCTGCCCACCGCCGGCACCTACGGGAATCTAGGGCGCGGTGTGTACAGCGGACCAGGCCTGGCCGATGTCGACTTTTCACTCTTCAAAAGCACCGCGATCACCGAACGTACCCATTTGCAGTTTCGCGCCGAGTTCTTCAACATCCTGAATCACGCGAATTTCGGAACGCCGAACGCGACCGTCTTCTCGAACGGCGCCATCAGCCCCACGGCCGGCTTGATCACCAGCACGGCTACCACGTCGCGGCAGATCCAGTTCGGCTTGAAGCTTATTTTCTAAATGTCGCGGCTGCCTTGGGGCGATGCTCGAAAAACACGTCGGGAGATACGTTGAAGCGCAGGCTCAATTTTTCGATATGCGACTTCGCCAGATCCCGCTTGCCGCTAAGAACTTCCGAGACGGTACTTTCAGCACCGAACACGTCGATCAGATCCAGCTGGCGGAGCCCGTTCGACTCCATGAGATGACGCACCAGATCTCGTGGGGCAGCTCTCGGGATAGCATAGTTTTTCTCCTCGAAGTTCTCGATCAATAACGTCAGTAGCTCCACCATTCGGCTTTCTTCCCGCGTACGACCAGGCTTTGCCAGCAGCGCCTCGAGAGTAGCCGTGTAGCGTTCATTCTCCGCTCCTGTATGAATGACGTGCGGCAACATGTCCGCCAACAATTTCGCATACTCGCGTTTGTTTTCTATCTCGGGCGCTCGGGTCATTTCTTCCAGCTCTCCTTGTCATATTCGGCGTGCGTTAATGCGTGACGGACGAGAACCGTTTGGTCTTCAAAGAAGATCTCGGCGATCAATCTGAAATCGTTGCCACCCACATTGAAAACGGTATAAGCCATTTAGCCGCTTTTGCGACTCAGCACCATCCGTCCAAGGCGCTCTCCACCTTTGTCCCGTACTTCTTGCCTGCCTCCAACAGCTTTTTCCGGCTGATGATGTGCAACGCCTTTGACCGGCTCCAGGACCAAGGTGTTACCTAGCCCAATCCACGTCTTCGCAAAACGCGAAGTTGCTGTCAAGCGGACCGATAAGCTCACATAACGCTAGGGCGCGTACCTTATTTCGACCCCGCCTCCGCGCGATGTCCGAAAACCTGCACGTCGATATCGGAGCTCTTGTCCCATCCGGCGCCCTTGCCATTGAAGGTGCTCTTGAATTTGCCTCCCGACGTGAACAGAAGCATCTCGCCATCGGCGCCGTCCTGTTTGGCGGCGGCCAGTTCGGAGTTGGATGCCGCATTGAACCAGGCGTACGTCTTACCGGCGTTCTTGCCCACCGCGTTGGGCATCGGACGGCCTAGCCCCCACGCGCCGAAACGAACCTTCATGCCACCTTCCACCGCAAGGTTCAATCGAGTGAAGTCGATTTGCCAGACCCGCATATTCGTTCCGAAATCGTCATAAGGAACAGTGCCAGCCGCCGTTGCGTCGGAGATTACGACATCGGAATTGCCGGCTTGGTCGCTCCCGGGCTTGAGCAGCCCGGTGACGAGCGGCGTGAGACCGCCTTCGGCGCCACCGAAGTACAGCCGGACGTCCTGATAAAAGTCGCCCAGATGAGCCGGATCTACCGCATTGACACCCGGCACAGTCCACACCCGGATGGTATCGATCACCCAGGATTCTCCGGCCGCACCCACCGAGAAATCGTCGCCCAGGAATCCGCTTTCGTACAAGCTCCAACGGATGTTGCTGCGGTAGTCGCCGGACGTATTGTTCAAATTCGCTTGCGGCAAACCGCGATCCACCACCAGCGCCGGCCCCGCCGCGAAAACAGGCCAGGTTAGCGCGAGACAAAGAGAGCAGGTCTTGAATCCACTGAGAGTGAGCATAGATTTTTATTTGTACCTTACTTGGATCGAAAATGGAAGAGCTTACTTCTGGCCGGCGCCCAGTTCAACCGGCTCGGGTTCGGGCGTCAGTAAGCGCACGTTGCTTCCGCCCAGTTCCCATCCCGCCTGCGCTAGCCGTTCGGGCGACGCGCAGAAGACAATCTGAAAGACATCCCGATCCTGCGATGCGGACAGCCGCCTGCCCTGCCTCGGAGAAACGATCGCCAGGTACTTCAGGATGGTGTAAACATCCGCCTCCTCGGGAAGCTGCCAGTCCACTTCCTGCGTGCAAAAGCGGATGCGAGAGCCGCGCTGGGAAAGATTCCACGCCAGAAAAGCGCAGCGGTCCACGGCGGATTCGAACCACACCGCCTGGGAGCCAGGGACCTCGAGATCGAGAAAAAACGCGACGGCTTGCTCCCGTTCGCGCGCGAACTCGCGGACCTGCAGGTCGCCGGTGTGAGCGGTGGCTTTCCAATCCACATGGTGAGCGCTTTCGAGCGCCTCGTATGGGCGAATGCGATAGAAATCGTTTCCCTGCCCGCGATAGAACGATGCAATCTCGCCTTGCAATGAGATCAGCAGTTCCTCGAACCCGGCCTGGGGATCGATGGACGGATACACGATGATGTCGCGCAGCAGCTGCACGTTGATGCGCCGCTCGGCGAATCCGAATGGGAATCGGGTGGAAAAACGAAAGCTGTTCTGCCGATAGGCGCCGCGGTGCGCGAAGAAAAGTTCCACCGGCGCTTCGATTCGCGCCTTGCCGGGAATCACGGGGAAATAGAGCGGCTGCGAGAGGCCACTCTCGCTCGATCCGGCCACGTGGATCGAAAAGGACGCCATCCAGCGCTTGGTATTGCGGATCACGACGCGCCCCATCAGCTTCCGCCCGGCGCACAGGTGCTCGGGCAAGAGGAAATCCAATTCCAGCCCGGCGAGCGAAAGGCGGCCGATAAATCCCGATACCATCCAGGTGGCGAGCAATAAAGCCAGAATCAGAAACAGCAGGTTGTTGGCCGAGACGAACGCCGCCAGCGACACCAGAACGCATGTCAAGGTGAACAAAAGGCCCAGGCGCGTCACCTGCTGGCGGGTGCCGTGGTCGAGCGCGGAACGAAGCCAGGGCCAGGGTTTCAGCACTTCTTTCAAGATCCCACACCACCATCCTCCACCACCACATCCGGGCCGAATCAGCCCCTAAAGCCCAGGATAAAACCAGCCGATTTCTCATCAGATACCTTCAACCCATGTGCTTCAGACGCAAAGAGATACACGAACCCTGGCCCACGGACTAGGCCACTCATGGAAACCTCTTTAACGTCGCTGGCTCAAAATCTGGAAGCGGGACAAACCAAGTTAGAGCGTCTGGAGTCCCTGCTCAACGCCAGCCCCATCGCAATGTTCATCTGCAAGCCGGGTGGCGACTTTGCGACCGAATTCGTAACCGAAGGAGTCCGGACGCTGTGGGGTTACGAGCCCGAGGACTTCTTGCGCCAGCGCGGATTCTGGGGCGATCGTATCCATCCGGAAGATGTCGCTGCTGTATATGGCCATTTGGCTCACGCCATGGAACACGGTGCGCACAGCTGCGATTACCGCTTCCGCACCAAGAGCGGAGCGTACCGCTGGACGCACGACGAACTTCGGCTGGTGAGGGACGCCACCGGCCAATCGCTGGAGATCGTCGGTTACTGCTTCGATATCACCGACCAGAAGCTAGCCGAAGCGGCCCTGCGGGAGAGCGAAGCGCGGCAGAAGGTAATTTTCAACTCCACTTCGGACCTGCAGGCGCTGTTCCGGGTGGAACCAGGCAATGTCTTCGTTACGGAGGCTGTCAATCGCGCACTCACGGAAAACTTTGCGTCCAGAATGGGGAAAGACGTTGCGGATTTCCTCGGCCGGGACTTTGGCGAGCTGCTGGCCGCAACCGGGCTGCCGCCGGACCAAATCGAAGCCAGGCGTTTGTTCTACCAACAAGCGGTGGCTGAAAATACCACCCTGCGTAGCGAACTGCCTCAGTCGGATCTGCGCGACGCGCTCGAGGTTTCCATCTATCCGGTATTGGACCAGGGCGGAAATTGCACCCACGTTCTGTGGAATGGCCGCAACATTTCCACGCGCATCCTGGCCGAGGCCGCGCGGCGTGAGAGCGAGGAACGCTACGCCTTGGTGACCGAGGCCATCCACGAAGGTATTTTCGATTGGGACATCGTAACCGGCGCTTACTATCTTTCCCCGCGTTACAAGGAGATTCTGGGCTATCGCGACGACGAGTTGCCCAACGCTGCGGCGTCGTTCTTTGGGCGCATCCATCCCGAAGACAGCGCGCGAATGTCGGAGACCAGGGACCGTTACAATCAGGACCCCACCAAAGACCGGTTCGAGGACGAACTCCGCCTGATGCACCGTGATGGCACCTATCGTTGGGTGGTTTCGCGCGGCCGCATCGTTCGTGACGATCAGGGCGCGCCCATTCGCATTGTCGGCGCCATTGGAGACATGACGGAGCGTCTGGAGTCGTCGGCCAAACTGGCCGCCGGCGAGAAGAGGCTGCGCGATATCATCGACTCTCTGCTCGGGTTTGTCGGCCTTTTCGCGCTGGACGGCAAACTCATCGAATGCAACATCGCCGCCATCGAAGGCGCCGGGCTCCGGCTGGAGGATGTGCTCGGCACCCCGTTCTGGGAAACGGTTGGCTGGAGATACAGCCCGGACGAACAGAGCCGGGTGAGGCACATGATGATGCGCGCGGCAAAAGGCGAAGTGGTGCGTTTCGAGACCCAGGTTCTCGATCAGCGTCAACAGCCGATGATCATCGATTTTACGTTTCAACCGCTGCGCGACGCGCTGGGCACGGTCTGTAGCATGGTGGGCCATGGTGTGGATATCACCGCACGCAAGCAGGCCGAAGCCGATTTACTGAGCGCCAAGGAGGCGGCCGAATCCGCCAGCCGCGCCAAGAGCGAATTCCTGGCCAACATGAGCCACGAGATTCGCACTCCCATGAATGGCATCATCGGCCTGACTGAGGTTTTGCTGGATACGGGTCTGGATGCCGAGCAGCGCGAATATCTGACTCTGGTGCAGAGCTCCGCGGCGTCCCTTCTTACCATCGTCAACGACATTCTGGACGTCTCTAAGATTGAAGCCGGCAAGCTAACCCTGGAAATGCAGGAGTTCGATCTGCGCGATCTGGTTCTCGACACGCTCAAGGGCTTGAAGGTGCCGGCGGATGCCAAGCGGCTGAGTCTGGTGTGCGACGTGGAGCCGGACGTGCCGGCGCGGGTCTTAGGCGATCCTGGACGGCTGCGGCAGGTTCTGATCAATCTCATCGGGAACGCCATCAAGTTCACCGAGCGAGGCGGCGTCTCGGTCGAGATCGAACGGGCACCCGAGAAAGGGCAAGCGCTGCACTTCTCCGTGCGCGATACCGGAATCGGGATTCCAGCCGAAAAACAAGCGCTGATCTTCGATGCATTCACCCAGGTGGACGGCTCCTTCACCCGAAGATTTGGCGGCACCGGTCTCGGTTTGACCATCGCCAGCCGATTGGTCCAGATGATGGACGGACGCATCTGGGTGGAGAGCCAAGAAGGCCAGGGCAGCGCGTTCCATTTCACAGCGCGGCTGGAGCCGGTTTCTCCTCAACCGCTAGCTGACGGCGTCAATCTATTTGGGCCTGCCGCACTGTAAGCCGGTTTCTGTACCCCCCATGGGTTGGACACCCAAAAGAGGCGGCAGTCATTCCTCTGGGCAAGGCATTACTGCCAAGCTCTAGCAACCTACCCGGAAGTCGAACGGAGCGGGCCGCTCCTCCTCCCCTATTTGGTCTTGCTCCGCATGGGGTTTGCCCTGCCAGAAGGATCGCTCCCTCCGCGGTGCGCTCTTACCGCACCTTTTCACCCTTACCGAAGGCCGGACTTGCGCCCAACTCCCGGCGGTATATTTTCTGTGGCACTTTCCGTGAAATCCGCTTTGAGCGAACCCCCCCGGCCGTTAGCCGGCATGCTGCCCTGTGGAGACCGGACTTTCCTCCCGCCAACCGGTTTCCCGATCCGCGAGCGACCACCCGTACGACAGGCCCGACTCAATTCTCGCAGATATGCTCCGGGCCGCGACTGTAACCGAGCCGCGACCGTGAGGGAGCGGTGGGGCCGGCCATGCCGGCGCAAGGCGGTAAGGCGGTCGCGCAAGTTCTTGATTCCAAGCGCGACCA
>JBEKLB010000237.1:0-10432 GCA_050010415.1 Bryobacteraceae bacterium | reverse complement strand
TCCCGTAAGTGGATTTGAGGGCCGGCAATAGCGCCTGAACCAATGCATCGCCCGATTTCCCGGCAGCCGCCTCGAGCCGCACGTTGGTGCGCAAGTCGGCGAGATATTTTCGGAAGGTCAGCACGTCTTGAGCGTTCGCGATCCCGCCGTGTCCCGGCACCCATGTGGATGGCCCGTAATCCTTTTGCATCGCATCCAGCGATTCCACCCACGCCTTGGTGGTGGCATCGATCAGGTTGGGAACGTGCTGTTTCCACAGCATGTCGCCACAAAACACCAGATGCGCGTCGGGGATCCAAACAACGGAATCGCCGCCCGTGTGGCCGGGATAATAACGAACGTTGATGCGTCGGGAACCAAGATAGAGATCGAGGTGGCTGTCGTGGACCACCGTGGGAAGCGCAAGTGATTCGACACGCGCCTTCTTCTCCGGCGTCACGGGAGGGTCGAGCATCTTGATGTTTTCGGTACGCATCCAGGCGCGTACGTTGCGATGCGCGACGATGGTGGCTCCGGCCGCGGCAAATACGTCGTTGCCGTTGACGTGGTCCAAGTGATAATGCGTGTTGACCACGAAGCGGATGGGCAGGGGCGTGAGCTTACGAATATCGGCGAGCAGCGCCTTCGCCGGCCGCGGGTCCTGGAACGTATCGATCACCAGGACGCCGTCATCGCCGATCACGAATCCGGCGTTGCCGCCGGCCAATCCCTCGTCACTTACGATAGCCGCCCAGATTCCGTTGCCGATCTTCTGTAATTGATAATCGGGCGCGGCGCCGAGCAAGGGCCACGTTAGCGGTGCCACCAGCACTGCCAGTACCAACTTCGCTTTCATTCTGCCAAGCTAACACGCGGTCTAGTTGAATTGTGCAAAGTCGGTTAAACTGGAGCGATATGGGCGAGGCTGAACAGGTGGATTGGAAGACTCAAGGTGTAAGAGTGATTCCGGCCGGTTCTCTCGACACCAACACGGCGCAGACGCCGGGAATGAACCGCGCCGCAGCGATCAACCACGCCCGCGTGGGCGCCCAAAAGATCTGGGCCGGAACGGTCAGCATCTTCGCCAACGCCAAAACCGGAGCTCATCACCATGGCGCGCTCGAAAGCGTCATTTATGTGGTGCGCGGCCGTGCCCGCATGCGCTGGGGTGATCGTCTGGAATACACGGCTGAGGCGGGGCCGGGCGATTTTATTTATGTGCCGCCGTACGTGCCGCACCAGGAGATCAATGCGTCCCCCGTGGAGACTCTGGAGTGTGTGCTGGTCCGGAGCGACAACGAAGCAGTAGTTGTTAACCTGGACATCGAACCTGTGGAGGAGCCGAGCCTTGTGCGCTGGGTTGATCCGATCCACGCTCAACATGACGCCCCCAGTGGGGCACAAAGCCGGGCACAAAGCCGGGCAAAAAGCGAGGAACAAAAATGATTCAACTTACAGTGAACGGATCGCTCAGAGAATATGATGGCGATCCCGCGATGCCAGTGCTGTGGTATTTGCGCGATTTGCTGGAACTGACCGGCGCGAAATTCGGTTGCGGGATGGGGCTATGCGGCTGCTGCACCGTACACGTGGAAGGCAAAGCAACGCGCAGCTGCGTCACGAATATGAGCGACGTGGCCGGCAAGCGGATCACCACCATCGAAGGGCTCAATCCGAACGGCGATCATCCTTTGCAAAAAGCCTGGCGAGCGGTGAATGTGCCACAGTGCGGCTATTGCCAGGCCGGGCAGATCATGCAAGCCGCTTCGCTGCTGGCGCAAAAACCAACGCCGACGGATCGCGATATCGACGAAGCGATGCAGGGGAACATCTGCCGCTGCGGAACGTATCAACGGATCCGGCAAGCGGTGAAGATGGCGGCTGGGGTGAAAGCATGAAAGCCGAAAGCATGAAAGCCGAAAGCATGAAGGCCGAAAGCATGAAGTCCAAAACGATAACAGTCGTCAGCCGGCGCGATTTCCTGGGCGGTGTTTTCTCCACTGGCGCGCTGGTGCTGGGCGCAAGTGTCCTGCCTCTGAAGACATCGGCCGCCCCGAGCGGCAGCGCTACATGGCAGCCCAGCGTTTACCTGGGCCTCGAACCCGACGGACGCGTCATCATCATTGCGCATCGCTCCGAAATGGGCACTGGTATCCGCACGGCTCTGCCCATGATTGTGGCCGAAGAGCTGGAAGCGGACTGGGCGCGAGTGAAAATCGAGCAGGCCATCGGCGATAAGAAATATGGCAGCCAGGACACGGACGGCTCAGAATCCATTCGCGACTTTTATGACCCCATGCGCGAGGCCGGCGCTACGGCGCGCATGATGCTCGAGAGCGCGGCCGCCTCGAAATGGGGCGTACCGGTGGCCGAATGCCGGGCCAGGAATCACGAAGTGGTGCACGCGAAATCCAATCGGAAGCTGGGCTTCGGCGAACTGGTCGCCCTGGCTGCGAAGCAGCCGGTGCCCAAGAAAGAGCAACTCAAATTCAAGTCTCCGGCTGAATATCGCTACGTCGGCAAGGACGTGCCGATCGCGGATCTGGACAAAATTCTGGAAGGCAAAGCGACCTTCGGCATGGACGCACGAGTGCCCGGCATGGTTTATGCGTCCATCGAACACCCGCCCGTGTTCGGGGGAAAGCTCAAGAGCTATGACGATGGCGAAGCGCGCGCGGTCCGCGGCGTTTCGAAGACGTTGACCATCCCGGCATTCAAACCGCCCTATGGTTTTCAGCCGGTGGGCGGAGTGGCGGTAATCGCCGACAATACCTGGGCCGCGATGCAAGGCCGCAGGAAACTCAAAATCGACTGGGACCTGGGTCCGAACGCCGGCTTTGATTCTGCCGCGTACAAGAAGACGCTGCGAGACACGGCGCGACAAGCTTGCAAAGTGGCGCGCAACGATGGCGACGTGGACGCCGTGTTCAAGAAGGCCAGCAAGGTTCATGAAGCGGAATATTACGTGCCGCATCTGGCGCATGCTTCGATGGAACCGCCGGTGGCAATAGCGGAGTTCAAGAACGGCAAGGTAGAGGCATGGGCGCCAACGCAGAATCCGCAGGCCGTGCAAGACACGGTGGCGAAGGCTCTGGGCATTAAGCCAGAGGATGTCCTCTGCCACGTTACGTTGCTGGGCGGTGGTTTCGGGCGCAAATCGAAACCGGATTATGTCGCCGAAGCGGCCATACTCTCCAAACAACTGGGCAAACCCGTGAAGGTGGTCTGGAGCCGCGAGGACGATATCCGCTTCGACTTTTATCATGCCGTGGCGGCCATGTACATGAAGGCAGCGACGGATGAAAAAGGGCGTCCCACGGCCTGGTTGCAGCGCAGCGTGTTCCCTCCGATCGGATCGCAGGACGATGTCGCGGCCAAATATGGGACATTCGAGCTGGATATGGGATGGAACGACGTCCCGTACGATCTGACAAACTTTCGCGCGGAATGCGGACCAGCGGATACGAAAATCCGTATTGGCTGGATGCGATCGGTGGCCAACATTCCACACGCGTTCGCCGTGCAGTCCTTCACCGATGAACTGGCGGCGGCCGCGGGGCGCGATCGCGTCGAATATCTTCTAGATGTGCTGGGCAAGCCGCGACAGATCGATCTGCGCCCGCCAGCCGAGCGCAAAGGTGCGGATCCTTATATTCTCGATATCGCGCGGATGCGGCGCGTGGTTGAAATCGCAGCCGAACGGTCTGGCTGGGCCAAGAAGAAGTCTGGAAACGGGCGCGGGTTTGGGATTGCCGTGCACCGCAGCTTCCTGACGTATGTCGCAGCCGTCGTCGAAGTAGAGGTGGACAAGGGCCAAGTGAGGATTCCACGCGTGGACTTGGTTCTCGACACCGGCAAGGTGATTCATCCCGATCGCGTTCGCTCGCAATTTGAAGGCGCCTCCGTGTTCGGGACCAGCATCGCGTTGATGGGAGAAATCACGGCCGCCAATGGGCGGGTGGTCGAAGGCAACTTCAATAATTATCCGGTTTCTCGCCTGACCGAAGCGCCCGTGGAGACGCACGTTCACATTGTGCCGAGCTCCGCTCCACCAGCCGGCGTTGGCGAGCCCGGCGTTCCGCCCATGTCGCCGGCCATTTGCAATGCGATTTTCGCGGCCACCGGCAAACGGATCCGCGATCTGCCCATCAAGAAGCAATTAGCGTAGAGATTTCAGGGAGCGGCTCCGTGCTGGAGCGCTCCCAGCCATCCAATCCGCTTGCCGCGGTTACTTTCCTACCAGATGCTCGACGTCGCGATTATTTTCCTGACAGATGTACTCCATCAGTTCGCCCTTAAGCATTACAGGGTGAGTGGTGAACGTCCAAGGCTTGGTATAGGCCTTTGGATCGTCCACCGTGTTTTCGATCTCCAGGTGCCCGAAATCAGGCCGGCGGAAGCGCTCAATCACATGCAACGATTCGGTGGTCGGCAAGCCCGCCTCATCGAGCCAAGTCCTGCCGTTCAACCCAATGGTGTCGATCACAAACGTGTCGCCGTCCCAACGGCCAATGGATTCTCCGAGCCAGGAAGGATTTGGATCTTCCGAGTGCGGACGTCCATCGGTGAAGATCTGTCTCCAGACGTGCGCGCCACCCTCATAAACGATGATCGTCAGGCCTGGCGTCTGCATGATTCGGAATGGATAGGGCGTGGTAGTCATGCGCGGGACTCCGGGGGGCAAACAACGCGCTTCGGGGTCGTCTCGCGAAATGTTGTCTTTGTGTTCCTTGTACACCTTCTCCGCCCAAGGCTGGAACGGGACAACGACGCCCGTGGCGACCAAATCGACGTTCTGACGAATGGCGTTCGGCGCCCAGGCGCCCGAGAGATCCGGCTTGCCATCGGTGGTCTTCGGTGTTGGTCCGGAGGGCGGCCATGCGGGTGCAGGCGCTGCCTTTGCCGCAGTGGTTCCAGCATTCGGTGGGGGAGCCTGAGGCCACAATGGCGTCGCGAGCAGCAGTCCGAGAAACGCTGTTAATGCGACAGCGGTGGTTCGATGGAAAAAAGGTACATTCATTGGGGCGAACTTCCTTTGCAGAGATCGGTGATACAGATGGAACTGCCGGTGGCGGCTGGGACCGGGATGCCACGTTCCTGCATGAGCTTCTTCAGAAGCGCTTCCGTCTCCGGCCGGGCGACGGCGGACTGGACGCCCACGCGCACCAAGCCCCGGGAATAATCGATTGGCATCCACCTGTGACCTTCGAGCGAGCCGGTGAAGGTGTCGCGGCTGCCGTTGTCCCGGGCGTCGAGTTTAGCGCCATGCTCAACCAGCAAACCAACCACCTGGTTCCGTCCTTTGTGCGCGGCGCCGTGCAGCGCAGTGCGCCCGTCTTGATCGACGCTGTTGGGGTCGATGCCAAGGTCCAGGCACATCTTGACCGCTTCCAGACTTTCGGCTTCGGACCACTCGTACGTCACGCCGTCCACCCAGCCGATTCCCGCCGCCACCATTAGCGCGGTATCGCCATTGGAAGTGGCAATTTTTGGATCTGCTCCGTGATCAAGAAGCAGCTTCATCACGGTTACGTCACCGGATTGCGCGGCGCGCAGAAATGCCGTTGCACCGTCTTCATAGAGCCACTGCATGGTGAAAATGGTTCGCGTTTCGGTGCTGTCGCCCTTGCAGCGCTGGGCTGTGGACTCGGTGCCGCAGATTCGCGCGTTTACGTTCGCTCCATGGCCGAGGAGAAGTTGGATGAAAGCCAGAGAGTCCATATCGGGCACGCGCACCGGGTAGTCGCCACCCTCGATGTTGCGGTTGTCAACTGCCAGGTACAGCGGCGTCCAACCGCCATGATTGGCAATGTTGGGATCGGCTGCATGATCCATTAAATAGGACGCAAGCAGGTAGTGCCGATTCTGCACGGCGGTCAGCAGCGCGCTCCATCCATAGCGAGTGGTTTGGTTGACGTCAGCGTGAGCGTCCACCAGCAATCGGGCGCATTCCATGCAGTTTTCCCGCGCGGCCAGTACCAGCGGAGTTAGTCCACCGCCCTTGGTGTTTTGCGCCACGCCAAATGCGGCGGCAATCGCGGCTTCATCTAAACCGGCGACACTTCGCACTTTGCGAATCAGTTTTTCCTGGGCCTCGCGCTCCTCGATGTTGGGAGCCAGGTACGCCGTACCACCTTTAGAATCGGGGCCGGACGCGACGCCCACGTCCGCGCCATGCTGAATCAGCAGTTGGACAGCATCGACGTGTTTTTGTTCCACGGCCCACATGAGAGCGGTGGTGTCGCGCAGCGATTCCCTGGCGTCCAGCCTGGCGCCGCGCTTCAAAAGCAGATCGAGCGCCGGAAGGCTCCCGTTTCTGGCTGCGAACATGAGCGGCGTCTCGCCATTCACGCCGTGCTCATTGACATCCGCTCCTCCATTCAGCAGCTTCTCGATCATAGCGGCACTGCCACGCAACGATGCGAGTTGGAGCGCGGTGGCGCCTTCACGATTGGGAATTTTCGGGTTGGCGCCGGCTGCAATCAGCAGATCGGCAAGTTCGAGATCGTCGCGGTACGCGGCCCATTGGAGCGCCGTGGCGCCGTCGGCTTGCGGTGCGTTGACATCCGCATTCTTCCGCAATAGCGCCTGCACGGTTGCGCGATCGCCATTCATGGCCGCGTCGGCAACGGGGCTTTCCATCCCGCGCGCGAATCGCGCGAATCCTCCGCATAACGCCAGAACGAGCGCCAAACGGGATAGGGTGGCGAATAAGGGATGGTTGCTACGGTTCATGGGGTCAGACTGAAATGGCAGACAATCAAAGGATAACGTCCAACGCTCGCGGCGTCGATACGGGACCCCGAATGATACCTATCAGTTTTGGTGATGGACCGTTTTGAAATGACCTGCGTTGCTTAAGGCCAAAGCTGCTGGGTAGCCAGGCGCGCGCCTTCCGCCATGGCCCGGAATTTAGCCCACACCACCGACGGATGGATCTCGGGCTGATAAGTTGCCTGAGAGGAGAAGCCGCAATCGGTTCCCGCGATCACGTTCTCGCGGCCTACCAGGCGGGCAAAACGAACGATGCGCTCGGCGATGAGCTCGGGATGTTCCACGATGTTGCTCGCGTGAGTGACTACGCCCGGTATGATGAGCTTGCCATCCGGCAGCTTCACATTTTCGAACACGTGGTATTCATGTTCGTGGCGTGGGTTCGCGGCCTCGAACGAGTAAGCCCCGGCATTCACTTTCAGAATCACTTCCAGCATGTCCATGAGCGGCGCATCGTGCACACGCGGCCCTTCGTTGATCCCGTAGCAAGTGTGGAAACGGACCTTCTCGGGCGGAATGCCGCGCAGGCCGTGGTTGAGCGCTGCTATATATGTTTCGGCGGTTTTCCGGCGATCGGCGGCGCTCAGGGATGAGTAACTGTAAAGCTCGGTGAGAAACGGATCGTCGATTTGCAGCAGAAAACCAGCCTCGACGATCGCGCGGTACTCGGTGCTCAGAGCCTCTGCTACGGCGAGCATGTATGCTTCGTAGCTCGGGTAATATTCGTTCTTTCCAACGCCGCTCGGCGCCACGGCCGGCAGGAACACATCGCTTGGCTCTAATCCGTGCAGCGCGGCCTTGAGGTTGTCGATATCCCGGAGCAGAGCGTCCTGTCCACGATAGGACACCGGGCCGGTACACGCGAACTGGACCAGAGGCGCGATGGTTACGCCCAGCATCGCGGTGCTGAAGTATTGTTTGTAGTACTCGGGAAAATCCCGCACTTCCGCCTCGAACATGGCGGGGCGAGGACCGGGCCTGGGCTCAAAGCCGGTCAGGCGTTCATTCACGTACGCAAAAAAGCCTTGCTTGCCCTGCTCGCCGTCGGTAGGTACATCAATTCCGCAGTCCACTTGCTGGCGCACAATCTCACAGACTGCGCTCCGAATGCGCGCGGCGTAAGCGCCGGCATCATAGGGATCTCCGTTAATCTTGGCCTTCATTAAGTCCAGAAGATCCTTGGGACGCGGCAAACTGCCGCAATGCGTGGTCAGGATGCGATCCGTACTGTGATTCATCTCAAGCTCCCTTACTTAGCAAGCTTTCCGGCTTCCACGCGGCGCGCTGTTTCGGAACCGTAGACGGGCAGAGACTCATCGCTAAGCAACCCGATTTGCTTGAGGACAGAGGCCTGGTCCCAGTAGATGTGCTCGTGGGCGAGCTTGCCATCGCGGAAATGGACGATGGCCACCAGCGGTATTTCAACGCGTTTGTTGGTGGGAGGGATGCCAGGCAGCATCCACGGCATCTCCATGCTGTGGGTGAAGGAGAAGATCATTTCGTCGACCAGCTGGTCCGCGCCGACGGTGCGCGAGATGGGCTTCAACTCGGTATCGGGAGGCATTTTCGAGATGAAATCCTGGGAGTAAAAACGGCGCAGCGCGGGCTTTCCATAGCCGCCGGTCATCACGGGAATATGATTCACGTAAGCGTCGTCCACCATGGTGGCGATGGTGGCGTCGGTGTCGCGGACGGCAAATTCGTACTTGGTGTGCTCCTCCCACAATTCGATCAGGCTGGGTTGATTGACGGGTTGAGTGTCGGGCTGGCTCATCCGTCCAGGTTACACGACGCCAGATCCGCGCTTATAATCTACCAGGTACCAAAATGCGCACCTCTCAAACACGTGCTTTCTGGACTCTGGTGCTACTCACGACTGCGGGCGCAACTTCGTTGTTGCGTGCGCAGCAGCCGGCGCCGGATCTGATCCTGTCGAATGGAAAAATCATTACCGTCGACGAGCGCTTTAGCATTGCGCAGGCGGTTGCTATCAAAGGCGACCGCATCGTGGCCGTTGGCAGCAACCAGGAGATGGCTCGGCTGGCCGGACCGAACACCCGAAGGATCGATCTGCTGGGTAGGTCCGTCACTCCCGGGCTGATCGACAACCATATGCATCTTCTTCGCGCAGCCGCTACCTGGCTACGGGAGGTCCGCTTCGATGGCATGGAATCCCGAAAACAGGCCGTCGAGATGCTGCGCGCACGGGCGAAAGCAGCGGGGCCTGGGGAGTGGGTCTATAACATCGGTGGCTGGACCCATAATCAGTTTACGGACGATCCAAAGCGTTTCACGCGCGAAGAACTGGATCAGATAGCACCGGACAATCCGGTGTCGCTCCAGGAATCGTACTATCAAGTTTTTTTGAATAGCAAGGCTTTGCAGGCTCTGGGGATTGAAGCGAACAAGCCGGACCCGCCGGAATTCGTGAGCGGTTCCATCAAGCGCGATGCCAGCGGAAAGCCTACGGGGATCATCCAGGGTGACATCCCAGCCACTCGTCCGGTGGCCGCAAAACTTCCGAAGGTAGCGCCGGAGCAATTGGAGGCCAGCAGCCGGGCGCTGGTGGAACACGTGAATCGAGCGGGCCTTACCTCGGTAGGCGTTCCTGGCTGCGTCCCCGATGTCCTGGCGATTTTTCAAAAGTGGAAGGCCGAAGGCCGGCTCAATGTACGAATCTTTTGTATCGAGGGCGCAGCGGGAGGAACTCCCGAGCAGGTGGATCGCGCGCTGGCGCAAGTGCCGAAGATGAAGCTGTTTCAAGGCGACAGTTTTATCGACAATATCTTTTTTGGAGAAAGCGTCTACGGTCCGCTGCACGATCCGATGTTCGCCATAAAGTCCGATCCGAGACCCGACCAACTGGAGCAGTGGCGCCGTATGGCGATGGAGATCGCTAAGGACGGCTTGCCGCTGCACGTGCACGCCGAACTGCACGATACGATTGATGCATTCCTGGACCAGATTGAGGCCATCAACAAGGAACATCCCCTTAAGGGTCTGCGCTGGACTTTTGCGCACGTAAACCAGATCAACGCTCGGCAGCTGGATCGCATGAAGAATCTGGGGATGTACGCCGCCGTGCACCCGTGGGCCGTGATCAACGGAGGAATTATGCACGACGAGTTCGGAGACGGCGCATACGATATGCCTCCGCTCGCCACCATCCAGAACAGCGGCATTCAATGGGGATTCGGAACCGACGGGACCGCGGCCAATCAAACCCTGCCATTCACCACGCTGTATTTCGCCGTTACCGGCAGGATGGTGGGAGGCACCAAGGTGATCCGGCAGACCATCAGCCGGGAGGACGCGTTGATCGCGCACACTCGGAAAAATGCGTATCTGGTTTTCCAGGAAGACAACTTAGGTTCTATTCAGCCGGGCAAGCTGGCGGACCTGTTGGTGCTGGATCGCGACTACCTCACCGTTCCGGCGGACCAGATCAAAGATATTAAGCCGATGATAACCATGGTAGGAGGCCGGATCGTCTACGACGCAACCCTTGCGGCGCAGGCGTCCAGATAGAAAGGAGCCAAGTATGCGTAGCGCTCTTGCGATTGTCGTTGGCCTGATGTGTTCCACTCTTTCAGCGCAGTGGCTGAATTACCCCACGCCAGGGACTTCGCGGTTGCCAGATGGTAAACCGAATCTCGCCGCGCCGGTTCCGAAAACAGCG